>NZ_CP059732.1:7538750-7882500 GCF_014117325.1 Spirosoma foliorum | reverse complement strand
CCTTGCCCTGTTATATATAGTAGTAGCCCTTTGGCTTATAGTTTTGCGGAAGCCGATCAACAGAAGTATGTTGTTTTGATTGATGCAGAACCCAATCAGGCAGTAACTATTACACCGATTCCACTTAAAGCAGGTAAGCGTTTATTACGACCAAAATTCAAACTTGTTACCGAAGCCGTTGAGTGGCTTCAGGAAAACCCGAACTGTTTCGCAGAAATTACCCTGCAAACTACAACGTATCTGACCAGCGAGGAACGTCGGCAGCTTCAGCAAGCGCATGAGTCGTTAGTGACCATTATTCCTGATGTGCGTATTGTAGATGAGCCGGAGCAGGAAACAACACCTGCTATTGATCTTACGCAGAGTATGGAAGCTCTATTTACAAATTATTTCAAGAGTCGAAACAAAGGGCAAGAGCCTAATGGCCGCTTACAGCAATTGTTTCGAGAGATTTTAGCAACTGAACCTGAATGATACCTATTAAATTATCCATTCAAGGTCTCTACTCGTATCAGGATCTTCAGGAGATTGACTTTCAGAAACTGACCGGATCGAGTGTGTTTGGCATTTTCGGGAAAGTGGGCAGTGGTAAAACGTCGCTGCTGGAAGCTATCAGCTTTGCCTTATATGGCGAAACGGAGCGGCTAAATAGCCGAGATAACCGACAGTATAATATGATGAACCTGAAGTCGAAGCATTTGCTTATTGACTTCGAATTTCAGGCAGGCCCCGATCAGCATATATATAAGTTCACGTACGAAGCGAAACGGCATCCGAAAAAACACCACGAGATTGGCCCCGGCGAACGGCGAATGTTTGTCCGCCAAGAAAACGACTGGCATCCAATCGGAAATGAAAAAGAGGATATTTCGGTACTCTCGAAGCAGATTCTGGGCCTGGATTACGAGAATTTCAAGCGTACGATTATCATTCCTCAGAATCAGTTTCGCGAATTTCTGGAACTTAGTCCCACTGAGCGGACTAAGATGATGAATCAGCTGTTCAAACTAGAACAGTACGATCTGGCTGGACGGATAGGGAAATTGAGCAAATCTAATGATGATCAACTAGCCGAACTTCGCGGATTATTAAGTCCGTTGGAAGCTGTTACGCCTGAGGCTATCACACACGCCGAGGCAAATATTGCCTCCAGCATGGATGCTGTTCGAGCAAAGGAACTCGAAATAGAGCAGTTGGAACCCAATGAACAACAGCTGTTGCATTCCCAAACCCAAAGCCAGAAGTTGGCAAGCGTGCAGCGAGAATTAGTAAGTTTGCAAACACTGGAAATCAATTATAATCAGCTTCGGCAGACGATTGCCTTATATGAAACATGTCGGCTTGTGTTTCAGGCCGATTTGATAGCGCTTCGAAAATTGCAGGATAAACAAACCGGTCTGATTGACGCGAAAACTAAAGCAGCCAAGCAGTTTGCCTTAACAGAGAGTCGGTTAGTTAGTGTTCAATCGGTTTATGAGGCTACGAAAAAAGCCTATGAAAGTCGAGGCCAATTGCAACAACAGATCGATGAGTTAGACACGGTCCAGCAGTTACGAACGTTGCAGGAATCGATTGAACTCCAGACGCGCAATCGTCAGCAACTAGCGACTCGAATTGAACGACAAAAGAAAGAGTGTGATAGTCAAAAAACACAGCGTCAAACGTACCAGACCCTTATCGACCGTTTGCTTGGACAACCCTCCCAACTAGAACGTCTGTATCAGGCAGAAAAATGGTTTGCCGTTTATAAGCCACTGAAAAAGCAGGCTGATGACTTACAGAAACAGTTAGTTGAGTACGAAACAGCGATTGAGCAAATCAAACACCAAAAAGACCAGGCGCTGACAGGTTTCCCTGAAGAGTGGGCCTCGTTTACCTTGAAAACATTGCCAGCGCACATTGATACCGCGTTGGAACAACTAAAAGGCATTCGTAAAGACCGCGAAAAGGTTTATCAGCAGGCATTCGTAAAACAGGAATTAGCCCATTTTGCCGATTCACTGACTGATGGTGCCCCCTGCCCTCTTTGCGGTTCCGAGCACCATCCGGCCAGACACGAAGCTATTCAGGATACATCGAAGGCCGATTTAATTCAGCAGGAGGTATCGAAAAGTGAAGCTGCACTGAACAAAGTAAATCAGCGTATTGATGATACGACTGCGTTACGATTGCTCATCGAAGGGTTAGCCAAAGATCTTCGGACAGCTTTAGATAACAGCAAACGGCTTATTCAGGAACGCACCGAAATAGTCCGTCAATTGACCGAACATGAAGATCAGTTCATTTGGCATGAGTTCGACAAAAACCAGGAAGACGACCTGACGGGTACTATTCGTCGGGAAAGCGAACAGCAAAAGCAACTTCAGGATGGGCAGAAGATCGTTAGGGAGTTGAGCCGACAAATCGAGGATATCGAAACTGTATTGCGCGATGAGGAAAAAAAGCGGAATGAGTTCGATACAGCGATTGCTGGTCTGAGTGGCCAATTGAAACGGGAAGTTGAATCCCTTGCCTATTACCGTCTTTCTGAGGTTGAGAAGTGGGATTTGCGCCAGATTAGTGATTTGCGAAGCGCTCTCAATCGAGCCTACGAGCAAACGAAGACCAATTTTGACGAAGCCGATAAGCAGAAATCGGATGTCGAGAAATCACGAGCAACGTTAGCGGAACAACTTCAGCAACTGAGCAAGCAGTTGACCGACCAGGAGACGGAAATTCAGGCAGTAGAATTGACCCTTGCTCAAAATCTGGTCAGGGAATCTATGACTCGTGAAGTCGTTGAACAAGTGCTGCAAAGTAATCTGGACATTGATCAGGAAAAGCAACGCATTCGTGAATTTGACAAAAAACGGGCTGGTTTAGAGAAGCAAATCGCCGATTTGGAAATTGAGCTGGCCAAACACCCGTTTGATCCAACTGCGCTGGCAACTGTACAAAGCCAACTCAAGCTGTTGCGAGACCAAAAAGACGGTTTAAATAAAGAGTTCGGGCGACTGGCCAATGTGCTGACAACGCTAAAACAGCAATGGACTCAGAAACAGGAGCATCAGAAACGGTATGATGCGTTAGATCTTCGTAAGCAGGATTTGAAGAAAATGGACGAAATGTTTCGGGCGCAGGGCTTTGTCAACTATGTTTCATCCGTTTATTTGAAAAACCTCTGCGAATCGGCTAATGATCGTTTCTTCAAGTTGACTAATAGTCAACTGAAGCTTGAACTAGATGAAAAAAACAATTTTCAGGTACGCGACTACCTCAACGGGGGCGAAACCCGGAGTGTAAAAACGCTGTCGGGTGGTCAAACCTTTCAGGCGGCTTTATCGCTGGCGCTGGCGCTGTCTGACAATATTCAGCATTTGACCAAAGCGAAGCAGAATCTATTTTTTCTGGACGAGGGGTTTGGTACTCTGGACAAAGATTCGCTGCAAACGGTCTTCAAAACCCTAAAGGCGTTACGCGCTGAAAATCGGGTGGTGGGAATTATTTCACACGTTGAAGAACTACAACAGGAAGTGGATATGTACATACGCGCCGAAGCTTCGGAAAATGGGAGTCGGATTAAGCGGAGTTGGGAAGAGTAAAAAGCTGGCGCGGGCATTTGCCCGTGCCTTTTCATTTAGCCAGCATTCGCTGGCACCTAAATAGCCAATAGAGTCAGCGAATGCTGACTAGATAAAAGGCGCGAGCAAATGCCCGCGCCAGTTCTATCTACAAAGCAATCTGCTTCACTCCCCACTGCTCAACTACTTTCCCGTCATTCAAACGGAAAATAGTATAGAACGTAGCCGCCTTTGAACCTACTTTCCCCTCAGCTTGCACGACTACAAAATCGCCTTCGCCAATAACATGGGCTACTTTCTCTACGATAAATTGATCCGATGTCTGATGGAAGTAAGCTGTTAATCCAGCGATGCCATTTTCAATTTCAGGAATGTGCTGGATTAGGTTAGCATCAACAAAATCGGGAAGTGCTTCTAGTTGGCGCTTGATATAAACCTTTTCAAAGAACTCCGACACCAGGGCTTTGTTGTTTGCTACCTGCCCGTTATCCTCAATCGGCAACGGGCCGTCCATCATGGCGTTACCATTTCGGGTTGTTTCGGGCTGATCTTCAATAGCATCCCAATGCTCAGTTACCTGCCCGTTTCGAAATCGGAACAGGTCAACTACGACTTTCTGCTTATCACCCCAACCGAAACTCATGTTCGTTACAACATAGTCTCCTTCGGCAATTAGGCGCAGAAAAGGCGTTGAGGTACTTGCTGGTTTCGGCATTTGCTTCATGTAGGCCAGTGCTTCCAGAAGTCCCTCTTTTCCTGGCTTAACCATCGGACTATGTTGAATGTACTCGTCTGCTATTATTTGTTTCGCAAAATCGAGGTCGCCCTGACTAACTGCCCGGCGGTAGAAATCGCGGATGATGGATTTATTTATTGCTTCTTGTTGCATGATCTGCTTGTTTGTAGTAATCGTTTTGGAACACGACAAAATGAGGGCGACACCTACGCATAGGAAGCCCGAGATGAAATGATGAAATTTCATCGGTAGAGAATTATAAGGATTGAGAAATGACCAAAAACTCACCCCAAAAATAGGACGAGTCAACGCTGCCCCGTGTTGGGCAGTCTATACCGAAAAGCATTATCCTACTAGATAGGAGCTTTCGGCGCAGGTCAGTGATATGTGATGATAATCTTCAGGGTGGTAAAGTTATCAAATCTTTAATTACTCTGGGAAACGGCAGCGCTTTTTTACTTTTACCGAATCAATCATCAAACTCATTCCGATGAAAAAACTTATTACGCTTTTCCTCTTCGGCTGCATTGTACTAACCGGATGCCGTACACCGAAGTCGGGAACGGCTACATCATCAATCCAGAAGCCCATTACTACTATCGCCTTTGGCTCATGCAGCGACCAAAAACGGCCTCAGCCACTGTGGGATGATATTGTGGCGCAAAAACCGGATATCTGGATTTGGCTGGGCGACAATATTTATGGCGATTCGGAAAGCATGGATACCCTGCGGGCTAAATATGCCCGTCAAAAATCGAATCCTGTTTATCAGCAATTACGGCAATCCACCCCGATCATTGGCGTTTGGGATGACCACGATTACGGAGTTAATGATGGTGGCAAAGAATATCCCAAACGAAAAGAGAGCCAGCAGGTTATGCTGGATTTTCTGGATGTGCCCACCAATAGTCCATTACGAACGCAGGAAGGGGCTTACTCCATAAACACATATGGCCCAAATGGCCAACGGGTAAAAGTAATTCTATTAGATGGCCGCTACTTCCGAGACCCATTGAAGAAGGAAAACAAACAAAACGTACCCGATCCATCGGGCGATATGCTAGGCGAAACGCAGTGGAAATGGCTGGAACAACAATTAACCAACTCTGATGCCGATGTGCATATTATTGGTTGTGGTATTCAATTCTTGCCAGAAGAACATATCTACGAGAAGTGGGCCAATTTTCCAACCGCCCGCCAGCGCTTCCTGGATTTGATAAGCAAGACAAAACCCAAAGGCGCGATGCTTATCAGCGGTGATCGCCACATGGCAGAGGTTTCGAAGGTAAGTATACCGGGTTTACCCTATGATCTGTACGATATAACCAGCAGCGGCCTGACCCACGTTTCGGCCCCGCACGAAGAAGCGAATCGCCATCGGGTTGGTAAAATGGTCACAGAACTGAACTATGGATTAATTACAATTGACTGGAATGCCAAACCTCTAACGGCTACTGTTCGGATCAATGGCGATAACCAGACGACGTATCTTACTCAGGAGATTAAGTTTTAGGAAAAGGACAAAAGGAAGGAGCGGGAAGAAAGGAAAACATGCGTTGAGCAATGTGTATCCCTTTCTTCCCGCTCCTCCCTTTCGTCCCTTTTCCCCCCTGTGTTTATTCCTTCGTAATCAAGGACATTACCTCTTCCGAGATCCCGGTCATTGAGAAACCGCCATCGTGGAACAGGTTTTGCATCGTTACCATACGCGTCAGATCAGAGAAAAGTGTGATCACATAATCAGCACATTGATTGGCGGTCGCATTTCCGAGAGGAGCCGTTTTATCAGCGAAATCGAAGAATTTATCGAATCCCCCAATGCCACCACCCGCTTTCGTTGGTGTTGGAGATTGCGAAACCGTATTTACACGTACATTACGATATTTACCATATTGATAGCCAAAGCTCCGGGCAATGGACTCCAACGCAGCTTTTGCATCGGCCATGTCGCCATAAAATGGAAATGTCCGTTGTGCCGCCATGTAGGTTAAAGCAACAATCGAACCCCATTCATTGATAGCATCCTGCTTATAGGCTGTCTGCATCATTTTGTGAAAAGACAGAGCCGAAATGTCGATACTTTGCTTATACCACTCGTAGTTGAGGTCGGTATAGGCTTTTCCTTTCCGCACGTTTGGGCTCATGCCAATACTATGCAACACGAAATCCAGTTTACCGCCGAGGATTTCGGTTGATTTGGAAAACAGATTTTCGATGTCTTCAACCGAAGTGGCGTCTGCCGGAATAATTTCGGCATTACACTGTTCAGCCAGTTCTTTGATAGCCCCCATGCGCATAGCAATCGGCGCATTGGTCAACGTGAAAGTGGCCCCTTCTTCTTTCGCTTTTAAAGCGACTTTCCAGGCAATTGAGTTTTCGTCTAAGGCACCCGAAATGATGCCGCGTTTTCCGTTCAGTAATCCGTAAGCCATGTTTTTCTAATGATGAATGATGAATGATGAATGATGACCAACTAGTGTTCCAGTGAATCCCAATCCATTATTCATTAATTGCTCAAAGTTAGGTTATTTTTTTGGGTGAAGGGCTACAGTCGCCGTTGATGCTGGTGCAGATGGTAACTTTAAGACATCGGTCATGAATTTCTCAGTGGCCTGATAAACACCCGTTAAGTCTTTCGATGTGAAATGAGATGCAATTACGTGAGCATCTGCATTGGGGAAATCGACTTTCTCTTTTTTATCGGCGGGTGTCCCTAATTCGTCGAACATCTCCAGCATGGCGGGTACCGACACAACCTGATCCTGATGCGCGGTATCTTTATAGTAATAGCCCATAAATACGGGCTGCTTCACTTTCTGAAACTGCTCGGGCGTCATAAACTCATCGAGCATCGTTTGCAGCGTAATCAGACCGTTTGTATGATACCGAGGCAGCCAATATTTAGCCCGTTCGTTATCGTAATGGCTATTAATGAAGTATTCGCCTTGAAACACCTGATCCAGAATTTGCTTCCCCCAGGGCTTGGTGGCCAATTTTAAGGCTGGATTAGCCGTTGCAATACAAGGCGAGTATAAGATTAACGCATCTATTTCAGGATGATGCGCAGCTAGATAAAGCGACAACATGCCCCCCGCCGATGTACCCATGACAATCACTTTTTCGCCCAACGCTTTACCGATCGCTAGCGCCCGTTCGGCAGAGGCCGCATAATTCGATGGCGTAATTTCCTTAAACGCATCCGGTGAACTTATGCCATGCTCTGCTGTACGGGCGAGGTATAAATTACAGCCGAAGTGCCTGGCAATCTGTTTATGAACCGGATCGCCTTCTGCCCAGCTTGCCGAAAAGCCTGGAATGTATACGATGCTATAAGGCGTTTTGACTTTATGCAGACTATCGGCCCAAACAATGCGGGCTTCATTGTCGGGCCGTAGGTTAGATTTTCGCTCTGACTCTGCAATACTTTGTTCCAGCTTCACCAGATCTGGATCAAGCGTAATTGGTGCATCTTTAATAGGGTCAGAATGAGCCGATGGGCCAAGTAAATAACCGACCGCCATAACCGCCAAGAGCAAGCCTAAAATCAGAACAAACCGTTTCATACGTATTCTTTTATATCCATCCGAATGCGCCAATCTTTCGGCAAATAGTTATTCACCCGGTTGCCCACTCCTTTTACCCAACCCAGATTCAAGCCATTGTACTTAACCAACAGCCAGCCCTTCACTGGTTCATCGAACACCAGATTCTCTTTCTTAAAGTATCGTAACGCGTTTTCTTTACTTAATTCAATACTCGGCAGATTCTGATTAATGGCCGTGCTGAGCGCTAGTGCGTGAGAAGGAATAAAGTCTTGTCCTTTAAACTGCCCCATTTCCAATCCGAAACCTTTTTGGCGAATAGCAACATCGAGGAACAGAAACGTTTTTTCTAATGCTTTCGGCAAAGCCATTACATCGCCATTCGGTTTTTCCCAGAACGAAAAATCGGCTGGATTTTGCAGCCATTTCGATGCTATTGCTGTTTCGCGAGGTCGTAAGGCCCGGATACTGCGGAAAGTACGCGCATCCAATTTCACCGGAGCCGTAAATGCCGTTTTCTTAAAAACACTAATGAAAAAACCTTCACCCTGTACCCGATGCGGGTAACATTGATACCCAACAGCCTCTCCCGTTTCCGAGTCACCAGCTTCTCGCTCCACTACATTCCAATCAGCAGGCAGAATCAAGGGAATATTTCTGAAGCCATTTTCGGTCAGAAATCGGACGTTCTCCGCGTTTTCAGTATCGTTATAAGTACACGTGCTGTAAATCAGGATACCGTCTTTATCCAGTAACGTTGCCGCTGCGGCCAGAATCCTCTTTTGGCGCGCCGAACAAAGTTGCACATTCGCTTCTGACCACTCTTGTATAGCATCGGGATCTTTTCGAAAAAGTCCCTCACCAGAGCAAGGCGCATCGACGACGACCACATCAAAAAAGCCCGCCAGATTAGCCATATCTTCCGAATCATGATTGCTAACAACGACATTTGGATATCCCCATTTATCGAGATTTTCACGCAAAACCGAAACCCGACTTCGAATTACTTCATTGCACATCAGCAAACTATCGGGATGTAAAGCCGAGGTCAGCAAGGTACTTTTCCCGCCCGGCGCAGCACACAAATCCAGAACCCGCAACGGGTGATTTACATTAACAGTTTGTCGTACTACATCATGGAGCAACATCGACGAAGCCTCCTGAACGTAATAAGCACCTGCCTGAAACAGGGGATCAAGCGTAAAATTGGGGCGTTCGGGCAGATAGAATCCAGCAGAACACCAAGGCACAGGTGTCAAGTTAGCTGTGTCATAGCCATTCTTACGTGGATTCAGACGAATGCTTATGGGTGAAGGTCCCATCAACGCAGACTGGAAATCAGGAAATTCCGTAGTCAGTTGCGCCTGCATCTGCGCCTGGAACTCCTGGGGCAATTCAACCTGGGGCGACCCAGTCCAGGACGGGTTTTGATCATTCATGCAGCAAAAATACGGAACTGTCGGGCGGTTTTCACTAAACTTGTAACATGGCAGCAACACAAGAGCGATTTACCAAAATCAAGACCTTCATTTTTGATGTCGATGGTGTTTTGACCGATGGTAGCGTTAATCTATTAGCCTCCGGCGAACGCTTCCGAACGGTACACATCCGCGATACCTATGCTATTGAACAGGCACTGAAAGCAGGCTTCCGGGTAGCCATTCTATCTTCATCTAATGCCGACGGTGTCCGTAACTGGCTGACGAACATGGGCGTAAAAGATATTTTCATGGGTGGCCCATCCGACCAGAAAGTCAACGCCTACCTCGGTTATATTGCTCGCGACGGCCTGAACGAATCCGAAGTTTTATATATGGGCGACGACCTCCCCGACTACAAAATCTTGAGCCGTTCGGACGTACTAAGTACGTGTCCGTCTGATGCCGTTAGCGAAATAAAAGGCATTTGCCAATACATATCGCCCAACGCAGGCGGCCATTGTGCTGTTCGGGATGTGATTGAGCAGGTAATGAAAGCTCAGGGGAAGTGGGGTGTTTAATCTTAATGGATAATGAATAATGTACAATGGGAAACACTCACCCCATTCATTATTCATTATCCATTTTACATTATCCATTAGTTATAAATGAACAACTTAGCAGAACGTGATAAGGCTGTTATCTGGCATCCATTCACACAAATGCAGACGGCGCCAATGCCGATACCTATTGTACGAGGTCAGGGATCAGTATTATATAGTGCCGACGGTCGTGAATATCTGGATATGATTTCGTCGTGGTGGGTCAATTTGCATGGTCACGCGCATCCGTACATTGCGCAACGGGTAGCAGAGCAATTACAAATCCTTGAACACGTCATTTTTGCGGACTTTACCCATCCCACCGCCGTTGAGTTAGCCGAGCGATTACTCGCCATTTTGCCCCAAAACCAGAGCAGGGTATTTTATTCCGACAATGGTTCAACTGCCGTTGAGGTTGCTCTGAAAATGGCCTTTCAATATTGGCATAATTTGGGCAAACCGCGCCGTAAAGTTGTGGCTTTCGAGAATGCTTACCACGGTGATACGTTTGGAGCAATGGCCGTCAGTGGGCGTAGTGCCTTCACTGCTCCGTTTACCCCTTTCTTGTTCGATGTGGAGTATATACCTGTTCCTGTAGCGGGTCAGGAGGAAGCCGTTCTGCAACAAGCTGCTACGCTTTTTACTGACGAAGTAGCTGCTTTCATTGTAGAACCACTAGTACAAGGGTCCGGAGGTATGAATATGTATGAGCCTACTGCTCTGGACAAACTGTTTCAGCTAGCCCGCCAACATGGTTCGCTCATCATTGCCGACGAAGTAATGACTGGTTTCGGCCGGACGGGACGGTTATTCGCATCGGATCATTTGCAGGAAAATCCCGACCTCATGTGCTTATCGAAAGGGTTAACTGGTGGAACAATGGCGTTAGGGGTAACGACGTGTACGCAAGCCATCTACGATGCTTTTCTGTCGGACGACAAGTTCAAAACGCTTTTCCACGGCCACTCATTTACGGCCAATCCGCTTGCCTGTACGGCAGCTTTGGCCAGTATGGACTTGCTCCTACAGGATGAGACGCAGGCAAATATTCAGCGTATTTCCCAAAAACATACTGAATTCGCAAAGCAGTTAACAACTTACTCAACAGTCGACACCATTCGGCAACACGGGACATTATTGGCCTTCGATTTAAAAGCTGGCGAGCAGACATCGTATTTCAATAGTATCCGGGATACGGCCTACAATTTTCTGCTTGAAAGCGGTATTCTGATGCGCCCATTGGGCAATGTTTTATACCTGATGCCGCCTTATTGTACCACAGATGAGCAATTAGCGTATACGTATTTCCAGATAAGCAAACTGGCTCAAACGATCTGACTACCAGGGCTTGACATTGTGATTTTAAAGAATCAACTTTGTTATCGTAAACAAGCGGGAGTAGCTCAGTCGGTAGAGCGGCAGCTTCCCAAGCTGCAGGCCGTGGGTTCGAGACCCATTTCCCGCTCGCCCATAACTATATGAAAAGTAGCCGGTTAGCCGAAAGGTTGGCCGGCATTTTTTATGGGATTTGGAGGACGGTTGAAACGCTGGTTGAAACACCTCCTATACCCCCTTTTTCAGAGCTTACCCACAGTTATCCCCAACCCCTGTGGATAAAAATCACAAAAAGGCAAAAATTGGGGCTTCCTAACCTAGCTTCAGTCGGGCCAGAACTACTGGGGTTTATTCTGTTTTGTCTCTTCCGATGAAACTAAAAAGATGAAAATTTCAAGAATCGAGGTCTTGCACAAAAAAGACCGATTTTTGAACCACCAAAGCCATTGTTTTCATGTAGCTGAGGTAGTCATATCTTTAACAATCGATAGTGTACGCTGATCGGGGACGCCATTAAAATACTTCAATAAGACCGCTTGAAAAACAGGATCTGCTTTGTCCAATAGACTAAACAGGGTCATACTGGAGTGCAATTTCAAGTCGTCTGGACTTCCCAAAATTTGATTGGCTGATTTTCCATTAAGCTGAAGCATTGCGTTCGCTATTTCAATCAGGCGTTTCCCCAATACGGGATGCTCCAAATAATCACGGGCCTCCTGGAGGTCTTTAATAGCGTAGAATCGAGCGGTTTCACTAAGCCCTAGCCCATCAATCTGAGGAAAGATATACCACATCCAGTGAGTTTGCTTTCGGCCACTGATGATTTCAGCTAGGGCCTTGGCATAGCTGCTATACTGAGCGTCTAAAAAGCGTTGGAGTTTATGATCTGCTTTCATGCATGTCTGGGGCAGCTTACTATAGCTACCGTAGGTTGACTATTCCCTTAACCAGTGAGTATGCCCTGTTGTTGGCGCTAGCTATAAGTAGCTACAAATAGGCTTTAGTTTTGGCTCCTACTTTGGGGTAAAGAAGGGAAATGTTAACAGGCAAAAAAGAATGTTTTATAGCCTACACTGATTGTCTTACTATTTACAGTTTAACACCTGCTGTAGCATTTGTTTCAACTGGGCCTGCTCCCGCTTGATGGCCTGTAGTTCCTCGTTTTGCTGTTGAATAGCCTTATCTTGCTGAATGCTATACAGCGTCAATTCTTCTACCTTCTCCAACAGAGTAGCATTCATCTTTACCAGATCAACGCCGTCCTTTACTACCTGCTCAGCTGAGGGTATACCAGGTAAATGCTGGTTGACATCGATGTACTTCTTTACCTCCGTCAATGATTGCAAGTGATAGCCCGATGCAAACACCTTGTCACTCCATTCATTAGCATTGGCGATTCGGAGTTGATAACGTGCTTTCACGACATCACCCTTTTCGTTGACCGTTAGGAACTGGTCGGTCGAGCGGCCTGCCGGACTTGATGAAGTTAGTTGTTCTAGGCGCACCCCTGATTGATTAGCCTGTGAACTGTTTACATGAAGACTGGAAGTAGGGGCAGAGGTACCAATGCCCACGTTGGCATTATTACCCAGAATTAGGGCGTTACTGATGGCTACTCGGCTGTTGGCACCGATGGCAGTGGCGTTATACAATCCATCTTCGGCCTGACTATTATAACCCATTAGCACATTGTCGTCACCAGTTGTGATAGCAGTGCCCGAGTTAGGCCCGATGATGATATTATTGCTACCTGTTGAATTCAAATAACCTGCCTGATAGCCGATAAACGTATTTTTTACTCCAGTTTGGTTTGTGTAGCCTGCCTGATAGCCCAAAAAGGTATTGGCAGAAGCAGTTGTATTATTTATACCCGAACTAGTCCCTATAAACGTATTCTGCTGGCCAGTTGTGTTAGCAGTCCCCGCCGAAGCTCCCACTAAAGTATTTCCAGTACCGGTCGTATTTGAAGTTCCCGCAACATAGCCCGTAAACGTGTTAAATGAACCTGTGGTGGTTGAGAAACCTGCCTGAGCACCCAAAAAGGCATTACTACCTCCAGTAGTATTGTGATTTCCCGCTTGATAGCCCACGAAAGCATTTGAGCTGCCAGTGGTGTTAAAAACCCCTGACTCATTTCCCAAAAATGAATTCCACTTCCCTGTTGTATTAGTATAGCCAGCACGATAACCTACAAAAGCGTTATCTGTACCTGAACTATTACTATACCCCGACTTTGACCCAACAAACACATTGCCCGAAACAGTATTATTAAGACCAGCCGAGTCACCAATCATGATATTGTTACTCCCATTTTGATTACTAAAGCTTGCATAGCTTCCAAGATAAACATTTGAAAAGCCTGTCTTATTCAAAAACCCTGCATAGTAACCTACCAGCACGTTATTTGAGCCAGTTGTATTGGATTGCCCCGAACTACGACCGAGAATTGTATTTTGACTCCCAGTTGTATTATTACTCCCGGCGTCTCCCCCTAAAAAAGTATTTGAATTGCCAGTTGTATTGTTAGTCCCCGCGTATGTGCCAATAAACGAGTTTGAGATACCCGTTGTACTGTAGCTACCTGCCCTTGCACCCATAAATACATTGGCATACCCAGTTGTATTAGCCGAGCCTGATTCTGCTCCAACAAAGGTATTGCTGATTCCTGTTGTGTTAAGATAACCTACACCGGCCCCTAAGAAGGTGTTTAAGTTTCCTGTTGTATTCAATAATCCAGCACTACTACCTATAAATGTGTTTTCTGATCCAGATGTATTCCGGTTGCCGGCTTGAGATCCAATAAATACATTATCAGCAGAAATGCTTGTACTACTTACACCTGCCTGATATCCAATTAACGTATTATTCTTTCCAGGTGTACTTGAAATTGGGGCGGTAACGACATAGTTGTTTTGTGCAAAAACCGATGTACTAAGAAAGAGAATAAGTAAGTAAAAATGAGTTTTCATTGTATTTAGGATGGTTAAACGATGTGAACATTGACTGCACGTTAAAAATATGGGATTTTAATATATAACTCATTGGTTTTGTAATAATCAAAAAACGCCAGCCCTAATAGAGCCAGCGTTTGTTTATTTCGATACCGAACCCGGTTACATTTAATTCAGCCGCCTGACATCATTAATGAACTCGCCCGAGAAAGCTACCTCATACTGCACTAAACGCTCGATGAGCAGTTCCATTTTCTCCGACAGTAAGGCCGCTTTCTCTTCCAACAGGGTCGCTTTCTCATCTAGCTGCCGGTAGAGCCTGTCTGCAACCTCACACTGCTTGTTACTGCAAGTTACTAGCTCCTGCTGTACGGTCGCTAGGCCCTGTAGCTCTTCCACCCACTGCCAGAGCGTTTCGAAGTCGTAGCAATCGCGGGGATCGCCGGATGATGGTTTCGTTTTCATGGCTTAGTACGATACAACGGATGAGTTAGTAGCAAAACCGGCAATAATCTTTAGATCCAGGCCGATGTACCGTCGCGCAGGACGTGTTGAGGACCACCCTCCCAGACGCGTCATCTGCATATCATTATCACTCCGAATCCCACGAGCAGTTAAGCCTGTATCACAACCCATCCCAAACAGGAGTCGAATAAATTCGCCCGTTTTCGGGTCACGTAGATCCGTCAGACGCGCAATCGTTTTTAGTTGCTTGCTCCAGTTCGAGCCATAAAAGAGCCCCTTAGACCCGTTATACTTTTCCAGGAGCCGCAATGCTCTAGGCGTTACGTCTACGGTCTGAACAAGCCTGGTTCCAGCCTGCTTAGCTCGGTCATGCTGCATGAAGAGGTTATTGGAATAGACAAACTCTATTTGGGGCAATTCTATATAATTAGCCTAGTGTAGACACAGTTCGGCAGCAACCAGCCAGCTATCACACTGGAGGTGAAGTAGCGGGGGTAATTCGGCCTTCTCAAGCTGGTTCATTTATTCACTCGGGAATGCAGATGAATGAGTTTATCGAACAGAAAGTAAAAGAGCTGGAAAGCTAACAGGCTATATATATGAGTGGGTTTAGAAGTCCTGGTGTTATTGGTGCCGGGCCTTTTTGTTTAAGCCTACAGCAATGGAGAGCGCTTAGTAAGGACAATCCTATCCTCAAAATGCCATATGAATAGGGTAGTTTTAAGTCGAAAGCTAGGACTAATTACGGGCCATAAAGCCTGTTGCCCAACTACAACCCAACTCTCAAAACATTATTCCTAAGCAAAGAGTCTTACTGGCCACTTACTAGCCCGGCTAAATCAGATCGTATAACTGCCTGGTGTAAACCCATTATGCCTATAGTTTCTGCTTTTCCGCTGGTACTTTCCCAGAATCGACCATTACGTTACGGCGTTTTCTTTTACCTGTATATCATGCAGGGCATTCCGGCTGGTTTTTCGCTCACCGCCTTAGCCAACTATTTAACCGCCGAAGGAGTTAAGTCGTCCTCCGTGGGTTCGTTTGCGGCCCTAGTGGGGCTACCCTGGGCGTTTCAATTTGTCTGGGGGCCCTTGATTGACCGCTATCAACGCTCGTCAATGGGGCGTCGGAAACCTTGGGTGCTAGGTGCTCAACTATTGGCGCTTCTGGCCTCAATCGCTCTGCTCTTCATTCACAATCCCATAACCCAGCTTCAGACACTAGGGGGCTGCTTCCTGGTCCACAGCATCTTTGCTGCCATACAGGATGCAAGCGTTGACGCCATGGCCATTTCGGTCATTCCCGACCAGGAACGGGGACGCGTAAACGCCTTCATGCGGGCAGGCTTTCTGCTAGGTACCGGCGTAGGTGCTGCCGTTTTTGCGCAGATTCTGCGGAGATATGGTTTTTTTGAGGCAGCCCTAACCCAAACGCTCTGCCTACTAGCCCTAACCCTATTGACTTTTTTCATCCGGGAGCGTCCTGAGGATCGGCTTTCCCCCTTTTTGACTCGTCGAGAATCCTTATTCCCGGCTACTGAGGCCAAAAAAGCGGGGCCCAATCATACCTTCAGCTGGCTATTTGCCGAATTATTGAAAGGCATTTTCGCCAAACGAAGCTTATTATTATTTGGCGGGGTGGTAGCCACTTATGTAAGCATAAGTCTGTTTTTGAGATCCTACAATTATCACCTGATTCACAAGCTGGGCTGGGCCGACACATCCGTGTCTATTCTTACTGGTACCTATGGTATGCTGGTTGCCACCAGTGTTGCCCTTCTAGGGGGCTATCTGGCTGACCGAATCGGGGCCCGTCGTTTACTGGTTTTTGTTTTAGCGCTTATCGCAACCTATCTGCTTGTATTTAACCTCCTGGAGCCCACCTGGAGCAATCGGACGGTTGCCCAAACTGGCCTGGTCGCTTTGTATTTTATGGACCCTAGCCTAAGTGTGGCAGCTATACCGCTGCTCATGTCAGTCTGTCGACCTGGGGTGGAAGGATCACAGTTCACCACCTACATGGCATTTATAAATTTGTCGGATATTGCCGGATCATTTCTGGCGGGGCAGGCATTGGTTTATATTCAGGCACCCACAATTGGCTTACTGGCCGGTGGCTTAGCCGTGGTGGCTCTGCTACTTACTGGGTTGGTTTTACGGCGCTATAAAGATTTATCAACAGTCCTAAAAGTCGAAAAAATTTAACACTGACAATCTTCTATTCCTGATAAAAAAGAAACGTTCGTTAAATCAGTCAGGTTTTTTCAAACTTGCCATTAACGGATTACCTATCTGTTAGTGGCATGTATTAAGACAGGGTGAATGCCTGTTCTCTTTTGCCAGGTAAGTGATAGTCTACAAGTAGACGACTTTCTGATGCTGTGGGAGTTAAGTTATTTGTTGCCAAATTAATTCAAAAAACAGCCAATAAGTTACCACTAGCTTCATTTCTTCAACTATATTGACCCCGATTGCAGGTCTACATCTAGTAGCCTGCGAGCTCTTATGGGTTAGATATAAACGTTGGTGCTACTAGTGCCAACGTTTTTTTATGTGTCCAAAATACACTTTGACCGTCTAAAGAATACCAACGTGAATTTAACCCATAAGAGCACGTTCATCAAAGAAAAAGTATTAGCCCTGTCCGCCTAAGGATGGGGTTATTTTTTTGAGAAAACCGATCTAATATGCCTGGTTTCGCCCAAATCCCTATAGCTATTACGACTTTAGGGGAACTTAGAGCTACTCAACATATATGATTTAGCCAACATTTATACCTGTTCGTTGCTTTTAGGGGTATGACTACCCAAACCAACCCAACCACTGGCCTCTCACTCAATGATTCCAGCGGACGCCAGCAGCTACAAGCCACCCTATCGGACTACGTTACGTTTCTGCGTCGACAACCAGCCGTCTGTGGCACGCCCGAACAACAGGAAGCACTCATCAAACACGTTGCTCAGGGCCATGATTTAATCAAGCTTGTAACAGTTGAGCGGCTCAAGATTACCCGTCAACTCGACCAGCAGAAACATGACTGGATTGAATTGGAAAAGGAAATGACGGCTCCCATCCTGGCCGCGATGCAACCCCTGAAAGATGCTGTTGAGCATTATAACCGGGAGCTATTACGAGTGAGGGAACATCAGCAGGCTGAAGCCGCCCAGCAAGCCTCACTAGCTCAATCCGGCGAGACAAACTGGCTTACACCGGAAGTCGCCTTAATCGCTAAACCTAAAGGCGTACAGATGAGATGGACCTTTGAAATCGTAGATCCCAATCAAGTGCCGAACGGCTACTGGATCATTGATGAAGCCGCAATTAAAGCTGATATCGCCAATGGTGCGAGAGATATACCAGGTGTCCGGATTTACGAAGAGGCTATTACCACATATCGCAAATAAGGTAAGGTCCTGTTAGCTATCTCGAAACAAAGACTATGAATGAAGAACTAAAAGACCAACTCGCAACTGAAATAAGCGCCTTTAAGGAGCTACCCTCAACCACTAGTGCCGACGAGATTACCGCAGCCTATAATCGAATTATAGACATCGTTCAATCGCTGATGCTGACCGATGAAGATTCTGACTCCCATGCCCGAGCCTGGAGCCTGCTCAGAGATGATGCCTATAAGTGCCTGGCAGAGGTTCAGGAAGGTAAAACACATGCTATTCATGAGCTGAAACACGAAATGGATCAGCTTGGTGAACTACTGTCAATCGCCTAGTAACGATTAGGCAATGAACCATTGTCAAAAGTGTTAACTCATAGCGATTTGCTATACATAGTACCATATTCTCATTAATAAGACAGTTTTTTACCTCTTCTCAATTTCCTCGTGTTAGATGCTTACCTATCAACTAAATAGGTGTAATCAACTCAAGGTTATGAAAAAGGTAATCATACTCGGGGCTATGCTAGTCGGCATTGCTACCTTCAGCGCACAGGCGCAAACAACACCTACCACTACCAGCGGTAGTGGTACAGGCAACGGTACGAACGGCTCGGCTGCTCAAAACGGATCAACAGTAGGAACAGGTAGCACTTCAGGAACAGGCTCCATGAATGGCGATCAGACTGGCCAGGGTGGTCGTCGCAAATCAGGTCGTTCAGGATCGATGAGTAACGGCTCATCGACGAATGGAATGGGCAATCAGCGTGACAATTCGTCAACAGATGCGACAGGCACCCAAACCGGCAACTCGATGTCAACTCAGGATGGGACGATGGATAAAGGATCTTCGCAATCTCAGGGACGCGGCAACCGTAAAGGTAAAATGACGAAGCCTACTACAACGACTTCCTCGAATTAATCAAATTTAATTCTTAGTAAGTATACTAAATGTCTTTTAAAGGTCGGCTCTAAATTGAAGCCGACCTTTTTCATGAATAATGATACCTACCGCGACGGGTAGCCGCCTAACGGCTTAACCCATTATTCACGTTAGATTAAGTAGACATCACTGCTTATCGATTACTTGCAGAATCACAGCCTGAAGCTCATCAGTAGAGCTTGGCTTTAGTAGATAACCAGTGGCTCCGAGTGCCAGAAAACGTTCTTGATGCGCCTGACTAAATTGACCAGCAAGTATAAAGATGGGAATGTTCTGACAACACATATGGCCCAGAAAGGTCGTTAGCCAGCTTTCCTGATCGTCATCTGGGACTATTCCATCCAGAACGATGGCCGTTGGTTTACTACTAGCCCTGGACGCTTCGGCAAGAAACGATTCGGCGGATAAAAACCATTTGAGCACTACTGGTTTTGCCCAAGTTTCAACGCCATATTGCCAGAATGTAAAATCGTCCTCATCATCATCCAGTAGAGCTATCCAGGGCATTGTCGATATTGGTATCATTGATTCGGTTGTAAGCAATACCTATAGACATCAATAAGCGCGCTATTGTTTACACATTCTAAACTAATCCACTTACTGCATTTAGGGTAAATGAATTCTGCTCATTGTTGTATATTCGCCTTCTCCGTAACAACGAGCTAATGGATCAATACCCTACTCATGCTGTCTTTATCGCTGATGACGACGAAGATGATCGTTTACTATTAAAATACGCCTTCGCTCAACACAGCCCCGAATGTGAGTTGATCTTTGCTGAGGATGGTCTGGCTTTGCTGGATGCTCTGGCCCAATTGACCTCAGAACCCTGCTTAATTATCCTTGATTTGAACATGCCTCGACTCAATGGCCTGGAAGCCTTGCAGGTGTTGCGCCTTAGCACGCAGTATAAACACACCCCAATTGTGATTCTAACAACCTCAAGTGATTCCACAGATCGCCAGGATGCATATGCCTTAGGGGCAAATGAGTATCTGATAAAGCCCATTAGTGTGGATTTGCTTGGCCAAATGGTTCTTCATCTTCGTAAAGCCTGGCATCTGGATCAATGCGTGTAATTACTAATACAGTCGGATACAGGAATTAGGGATGACTAGTGCTTTTCCAATTTAGATTCTATAGTTTCTGTAGATTCTATCGATTCTGATAATCAGTCATCTAGTACCAAAAGAATCTAGTAGAATCAAAAAAAACTCTTTTGGAAGAGCACTAGTAGCAGACTAAGTGTTCTTGTTGAAAGGTGCTTGTGATAGGATGATGTGAATAGAATAAACGCTCAGTTGATCCTGCTCTAAAGCCTTTTCATTCGATTGTAGCTTTTTCTTCGCCCGTTACCTCACTGCCAGTAACCAACAGCCTGGCTTGTCAGTAGTGTAAATGATATTTTAGTTTATTACATGCAGCAATCAGCCGTTACCTACTAGGTGGCGGCTGTTTTTATGCTAAACGCCAGACCCAAAAGAGGCTGGTGTTTAGCAATCAACCTTTGTGAATGCTAGCTACGGCTAGCAGACGTAGGGATGAGGGGATGTCATAAAAAACGCCCAAGCCATCAGCCTGAGCGTTTCGTGAAACCACACCGTCGCGCCTAGCGCGAACTAACGTAATACCCAAAATAGG
Organism: Spirosoma foliorum; assembly: GCF_014117325.1. Taxonomy (NCBI): domain Bacteria; kingdom Pseudomonadati; phylum Bacteroidota; class Cytophagia; order Cytophagales; family Cytophagaceae; genus Spirosoma; species Spirosoma foliorum. The sequence goes on along the minus strand of NZ_CP059732.1, from coordinate 7,861,917 downwards.
GATTAGTGGACTATTAGTTGCTGAATTTGCAAGATGGCTTTAGCCATATTTATTTTGAAAATGAGCACTCAACGTCGCGGCAAAACCGAAAAAAGTCCGCTGGGTGCTTCCTTTTTACCGGTAAGTCGATCAAATACGTCATACTTCTTATTTTTGTCCTCAGTAAACCTTGGCTAGGCCAATCGGCAAACGCCCTATAGCGTCAACAGCTTCCACTTTGGAGACAACTTCTAACCCTAAGCATTACCCTTTTCTACAGGGAAACGGCAAGACGGCAGCCTTCCTTCGGCAGTATGACTGGTCTAAAACCGGCTTAGGTACACCCGACCAATGGCCTTACAGTTTACGGGCCTCTGTTAGTAATCTGCTACAGGCAAGCCTACCCATGTTTGTATTTTGGGGAGAAGAGCTTTATAGCTTCTACAATGACGCGGTGATTCCGAGCCTGACCCCAGAAAAACATCCGACCCTTGGTCAACCTGTTCAGGAGCTATGCGGAAAAGACTGGGACTTTATGATCCCCATGCTCAGCAGCGTCCGCAAGACGGGTGAGCCCGTTACTAGTCAGGAGGTACCGATACGGCTTGAGCGTCATGGTGTTTGGGAGGAGGTTTATTGGACTTTTTCCTGTAGTCTGATTCTTGATGATCATGGCCAGCATGGTGGAGTGTTGGTCAACTGTCAGGATACAACCGAAGCGACCAAAAGCCGACAGCAGGTCCAGTTTCCTGAACAACAGTTCCGGGCCCTGGTGGAACAGGCTCCCATTGCTATGGCTGTCTTCCAGGGTTCTGATCACATTATCGAAACGGCCAACCAGGCTTATCAGCAGCTTGTTGGCCGCCCAGCGGATGAGTTGCTGGGAAAACCTATGTTTGAGGCCATGCCAGAAATTAAGGGGAAGGGCTACGAAGAACTGTTGGCCACTGTCCTCGCTACTGGTGAACCTTTGTACGCCAATGAGTTAAACGCTCCCTTAATGCGAAAGGGTCAACTTGAACTGGTGTATTTCAACTTCGTCTATCAACCTCTTCGAGCAGTTGATGGAACCATTCGTGGTGTCACCGTGGTCGCTAATGAAATCACTGAACAAGTACTGGCTCGAAAAAAGGTCGAAGAAAGCAGAGCCCATCTGGAACTGTTAAGCAATACAGTACCAGCGATGATTTTTTACCTGGATGACCAGCAACGCTATCAGTACTATAATGATACCTTCCGGCACTGGTTCGGGGTCAATCCAACGGAGGCCATTGGAAAAACGGTACGCGAGTTTATTGGCGAAGCGGCTTATCAAAACGTACTGCCTCATTTAGCCATTGCTTATGGAGGACAACAGGAACGCTACGAATTGTGGTCTCCCACTCGAATGGGGGAAGGAAAATGGTTGAACATCACCTATACACCTTACAAAAACAAAGAGGAACAGGTACTTGGGTTGATTGTCCATGCTGCTGATATTACCCAAACCAAGCAGCGAGAATTGGCGCTGCGGGACAGTGAAGCGGCTCTGCGGAATGCCATTGAACTGGCAGAATTAGGCACTTGGGCTATTAATGCCCAAACCGGGCAAATTACGTATTCGGAACGACTGCAAACCTGGTTAGGTACCACAGAGCCCGTTTTACAACAGGTCCCTTCCCCCCGTATTCACCCTAAAGACCAGAAGCGAATTAATGTAGCAATCGGGCGGGCGCTTCAAAAAGGGGGTACTGGCCATTTTGATGAGGTATATACCATCTTGCATAGCAAAACGGGGCATGAGCGCATCATTCATGCCAGCGGACAGACCACCTTCGATGCGGATGGCAACGCACTAATCCTGGCGGGTACGGCGCAGGATATCACGATGCAACAAGCCTTACAGTTGGCGTTGGAAAATGAAGTACAAACCCGGACCGAGGAATTAGCGGCAACCAACGGAAAACTGGCTGCCAGCCTTGAAGAGTATGCCACACTGAATGAAGAGTTGGAAGAGGCCAACGGATTGCTGCTGCGCTCGAATGCCAATCTGCAAACCTTTGCCTATGTAGCTTCCCATGACTTGCAGGAGCCTTTGCGCAAAATCCAGCAGTTTGGCGATCTATTAGCGATGCGGCAGGATGCCTTATCGAGTGAAGACCAAATGTATATTAAGCGGATGCAGGTTGCGGCTAGCCGAATGTCCACCTTAATCCGGGATTTGTTGAACTTTTCGCGCATTGCCACTCAACGGGACGCTAACAAGCCGGTATCGCTGACGGAAACCATTCATCGGGTACTCTCTACGCTCGACTTGGTGATTAGTGAAACCAATGCCCAGGTGGAGATAGGCTCTTTACCGACCGTGCAGGGGGATGCGGCTCAATTGGATATGTTGTTTCAGAATCTGTTGAGTAATGCCCTGAAGTTTCGCAGGGCTGACTCGTCCGGACGTTCGATTCCTCCGATCATTCACATTAACGCCCAAATCTTAGGAGCGGACCAGCTCCCGCTTTCCGTGAAGCCGGCCTGGGCAACCTCAACCTATCATCAGATTGACGTGGTCGACAATGGGATCGGTTTCGATGAGAAGTATCTGGACCGCATATTCCAAGTCTTTCAGCGGCTGCATGGTAAGAGCGAATTTGCCGGGACTGGTATTGGCCTAGCTATTTGTGAGCGGGTCGTGGCCAATCATGGCGGAGCCATCACGGCTAGCAGCCAGCCTGACCAAGGAGCCCGGTTCAGTGTGTACCTACCCATTGCTTAGATTCGTTTATTCAGGACTTATTCGAATTCGGGTAACGGCAAGGGGTTAATTGAGCGAATCCTCCGTAGGTAGCCGCGTTGTTTTATACCAATAAGCCCTCATCACCGCCAGATAATCAGTCCACCCCGCCAAATCATCGGGCTTCACCGTGTAGGCCACCGCGCCCAGGTGATAGGCTTGTTCAATAGTTAGTTTGGCCCCATCTGTACTAAATATGATTACAGGGACTTTACCTTGAAACCGCTGAACCAGCTCTGGTAATAAAGCCAAACCATTCGATTCGGTCTTCAAATCGATGTCCAACAAGACTAATTGAGGCAACTTAGTCGTCTTGGCCAGATAAATCAGTGTTTCTGGGGCCGATCGAGTGTTGATAAAAGTCGCTTCGGGAAATGCCTTCTGCGCAATTCTGGTCAGAAGTTCAAAGACGGTTGGCTCATCGTCGACCACCAGAACCATAAATGAAACAATTGAGCCTTCAGTAGGTTGCATTTCAATAATCGTTTGCGTCCTTATAAGCCCTAAAGTCGCTAATTGTTTTCAATTTCCTCATCTATAGACTTTTTCGTGAGCCCAATGCCCACTTCCTTTCCCATATTGGTCGTTGATGATGACCCCCACATTGTAGATATCCTTCGGCGAGCAGCCAGGAGCGTCTTTCCTCAGGCCCATTTTCTGGGTATCCAGAGTTTTGCCGAAGCGGCCCGCTTTCTGAGTGATTTGTCGGGTCCGGGTCCCCGGCTGGTATTGCTGGATATTGACTTGCAAAGTGAACTGGATGGGCTGGATTTTTTGACCTTATTACGGGGGCATCCCCAAGGCCGTTTATTGCCCATTATTATGTTGTCTGCCAATAAAAATCCGCTGAAACGAGGAGAGGCTTATGTGCGTGGCGCCAATGCCGTTACCGGCAAGCCGTTTAGCTTCGAGGAGTGGAAGTTGTATGTGGAGAATTTACGGTTGTATTGGGTTGATGTGGCTACCACGCCAAAACTCTATTTTCTTAGTGAGGACTGAGTCCAGCGCTTTAGGTGCTTTTACAACGTAGCGCCCCTATATCCCCTCTTCTAAAACTTACCCACAGCTATTCCCAACGCCTGTGGATAAAATTCACAAAAAGGCGATAGCTGGCTTTAACTAGCAACCAGCAGATAGCTACTCGTACGGCCGTAGGCAGGCAATCCAAAGCCCAGTTCCTGAATAACCTGGCTAATTCGGCGTCGGCCGATCGGTAGCCTAGCGCCATTATGCATAATCATATAGGCTAAAATCGAAGAAAGAACGATACAATTATGAACATACGCTGGGTTGATTAAATAACCCTTGTGAATCCGAATAAAGCAGGGCCACCGATTACTATACCACTTTAGGGTTCGACTGGATAGAATGGCCCGACCATCCAGCAGATAAACGGTGCAATAATTAACATCCCCAGCTAAATAAAGAATCTGGTCAGGATCAAAGTTGTGTTGAATCTGTGCCGCATGAGAAGATCGCTTCATAGCTAGAGCCGTTGAGGAAAAGAAAATGTAGTTTTTCCTATGTAGTACTACTAGGATACTAATAAATACTATCACTTGTTGCTTTTATTGCATTTCGGTAACAATATATCCTTTATAAATCCTGGAAAATTTATTTATTGGGCTAGCCAGAAATCCTTTTAGAGCCCTAAATCTCAGCCTGCAAAGCAAGTACAACTGTAATAATACTAGATAGCACCCCAGAATGCGGCATTAAGCCCCAAGTGTGTATGGATATCCATTAACCTGGATATGGAGTAACGCGTCGGAGAGAGCCACCTGAATTTAGGACCCTGAAACTTTCTCGAGGCTGAATAAACAGAGCTATCTGCTTTTCTGGTCTGTAATGATGGGGAGTATCCCACTCAATACGCAGGAAGCAGCATACTCGAAAATGCCAGGCACCAAATCCTGACCAGAGTGACCCGGTCGAACTAACCGGTAAGGTATAGCAAAACTGGCCAGGACTGTAGCGAACGATTCCTACCGGGCAACTCATGACCATAGAGGGAAAAAATGTACTGCCCAAGAGTGTATGCTTATCAAAAAATCCAGGTCGAGCCCCACAACAACCGATTGCTGTAGTCCCGCCAGTAGTATTCGCACTAAGGTAACCATGACCTCTACATGAATAATTATAATGTTAAAGACAACGCAAGTGTGGTATCTATCTGTTTAAATTTCAGATTAAATAGTAGGCTTTCTTGTCTGACATTGTAAGTAGTTGTTTTACCATTTTGTTGCTATTCGCACAACTCTGGGGAGAAATAACAAGGAAACAGTAAGGCTAAGGGTGTCAGACGTAAGGTGCCAGGTTAAATAAGTTGCGCACCCCAGGTGTACTTATCGTAGCAGTCGTAGTTGCCCTACTTGTCAGGAGACATGCATCAAACTCAAAATACAACCGTTCAATCAGTTGATTACCGTCTGGGAGGTATCTAGACCGTAAATTGCTAGGCGCATTATCCTATGCGAAAAGAAACCATCTAGCAAACTCCTAGCGTCAATGGGTTACTTTCTTACTTTTTTAGCGGGCATAGTAGTACTTCTAGGCTCACTGTATTTATTCTCCAACTCGATTAATTTTATTAAAACAGGAACCCGTACACTGGCCACGGTTGAAGAGCTTGTTCGAGAAAATAGCAAAAAGGGGAAATCAACCTATCGGCCTATTTTTAAATTTACGACTATCACCGGTAAAGAAATACATCATGCCTATAATGTTGCGAGTTCTCCACCGGATTGGCAAGTGGGCGAGAAAGCAACGGTTGTTTATAAGATAGGTGATCCTGAGAATCCTATGGTACTAAGTTACTTTGGCGCCTTTGGCTGGGCCATCATTCTATTAGCCATTGCTGCAGGATTACTAATCATTGGCGGAGGCTACTACGTATTTAGCTATTACATGAAGCAATTTTTATTGTGAATAGCCCAAAAGCTGGTTCCCTAATCAATTTACGAAGAGGCTGTTACTACCTATCGTAAATAAGAAGGGAGAGTTGGGCCAATTCTGTTCACCTAATTAAGCTTTGGCCGCTGCAATTGCCCGGCGAATAGCTTCATCCTGGCTTATGCCCTGCTCAAGATACTGTTTGGCCTGATCGATTACTTCTTGAATAGTAATACTCGTGGTGGCGTTCATGGGATTAACTAGGAATATTTAAGCCTCAATTTGTTACCGATTTAGACGTTACAAGAAATTTTGTGTCACCTTTTCAAACCTATTCACTATCACAAATTTACTAGACGGCATATATGAAGGATAAATCTACCATCGCTAGTACTATAAACGAGTTGCCAGTGTATTGATCCCATTACCTTATTTCATACACTATCTAGTCCCTTATCCCCTGTCAATTTGTTTACTTCAACAATTGACAACGTTATAAACGAACTAGACACATGAAAAAGATGCAAATGGCCATAGCAGTGGTTCTACTGACTGGAACCTTACAGGCATGGGCTCAATCCGGCAATACGCAAACTCCCAACAATAGCCAGATAGAAAGTAAAGGTGCTTCCAATAATAAGGATGCCAAGCAGAAAAGTAAAACGATACCGAAGCGAGCGGATCATCCGGTACCGGCCTCATCAGTCGGTACTGGTGTTGATGCAGCGGCTAATCCAAATAGTAGTGTTTCGCCAGGTAGTCACACAGCTCAACGGGAGACAAAGATGGATTATAAAGCGAATGGAAAAGGGAAGAGTAAGTTAAAGGGCAAACAGTAAGCGGGCATTAACTTTATCTGAAGGCCAGCAATCAAACCAACTTATTCAACAAACAATAATAGCCTCGCCATTAGACGGGGCTATTAGTTTATACTGCTATGAGTTAGTGTTATCCCCATCCCGTTTATTTCCTTCTGCATAGCCTTGATGCAATCCTTAAACTTGCGGGAGCGCCTATATGTACTTTACCACCTTGCAACCAGTAACTCATACTCCTTAAATACCTATGATGCTAATGGCTTACTAATCAAAGTCACTCAACACGACGGAGGATACGAGTTTATTTATGAATATGAAGCCTATTAACTACTGGCTACTATTCATTCAGGCTTCGCCCGTTGCCTCACTGCCAGTAACTCCAAACCTACTCTATAGATAGTACAGATAATAGTTTAGTTTATTACATGTAGCAATCAGCCGTTACTTGCTGGGTAGCGGCTGTTTTTATAGCAAAAACGCCAGCTCCAAATGGAACCAGCGTTTCGGCAATTACCGTAATTTATAAGACAGCTTCGATGAGGCCGCCAACAAAATTAAGTATAAATACCTACAATAAAAATTAAGTACTTACGCTGCCTGGGTATTAGTATTATAGTCACTGTCGAAAGGTCTAACCTGTACAACTATTTTCGACTTAAAACTTGTTTCAACAACTGTTCTAGTTCGGCCTGCTTCTGCTCTAATGCTTGTAGTTTCTTTTGATCCTGTTGGCGAGCCTCCTCCAATTGAATGCTATATAAGGTCAACTCCTCCACCTTTTCCAATAAGGTGGCATTCATCTTCAATAGATCAATACCATCTCCAGCGACCTGTTCTGCTGAGGGAACGCCCGGCAAATGCTGGTTGGCACCGATGTACTTCTTTACCTCCGCCAATGTCGACAAGTTATAGCCTGGCGCAAACACCTTATCACTCCATTCGCTAGTATTATTGATGTGTAGTTGATAAGAATAGGTCCCTATAAATGCCTTATACTTACTGGTAAGGCTTTATTACCTGCTCCTGGTCCAATAATCGTAGTATAATCAGCAGGTATAAGAGTGTTGGGCGTATTAACAACATAATTGGTCTGAGCCCAAAGGAGGTAAGCAAGCGAAGGAGAAACAAGTAAAATAATGACTCCACTAATGCAGTGCTAATTGTAACAGATTTAGTTTTTAACTATGTAATATAGACGAAATCATGCCATAGAGTATGTAATCGGTTTACTGAATTGGCGATAAAGCTGCGCAATTCACAACGACGAAGCAGGCTCAGCACTAAACTTCTCCGTCGTATTATTTGACAAACCAGAAGGTTTATGAGGCTCATGGCGACCTTTTAGAAGAAGCCTGCCAAGACCGAGTAAAGCATATAAGCTGAGTATAACGGCTGGCAGAATACCTATCCCATGATCTGTCTGCCCCGACCCATCCAGAAATAGGGATACAATCGATAGGCCGAAACCACCTCCAATGAAATAGGCAGTAGTATTAACCCCCGATACTAACCCGTGATGAACTTCTGGGACGGGTTGTAAGGAAAGTACCGTTAAGCCAGAAAAGCTCAGCGCAATACCTATGCTATTAACTCCCAAAAGAGATATTAGCAATACAATAAGCGGATGGTCGGTCGATTGGATATAATAGGTTAAGCATAGCGTACCGATTACCAGCGAGGCCATGCCCAAAATAGCCACCTGTTTTATGGAGAATCGTTTCAGTAGCATGGGCAGTAAATATTTTCCGGCTAAGGCCGAGAGAAGGCTGAAGGGAAAAAGCAACAAGCCCGCATACGCTGCGCTTAGTTGTCGATCCTGTTGCAAAATCAATGAAATCAGAAACAGGTAGCCCGTATAGGGTGATTGCACGAAAAGCTAAGTTAGCCATCTTTGACAGATGGACGTAGCCGAATTGTTTTTTGAGATTGATGATCCCCGCCAAGAAGGAAAGTGTTTTCACCAGCTAACCGATATTCTAATGATCGTACTTTGTGGATACTTAGCTGATTGTGAGGGATTTGAAGAGGTTTATGATTATGCTTGTGATAAACAGGAGGTGTTCCGTGAGTTTTTGGAACTACCCTGCGGGATTCCTTCGCACGATACCCTAAATCGGGTCTTTCGCCGACTTGAGCCCACCCAGCTGGAGACTTTGTTAACCAATTGGGGCAAAGAAATTGTTGACCTGCTGACCCAAAAACAGCTTATCATCGACGGTAAACAACTGCGGGGAACGGTAGAGGCTGGCCACAAACAAGCCACCGTTCAGATTGTCAGTGTCTGGGCCGAGAAAGAGCGGTTGTGTCTGGCTCAGAGCCAGATAGCTACTAAAACCAACGAGATCAAAGCGATTCCTGATTTGTTAAAATCGATTGACATCGCCAGTAGCGTGGTTAGTATGGATGCCATTGGATGCCAAAAAACGATTGCCAAACTCATTATCGATCAGCGGGCAGACTATCTCATTGGCTTAAAGGCCAATCAGGACGGCTTATATGAACAAGTGGTCGATTGGTTCGAGCGAACAAAGCCTTCCTTACAAGCCGATATAAGCCGGGATTTGGGCCATGGGCGAGCTGAAAAGCGGGCTGTATTCGTAAGCGAAACACTGGACTTGATTGATGCCGCAGCGGGGTGGGTAGGCTTAAAAAGCGTCATTTATGTGGAGTCAACTCGTTGGATCAATGACAAAGAACAGCGCAGTACACGCTACTATATCAGCTCACTAAGAGGCTATTCAGCCGCTCAGATGAGTTGCTACATTCGTCGGCACTGGAGTATTGAGAATGAGCAGCATTGGCACCTTGATGTCACCTTTGATGAAGATGGGTGCCAGGTCCGGAAAGACCATGCTCCGCGTAATTTGAGTACGGTTCGTAAGTTGGCCTTAGGCTTAATTAGTCGTGACCCGGCCAAGATGAGTTTGAAGCGTAAGCGAAAGAAAGCTGCCCGAGACGATGCTTATCTAATGACTCTATTGAGCCAACTTAACGTTTGATGCAATTACCCTGTAGCCCGTAAAGGTAGCACCAAGCATGGCCATAACCGTAATTGGGATCAGAGAGCGGTTAAGGACTGGAAACGAAATCAACGGAAAAGCCTGAACGCTGTTTCGCTTGATAAACAGCGCTGCACCACCAGCCACCAACAGGCTTAACAGGAGCAATAAATAACCCTGATTCGCCCAGTCGCCTAGTTCATGGACCACATACGACAAGGCCGTAATAACCAGCGTCAGCAATAACCCGGATGGGATATCGGGCAAGGGTTCCGTGCGAGCCGCATCTTTGGGAAGGTATCGAAAAGCCAATAATAAGGTGAGTAAAATAACTGGAACATTAATAAAAAATACCCACTGCCAGCCAAACCAGGCCGCAATTAAGCCGCCAACCGATAAACCACTACCCGAACCAAGCGCGGCAAACGAACTAAAAATACCAATTGCCTTACTGCGGGCCTGGGGTTCCGTAAACGCGTGTGTCACAATCGAAAGTGCCGATGGCATTAATAAGGCAGCAGCGATGCCCTGGATAGTCCGGAAAATGAGCAGCCAAACAAACGATCCGGCCAATCCGGCCCCAAGTGAAGTGAGCAGAAATAGCGTGGAAGCCACCAGAAAGATTTTTCGCCGACCTATGGTATCCGTCAAACGTCCTCCCAGAATGAGTAACCCACCATACAGCAGCACATACAGCGTCTGTAGCCATTGTACCTGATTAAAAGACAGCTTAAACCAGGTCTGAATCAGCGGCATGGTTAAATTGACAATCGCAATATCTAACGCTTCAAAAAAGACACTGACCGATGCAATAAGCAGGGCTAATTTGGGTCGGAGTATAGGTACCATAATGACCAATTGTTTTCACAAAAGAAGCAATAGCAGCATAGAGCTAAAAAAAACTGTAGGATATTTAGAACAAATACTTATTTTTTACCCCTTATATAGAACATCTGCTTTATCCCATTTTTCTTTTATGAGCCAAACAGAACAGCCCAATCGAGTCGCTATTGAGTTAGATGAAAAGGATTACGCTATTTTGCGACTGCTCCAGGACAATGCCAAGCTTACCGTGCGGGAGATCGCGTCGCGCATTCACCTGAGTACTACGCCCACCCACGAGCGAATCAAACGACTTGAACAACTACAGGTCATTCGGCAGTATGTGGCCTTAGTGGATAATCGAAAAGTAAACCGGAAAGTCATGGTGATTTGTCAGGTGGCACTGAAAGAGCACGACAAACAAACAGCTCACGCTTTTGTAAGTGGCATTATTGGGTTTAAAGAAGTGGTCGAGTGCTATAACGTATCAGGTGACTATGACTTTATGCTCAAAATTCTAGCCGAGAGCATCGAAAGTTATCATGACTTTTTTATCAATTATCTGGGGGAGGTTAAAGGCATCCAAAAGGCGAAAAGCGTATTCGTCATGGATATCATTAAAGACTCTCATGAAGTGGTGTAATTGACATTGTACTAAAGGGCTTTTTGTCATTCTGACGAAAAACGCGATCAAATAAAGTGTATTTCTAAGCTATCATTAGTAGAGTATCGGCTCTCTCTGCTCCTATATATCAACTACCTCAAGCTACTATTGGCCATGAAATTTAGAATTAAAATTAGCCTGCTCGCATTGATTGGTTTCACCTGTTTAGGTAGTACACTCAGGGGTATAGATCCGCCGGAGAAAACCAGCAATAGACACCGGCGAATTGAAAAATCGGTTACCATTAACTTGCAGGAAGAATTTCAGACCATCCACAGTTTTGGTGCATCAGACTGCTGGTCGGCTAAGTTTATTGGCAAATGGCAAGATGAAAGCAAGAAAAATCAGATTGCCGATCTGCTATTTAGCCTGGATACGTTGCCTAGCGGTCAGCCTAAGGGAATTGGTTTGTCCTTATGGCGGATGAATATTGGCGCGGGGAGCTATGAGCAAGGCGACAGCAGCCGCATTAGCGACCCTTGGCGCCGGGAGGAATGTTTTATGGATAGCCAAGGACGTTTCGACTGGACTAAACAAAGTGGAAGCCAATGGTTTTTGCAGGCCGCTCGGCAACGGAGAGTGCGCTATACATTGGGCTTTACCAACTCCCCTCCCGTACAGATGACGAAAAATGGCAAAGCGTTTTCGGCAGGAGGCAAATCCATTAACCTTAAACCGGATGCGACGAATGCCTTCGCAGATTTTTTAGTGAAAGTGTCCGAGCACTTCAAATTCGATTACCTGAGTCCCATCAACGAACCGCAGTGGGACTGGACAGCCGGGAAAAATGGCCGAGCCGGGCAGGAAGGCTCCCCTGCCGAAAATGCCGACATTGCAGCCGTCACAAAAGCGTTATCGGCAAAATTGGCAGCCCAAAAAGCCAAAACGACCGTAGTAACCGGCGAAGCAGGGCAGCTCAATTTCCTCTACGAAAAAGCAGAAAGTGGCCGTGGGAATCAATTAGATTACTTTTTTTCCTCAAAACAAGAAGCGCCCATAACCAAACTCCCCAATGTTGAACCGATTTGGGCATATCATAGCTATTTCACGACCTGTTCAGATTCAGTGCTGGTGGCTATGCGACAGAAAGTGGCCCAACGCGTTAAAGCAGTTGGCAATCCGATGCTCTGGCAAAGTGAGTTTGGCGTTCTGGGCGACATCTGTGGCCGTTACAACGGCAGTCCTCGCCATACAGACATGGACTATGGCCTCTATGTTGCCAAAGTCATCCACAACGACCTAACCGTGGCCAATGTAACGTCGTGGCAATGGTGGCTGGCGATCAATCCATATGACTATAGCGATGGGCTGGTGTATATCAATGGCCCCGATGGTAACTACAAAAAGCACGACAACGCTCGACAAGATGGCCAGGTGCTGGACTCCAGGCAACTGTGGGCTTTCGGTAACTATGCCCGCTTTGTACGCCCCGGCATGAAGCGGGTAGCTGTCCATATGGCAGATAGCAACCCCACACAAGAGGCTAGTCAGTGTATGATATCGGCTTATAAAGATAGTCGTACTAAGCAGATCGTGCTGGTTTGTATCAACATGACCGCTGATCCACTAACCCTGCCACTCCACGGTTTGACGATTCGGCATGGACGATTTGACTGTTATAAAACAACTGAAACCCAAACGCTTGCCAAGTCCATTGCTCCTTCTAACCAAATCCAGCTTGAACCCAAGTCGGTTGTAACGCTAGTGGGCCAGTATAACTGATTTACTATAGCTCTGTGAGAGCATGTTTTTTTCATTCTCGCCGGGTTAAAACCCAGCGCATCCTTGTTGAGCGTAGTATGAACTACGTTCGAGTGTTATCCGGTCTCTGACCGGTATAAAATAAGTTGGAAACTGGTCAGAGACCAGATAACACCAGGGCGTAGTCTTTGGACTACGCCAAACAAAGGGAATCAAAAATCTCTCTCAATCAGCTCGACCTTTTACTCCATAACTTAGTGAAACGAGCAACAATAATAGGATTATGAATCCAAAAGCGGTGGCCAGGGAAAAATGCTGAGCAATAAACCCTAGTAAAGCAGGACCAGCCAGTAGTCCAGTGTAACCCATAGTCGTAATGGCAGATATACTGACTGTTGGAGCGATACCGGGCAGCCTACCAGCCGCACTAAAAAACACCGGAACAACATTAGCCACTCCCAGGCCCATTAACGTAAAGCCAATCAGTGCTCCAATTACCCAAGGACATAAAACAGCAAGGCTCAATCCGGCGGCCCCAATCAAACTACCTCCTACCACCACCGTTTTACTGTTCAAGCGTGCTACCAGCTTATCCCCTACTAATCGCATTATGGCCATAGCAACAGAAAAGGCGGCATAGCCTGCTCCCGCAAACGCTGGTTCAATTTGTTTTATATCCCTAAGAAAGACGGCACTCCAGTCGAGAATAGCGCCTTCAGCCAGGAAAATGGCAAAGCACATCATCCCTAAGAATACTACACTACTGTTCAACCAACTAAACTGCCGATTGCTTTCTGCCGGTTTCTCGTCGCCAGAAAAACGAGCAATCGCCTGTCGCTCAATAGGCAACGGAAACAAGTCTTTGTATTGGGTAAGGGTAATAATGATCATCAACGCAGCTATACTACCGATGGCATAAGCTGGATTAAGTCCCAACTTAATCAGAAAGCCCAGTCCGAGGGAACCGAACAATCCGCCAACACTAAAGAGGCCATGTAGAGACGACATGATCGGCTTTCCGTACAAATTCTGTACTTGTACACCATGCGCATTCATGGCTACGTCAACAGCGCCAATACTAGAGCCAAAAACAAACAACGCAATCGCCACAGGAACGACGGAAGGCAACAGAAGCAACAACGGCAGGACGAGCGCCATGATTAGTGCGGCACAGGCCATAACGATACGACTGCCAAAGCGACCAACCAGCCAACCCGAAATAGGCATCATCAGCATGGCACCTCCGCCTAATAACAATAATAATAAGCCCAGACTGGCGTCGTTCAAAGCTAAACGATCTTTGGCCAGAGGAACCATTGGAGCCCAGCTAGACATGCCCAGACCACAAACCAGAAAAATTAACTGGGTGGCTCTTCGGGCCTTCAACAACACGTGTCCTGATGGCATAGCGGTATCCATTACGTACTAAGCAAAATCTGATTGTGAGCACCAAATGTATAAAACAGCTCCTTAAGAATGGCGAGCCTTTTGCTCATGAGTAACGTCAAGCCAGTTGCTAGTTTGGTTTGGGAGACTCCTCAGCAGCATTTAGTAAATAAGTATCTTGCGTACAATTTAAACCGAATGGTGGATACTGCTCAGCATACGATCGTATAAGGCGACAACTATTGATCAGGAAAATTCACAAACAGGAGGGAGTTTGATAATGTCTACACCAGTAAGTGACGGCTTTCACTTTGGTTATTCACTTATGAATGCCATGCCAGGCAAGCATCTGGTACTATTGCCCGATGCGCCAAACTTTACGATTGCTGCCGTGACCGATGCGTATATCGACGCTTTTGGTATCCAGCGTGAATCGCTGATAGGAGCCAACTTAGTTGAGGTATTTTTGGGTGACCGACGTGATGATGAATTGGCCAGTCAAATCAGCCAGTCACTAACTCAGGTAGTACAAACCAAACGGCCTCATGTCATGGCCAACCAACGTCATCAGTGGCCTGATCAACAAACGGGCAAACTTACGTGGCGAACCTGGCGTCCGGCCAGCAAGCCGGTTCTGGATAGCTGTGGCGAGGTCATCTATATCATTCATACGATTGAGGATAGTGCCAGTGCCGAGGAACTACTAAAAGTGGCCAAAGCCAACCAGTATCAACAAACCCTACTTGACTTAATGAAAGAACCGTTGCAGGTTCTTCAGCCCATTTTCGAAAATGGGGAAATCATTGATTTCCAGTTTAAACTTACGAACCAAGCCTATGCGTCGTATGCCAATACAACGCCTGAACAATTGCAGGGCAAAAAGGTAGGCGACGTTTTTCCTGGCTACTTCGACACAGTGAGTTTTACTAAACCCGTAGAAACCTACAAAACGGGGCAGTCACTTACGTTTGAAATCCACTACGACAAAGATGGCCTCGACCTTTATAATCTGATGAGTACGTTCAAAGTGGATGATGAAGTGGTCATCTACTTTACTGATTTTACCCGTCTGAGGCAGTTACAACTCCAGCTTGAAAGCAAGATCGATGAGTTGAATCGCTCCAACGAAAATCTACAGCAGTTTGCTTACGTGGCCAGTCATGATTTGCAGGAACCGTTGCGAAAGATTCAATCCTTTGCCGATTTACTCAAGGATCAGTACAGCGATCAGTTGGAAGACGGTGCCAGCTTTCTGGAACGAATACAGGCATCGGCAGCGCGGATGTCTATCCTGATTCGCGATCTGTTAGCCTTAGCCCGCATTTCTACCTATCAGGAAACCACAGAGCCGGTAGGTCTGAAAAACGTTATTGACTCGGTCTTAGCTGACCTAGAGATTCGTATTCAGGAAACAGGAACGGTAGTCGAGATCAAAGAGCCGCTGCCCACTCTATCGGGCGATGCTGTTCAATTAGGTCAACTGTTTTTGAACCTGATTAGCAACGCTATCAAATTTCACCGGGCAGGCCAAAGCCCATTCGTTCGGATCAATGCGAATCAAATCAGTGCCAGCCAATTACCTGCCTCTATTAATCATATTCGGCCCGCTTCGACTTACCATTGCATCAGCATATCGGATAATGGAATTGGTTTTGATGAAAAGCATACCGAACGCATTTTTCAGGTCTTTCAACGCTTACATGGCCGGAATGAATTTGCGGGAACGGGCGTCGGGTTAGCCATCTGTCAGAAAGTAGCCCTTAATCATGGCGGAGCTATTACAGCCACCAGTCAACCAGGTCAGGGAGCAACTTTTTCCGTGTATTTACCCAACTAATCTCACGGTATAAATCTCTCTGCACCCACGACGAGTATATTTAGCAGACTTTTTGGACATTCCCATCTATCCAGACAATTAAATCCAAAGCCCAACACACCAGCCTAGTCAGAAGTTAAACAGAATAAGATCATAAGCCCTAGATCAATTACTTTTCTGCCGAAACCTGAATCGTTGCCCTCTTTATCGATGAATGAACTTGACCAATCAGAACAATTTTTAGCGGGTGGTGGCGAAATGGGTGAGCTGATTCGTTCGATGGATTGGTCGACCACTCCGCTTGGCCCAGTTGCTACCTGGCCCCAAAGTTTACGCACCTCCGTTAGTTTGTGTCTCTCCTCAACGTTTCCTATTCTGATTGCCTGGGGTCCCGAAACGATTCAGATCTATAACGACAGCTACCGACCTATCTGTGGCGCCAAACATCCGGAATCGATGGGGCAGAATTTCCG
Source organism: Spirosoma foliorum (assembly GCF_014117325.1). Taxonomy (NCBI): domain Bacteria; kingdom Pseudomonadati; phylum Bacteroidota; class Cytophagia; order Cytophagales; family Cytophagaceae; genus Spirosoma; species Spirosoma foliorum. Next base: position 7,845,600 of record NZ_CP059732.1, on the reverse strand, counting down.
GATTTGCTGGGAAACAGCCCTCCCTGTTGTGGGCGATGCGTTTACGCGTGGCCAACAGGGCGAGGGAACTTATATCAAAGACCAGCGCATGTTTCTGGATCGATATGGGTATCTGGAAGAAGCCTTTATGACCTTTTCTTTTGCCCCGATCCGGGACGAAAGTGGTCAGGTAGGTGGCATTTTTCACCCCATTACCGAAACGACCGATAAGATGCTCAGCGCCCGTCGAACGCAGGTGCTTCGCGATGTGGCAGCCCGCACGGGTCAGGCCAAAACCAACCAGGATATTTATACGAGCCTGACGGATGCCTCATCAGATTTTGCGCTCGATTTACCCTTTCTGCTGATTTATAAAATTCAGGATGAGCAGAACCAGGCTCATCTGAAAAGTATGGCTGGCCTGTCGGCAGACCACCTTTTTCCAGTAGAGTTGACTGAGTTGGATGTAGCCCAGACAGACTGGCTAACCGATTTACCGCAGACCTTAGTGATTGAGAATCTCGCAGAACGGATCGGCTCGTTACATGGTGGTCCTTACGAGGAGTCTCCGCACACGGTTGTTCGCTTACCCATCCTGCTATCGACCAAAGAACAGCCAATTGGCTTTTTGCTGGCGGGAGTTAGTCCACACCGGGCGCTGGATACCGATTATCTCAGTTTCTATGCCCTACTGGCCAACACGATTAGTACGGCCTTCTCCAATGTACATGCCTATCAGGAAGAGCAAAAGAGAGCCGAGGCACTAGCTGCTATCGACCAGGCCAAAACTGCCTTTTTTAGCAACGTCAGTCACGAGTTCCGTACACCGCTAACCCTGATGCTGGGGCCACTGGAAGAATTACTTCAGGATACAACCGTATTGGCATCGCCTTACAAAGCACCTATAGAAGCAACTCACCGAAACGCACTTCGTTTGCTCAAACTGGTGAACAACCTGCTCGATTTCAGTCGAATAGAAGCTAGCCGTGTAAAAGCCAGTTTTCGTCCGGTTGATCTGGTCGCTCTCACGCTGGACTTAACCAGTAGTTTTCGCTCACTAATCGAGCGGGGAGGTTTACAATTTGTTGTTGACTGCCACCCATTACCATCGACTGTCTACGCCGATACAGAAATGTGGGAGAAGATTGTCCTCAATCTGCTGTCCAATGCCTTCAAGTTTACCCTACAAGGAAGTATTCGAGTCGAACTTGCAGCTGAGGAAAACACTGCCGTTCTGCGGGTTTCGGATACGGGGGTTGGTATTCCCGAGCGGGAAATTCCGCATATGTTCGAGCGATTCCACCGAGTGGAAAACGCTGGTGGTCGTACCTACGAGGGTAGCGGCATTGGCCTTTCGTTGGTTCATGAACTGGTACGGCTCCATGCAGGCAGTATTCGGGTGGTCAGTGAGGAAGGGAAAGGGAGTACATTTATCGTCAATATACCGTTAGGCAAATCTCATCTTCCCGCGGGTCAGATAGTTGAAGACAAGCCAAGCCATACGATGAGCCGCTTAGCCGAATCCTTTATTCAGGAAGCTAATTCCATATTAGACGAACCGAGCCCTTCAGCTTCAGCAGAGGCTCTCTCCGAAGAGTTTACGGAGAATAAGGCCGTCAAGATTCTGATTGTAGATGATAACGCCGACATGCGGGCGTATCTGACTCGCTTATTAGAGCCATCATTTACAGTGTACGCGGCTCTGAATGGGGTCGACGCACTTCAGCAAGTAGCGGGTATACAGCCTCAGCTTATTCTGAGCGACATTATGATGCCGGTGATGGATGGTAGTCAATTACTCTATCACCTCAAACAAAATCCAGCCACGGCACATATTCCACTGATCTTTCTATCGGCACGGGCCGGTCAGGAAGCCCGAATTGAGGGTCTACAGGCAGGAGCCGACGATTATCTGGTCAAACCTTTTTCAGCCCAGGAGTTGCTGACTAAAGTGCGGGGCCAGATAAACCTGGAACAGTCGCGCAGGCAGGCTGAAACTCGGCTCCGGAATCTGGTTCAACAAGCGCCTGTGGCTATGTTGCTAGTTAAAGGCAACGAACTGGTTATCGAGTTGATCAATCAGGCGATGCTCGAGCTTGTTTATCGCGAAGGCGATGTTTTGGGTAAGCCCCTTCTGGCAGCCCTACCCGAACTGAGCGGCCAACCCTTTATCGGTCGACTTTTACAGGTATATGAAACGGGTATACCCGATCAGGGCTGGGCAGTGCCGATTTTGGTTCAGCGGAATAACAAACTGGAAGAGGCCTATTTCAATATCCTGTTAACGCCTTACTACGAAGGAACTAAGCTAACTGGTGTTCTGGAGGTATGTACGGAGGTTACCCAACAGGTGTTAGCCAGTCAGGCATTGGCTCAGAGTGAAGCGAGCTATCGTCAGCTTTCGGCCGAGTTGGACGGGCAGGTACAGCAGCGAACAGCGGAGTTACAGGCATCGGTTCATGACCTACAGCGCTCTAACGATAACCTACAAACGTTCGCTTACATTGCCTCCCATGATTTGCAGGAGCCTTTACGAAAGATTCAGTCATTCGGCGATTTACTACAGCAACGCTATGCAGAACAGTTGGGCGACGGAGTTGATTATTTACGACGCATGCAAGTCGGAGCTAACCGCATGTCTACTCTCATTCGGGACTTGTTGAATTTTTCCAGAATTTCAACTCGGCAGGAAGCACCTTCCCAAATTCTGCTGACAGACCTTGTTCACACAGTACTGGCCGATCTGGAGAATATGATCAATGCGTCAGGTGCGCACGTACAGGTAAATCCATTGCCAACTGTGCTGGGCGATCGCTCCCAATTAACTCAAGTGCTACAAAATCTATTGTCGAACGCGCTGAAATTTCACAAAACAAGCCCAGATGGACTTCCAATAATGCCAGTTGTTTCGGTACAGGCTCATTTGGTCAATGCGACTGAACTCCCCACCCAAATCAGGCCTTTTCGGGCGACTGCAACCTACCATCGGATCGATGTTATTGACAACGGTATTGGTTTTGATGAAAAGTATTTGGATCGCATTTTCCAGATATTTCAGCGACTGCACAGTCAAAGCGTCTTTGCAGGAACTGGTATTGGTTTAGCCATTTGCGAAAAGGTGGTGGCTAATCATGGGGGAGCTATTACGGCCACCAGTCAGCCAGGCCAAGGGGCGACTTTTAGTATGTATCTCCCAATCTGATTAGTACAAATGTTACTACCTGCCCCCTGACTCTTTGCTCACTTTTATACACTCGGAGTTACTAAACCGTTCGAACGAATATGTGTTTTCTTTAACTTTGATCTATGAAAACAACGTTATTATTTCTCGTTCTCGCCCTGGCAGCCTGCACAGGGAAGAAAAAAGAGTCTAAAGAGCCACCTGTTGGCATACGAGTTACGCGGGAACCGAGTGGTCGAATTGTGTCCGTACCAGATAGTTCAAGAAGGGATAGTTTCTAGTCATGAGCTACTATGCTCCTATAGGCTAATAGTAGTTAGAACCAGCGAAGAGCCCCTGGCGGGCAACTGGATAAGCGATGTTAAAAAATTAACTTTATCAGCATTTCGGCAATGATGACAAAAAGCGAAGCTGTAATAGACAGGATGAGTGTCCAGGGGCCGGGCAAAATCGATTGTTTGTTCATATCTATCAACGTTGAGATAAAAGATAAACATGAAATTATTACAAATGTTTAGCTAATTAGTAATAAAATAAAGAGCTTATACGCTACTGCTTCTACTGGAAACAAAAATAGCAGCTCCGGTATTGAGTAAGGATGCTAAAAACGAAGCACTTATTACCGGATAAGCAACCTGCTTCAAATACAGCGAGACAACTGCGTAGCCGAAACAACTGAGGCCTATTAATAAGAAGAGAATAGTCAAGATTCGATAAAAGAGGTTCATAGTTCTGGGAGGCCTTCACTAAATAAGCCCCCACCAGAATTGACCGGCAGGGGCTGGATTACTAAGGATAGCTACTAAAATGAATGTAATAAGGAAGATTTAATGTGGTGTTTGTTTTTGATTTAAAGTAAATAAGGAGTTACTAATATAGCAAATAGATTAATAAAAATTCAAATAAAGATAATAATCAAACCAGAATAAATCCTACTACAGCACTTTTCACACGGTAGCACTAGTTAAAAATAATGTAGGCTTTCGCTGGATCAAACCAGTAGAATTCTGCATTATTTTTTTTGTATGCTACAATCGATCTTGCTGACCAATCTTCTACAAATCTTGATTCTACTCTACTTTTATGGCCTTTCCCCGTACAATTTCCCGAAGCGAGTTCTTGAAAACAAGTGCCCTTGCTCTTTCTCTGCCCATTCTGAGTAAACTGGACGCTACGGCGGCTCCACTAAAAAACGTAGGTCTGCAACTCTATACGGTCCGAAATGAGATGGAAAAAGACGTAGAAGGTACACTGAAAAAGGTAGCGGCTATCGGCTATACCGAAATAGAAATAGGTGGCTACTATGGCAAATCTCCAAAGGAATTCAAAGCCTTTTTGAGTGGAATGGGGCTGAGTGCGCCAAGTCTCCTCACTATGACGAGCACGATGAAAACCGACTGGCAGAAAACCGTAGACCAGGCCGCTGAAGCTGGCCAATCGCTCATAGGATGTGCTTATTTAGCCCCCAATGAACGTAAAACTATCGATGACTATAAAAAGCTGAACGAGTTATTTAACCGATCGGCAGAAGTATGCCAGAAAGCCGGGCTTCAATTTATTTACCACAATCACGACTTTGAATTTCAACCCTTAGACGGTCAGGTTCCCTATGATCTACTCCTAAAAGGAACTGATCCTAAATTGGTTAAACTGGAATTAGATATATACTGGTCAACAAAAGCGGGTCAAGATCCGGTAGCGCTATTCAAGCAAAACCCAGGCCGTTTCCCAATTGTCCATTTGAAGGATATGGAAAAAACGGCCGAGCGTTCCTTCGCGCCAGTAGGTACTGGCTCCATTGATTTTCAGCGAATTCTGGATGCACGCAAGATTGCAGGTATTAAACACTATTACGTTGAGCAGGACATTTGCAAAGTTCCCCCGCTGGAAGCCATTGCGATTAGCTTCCAAAATGTCAAGAAGCTTAACGCCTGAGAATGAATACCCGCTTAGGCTTTTACCTGCTGACAGCAACGATCTATGCCAATAAGGAGTATTGGTACTAAGTGATAATCTTTAATAGGTCCTACAGTCGTCATCTATTTTGATGGCGACTGTTTTTTATGCGTCTACTATAACGGACTATAGCCGCAAGCGAATCGTATACTTCTCTGATTGACAACACGATACCTTCGTAAATGAAAAAACGCCAGTCCCAGCGAAACTGACGTTAAACTTCTCTATCCACACCTTCGTGCATGTAACGCACTTAATAAGCCATGCAACTTACAGGTTAATGAATTTAAGTTCATTAACAGAGAATTAAAAACGCCAGTCCTACGAGAACTGGCGTTTGGGCAATATCCACACCATCCCTACCTAAGTAGGAGACAATAAATAGTACCCAGAGCTTTGCCGAATGGGCTATTGGCAAGCCATATACTTTTTATAACAATACGCTATAGTCTTATCATGCCTGGTCAAGCTTCGAGATAGTATAGTGGTTTATGACGATTTGAATCTTCGGCAATAGCCGTAAAAAAACGCCAGTCCCAATGAGACTGGCGTTATATATATTCTATCCACACCATTCGTGCGCCAAAGCGCACCTAATAACTTCTTGCAACTTACGGCATAACGAAGTCAAGCTCATTAATATAAAATTAAAAACGCCAGCCTCAGTAAGGCTGGCGTTTTTTGTACCTAATCCATTCTACACATGAGTGAGGAATAATAGTAGTACTTACAAAGAACACGAATAGACTATCAGAAACTGTTGTTTGAGGCAGCCTATAGCTATATCTTCTCTCTATTAAGCCTTACCGATTCATCTATAGCTGTATAAATAAGCCCGCTAGTCATTGTAAAAAACGCTGGACTCAAACGAGCCAGCGTTTACAAATTATTTCCAACGAATAATTAAGTTTACACTTAACAATTCTCAAAACAAAATAAGGAACAAATGTTTATATTTGGTAACACATCGACTAAACGGCGTAACTAACTAACACATGTTAATTTTAACAGAATTGGAATTTGTAGGCCAATCTGAAGTTCATGGCATCTTGATTTGGTAGGCTTTTAGTTATCAAATACACACGAAAACATCATTTTTTAGAGAGTTAAGCGTATAGTATGAATTCTTAGGAATCAAAAACATCCTGATTTACGTATAGTAGTCAACCCATGAAACTGTTTTCCTTATGCTCTATCCAGCAACACAGGTCATCGCTCGACTAGGTTACTTTGTTTACTTACTACAACAGATTCATCTGAGAAGGATCAATTAATTGACAAAAATCAGTACAGAAGAATAGGAACAATAGGAACGTCTTTAAACTAACTATAGACAAGGTTTTTTACTTAACTCCCAAAACCCTCTTTTCATCTAAACTCTAGCTTAAATCAGCAATAGCATGTATACGTTGATGACTCAGGTTACAGCTCAGAATGCTCACATCCAATCACTTACCCTTTGTGATGATGTCTCGGATATTGATTATGCGTTTGCCCGACTGGAAGGATTATTTCAGCAGGTGTTATTCATCAACCCTGGTAATTCCCGTTTATTACAGGCGTGGGTAATTTTGGATCAACAGGCCAGACCTAATTTAAGACAACTTACCGCTAACAGCACTGGAGTAATCTCCAGGAAAAGGACTTTTATTTCTCTCCAGGAAAAGATTAGCCATGCAGTGGCTTTGCTATAGCGTATAAAAACAGCTATCAAAGTGGCTATCTTATACTCTCAGGCCTATCGCTTAACGCCTGCCACAGTTTGTCAATAGAATTGTAGCGCGACGTTAAGCGATAGGCCTAACTCTATTTTACTGGAAAATTTCCGGTTGAAATGAGTTGAAACTAAATGCCCCTAGAAAGCGGCTGGTGGGCATTGTTGACATACTGTTGAAATGAAAAAACCGCGTTTACAGTTTGTAGACGCGGTTTTTATCAAAGTTTGTGGCTTTATAGGGACTCGAACCCCAACCAACAGTTCCGAAGACTGTGATGCTATCCATTACACCATAAAGCCATTGCGCAAAAGTAAGCTTATTTAGCCGATTTAAGGCATAGGTAAACTCAACAATTTCAATTTGAGTCGATATTTAGCAGAAAAGTAGGCCCGCATCGATCCGACATGGGGCTTGTTCGATACCATTCCATCCTTTTTAGCCAGCGAAACAAAAATCCCGATCGGCAATTGCCAATCGGAACTTAGGAACACCAAATTATTAATTATAAAACTATCAGCCTGAATAGGCCAATACTCAAACAAGTCGAGATAATGAATATTGAGCCCCAGGTTAGTGTATTTACCAGATCAATTGAAAGTATGCGTAAGCGATTCATGTATTGTACAGGTTACAGCGATAATAGATAGCATACATACCGTATAAATACCTAGTTTCAAAATTGAGTATTTTTAACAAGTTTTTAATTGCAAATACCTTTTAATCAGAGCTTATAGCAAGAAGTAACTACCAAAAAATATCATAGAATAGCTTCTTATTTCGGAATTTACGTTCACCCATAAGATTTTTTAGTCAATGGCGTTTTAACTGAGTCGTCAGGCAGTTATGTTAAGCCATCAGATTGCACCAATTGGGCTATATAGTATATTTGTAAGAAACCTTCTCTTTCATGAAAAGCGGTCTTTACCTATTCCTGCTGTTATTGTTAGCCACTGTCGGCTATTCGCAAAGTGATAAAATCCCTAAAGGGGCAAATCGAATAGAAGTCTCTACTACGCTGTCCGATTCTGCCTTATTCGATATGATTTCCTTTAGACTCGAATCGGTGGGCTTTTTTATTGAACAGTCAAATCTGGAAAAGGGCTATATCATAACAGAATACAAAAACGTGAATAAGCCTGATACGGACCCTATCTCTATAAAAGTTATTGTTGGTATCAGCAGTAATAAGGCTGTTTTTAGAGGCCAGGGAGATGCCGAAGTTCTGGGTTATAAGTATACCAACGTGCCCCTGGTTTATAGAGGGTCAGGCAGTGGGGTCGAAAAGAGCGGTTTTGTTTCTTTGACTGAATTGGTAAAGAAAATATCAAAAACGATAGGAACTTCCAGTATCAATTACTTAACCGGTAGTAATTAGAATCGGCCCTCACGACCTCAAATGCGAAAAACCAGTTAACATTGGTCAAAAGTAACAAGAGGTTAAACTCGCTAAAACCAGTATTTCCATAGCCACTGCCCCAGAAGCCAGAGCCCAACAGCCAGGATAGCCAATAAAAGTGTCCACGGGCCGGGATCAGGCCATTTTGCTCGCTTCATTTTGTTTTGACTTGCCTCAATTTCAAGCAGTCACAAAAAATGAACAATAAGAAACCGGTTTGCCTAAAAAAGCAACCTCACCGCTATGTACAGCAAGACCAGCACAATGGCAATAGCCAATGGCCAGGCACCTGGTAGTAGTGGTTTTTTCATAAATGAGCCGCGCTACTGTGTTATATACGGCAGCAATTGAACAATAGATGTCAAGACGGCACTCATTATTTAGGCTAGGTTGAAAAAATAACCTTCTTTCCACGTCGGGTTGTCCCGCTTACTTTTCCCAATACGGTTCGGTGCCTTACCACCATCCTCTACATCCCAGACAGGTAATTTTACAAACGGCTCAATTTCGTCAGCGGGTATTGTTATGCCCCCTAACTACCCTGGCACCAATAGTATTTACTCGAAGCAGCCTTATTTACGGGTTGGTATTGCAAACGTATTTCTGTTGAATTTGCCCATAGGCATCAAAAAAACGTTGGCCTCAAAAATGGACCAACGTTTTTGAACCTAACCCATAAGAGCTTGCAAGCCGACAACTATCAGCTTGCAATCATCTAAAGCACGGCAACTATTGAGCCAACAAAATGCTTGCTCTGTAGATGCTTTCGCTTTATTAGATAAGTATAAAGGCCTATACTCATAGCCTTTGTACGTCAATAGCAAGATCCCATTAAAGTGATTAAGACAACCCCTTTAATCAGTAACCGCCTAACAACTAGCAAGTTAAACGTAAATCTACTATAGCGTTAGTAGATAGTACCAAGCTTACCACTTGTTCTCAACCTCAGAAACGACTTATTTCATTCTCACGTAAAAGCCAACTTTGGCAGAGTAGCTGCTTTTTACATCAGACAAAAACTTACTGACTGGTTAATGGTGCATTGATAGAGCGGAGCTTGAGCGCTACACGCTTCACCATACGTCGGGAAATGGGAATCTTAATCCCTGTATGCATCGTAATGTAAGCTGTAGCGGGCGATAGCTTAACCCCTTCTTTTACATACATAGGATTAATCATGGCACTTTTACTAATTCGGAGTAGCGTTGGGTACCCCTCCTCATACCACTTTAATGTGTGGCTGGTTAACTCTGAAGTACCATTCGAGAAGTACAAATTGCTGTAGTTCCCGTTACCGAGGGCATACATAATTTGATCTGAATTGAGTATTTGTTTTCTCATAGGGAGCTAAATTTTGTTACCAGTACTTACGAAACAGATTTAAGGACGGATTTGCTATTAATTACTTTTATTAACGAAAAATTAATACCTATCAGCAGACATCCGTAACACTCTCACTATTCCCTCATAGTTAGATCGTTACGAAACAATTTCAAAAAAATATAGCTAGTGATATATACTCTCTCTGAATCGTAGTAAAGCTGCATACTATCAAAAAATAAAACAGCCCTGTCATGATTGACAAGGCTGCTTTGGCGAGCTTCCTACGTGGGCTATAAAGTGAAGAGGAAGTTGTGTCGGAAAGTCTTTTTGTGACTACGCCTGCGCTTCTGCCAGAACAGGATAATCAATATACCCCTGAGCAAAGCCATCAGTGCCGGGTGCATAAAGAGTAGCTGGATCAAGTGGCGCTAATTCTGCACCAGTTTCCAGACGTTCGACGAGGTCAGGGTTAGCAATAAATGGCCGTCCAAAAGCAACCAGATCAGCCTTACCACTTTCGAGGTCAGCTTCAGCCCGACTAGCCGTATAGCTACCACATAAAATTAATGTTCCTTTAAATTGCTCCCGAATTGCGTCTACTGTGGCTTCTGGTACGGCAGGTGCTCCTAAGCCAGAGTGATCAACTAAATGCAGGTACACAATCCCTAATTCGTTTAGTTTAGCCGTCAGATAAACGTATAAATCATGATTATCGTCAGCATGAGGAAGTAAGTCGCCCGCAGCCCCGAAAGGCGATAGGCGTAAGCCCACTTTATCGGCGCCAATAGCTTCAATAGAACCAGCTACGATTTCAAGTAAGAATCGAGCCCGGTTTTCGATGGCACCACCGTATTCATCTGTCCGCTGATTGCTCCGATGGCTCAGGAATTGCTCAATCAAATACCCATTGGCTCCGTGCAGTTCTATACCATCAAAACCCGCTTCAACAGCATTCTTGGCCGCTTGTACAAACTCCTGAATCGTTGCTTTTATATCGGCCTGGGTCATCTCACGAGGAGTGGCATTGGAAACCATCCCTTCCGAATCCGTCCACATATCACCTGCTGCAGCTACCGACGAAGGGGCTAGAATTTCAGCACCTTGAGGCATATTGGCGCTATGCGAAATACGGCCTGTATGCATTAGTTGAATAAACACTTTACTGCCTTTCTGATGTATTGCCGATGTTGATTTCTTCCAGCCTTCAATCTGTTCGGCACTATAAATGCCAGGTATCCGGGCATACCCTAATCCGTTGGGCGAGGGAGAGGTGCCTTCGGTGATAATCAAACCGGCCGATGCTCGTTGTGCATAGTACTCAGCCATCATATCGTTAGGGATGTTGCCAAGAGCACGGCTTCGGGTCATGGGAGCCATTACAATGTGATTGGTGAGTGTTAGCGCACCAAGTTTAGCTTCTGAAAATAATTTCTGAGCCATTCGTCTAGTCGTTTTAATGGTGAACAAAGCCAGCGCTTTGCAGTAGTTTCAAGGCCCTAACGCACCTATACATCCAAAAGTTTAAATGTATAAATAAAACTTTTAAGGCCAATCCGCTTTCAGACGGTAACGAACTTATGACTAGTACAGGGTCAAGTATGGCTGTTCACTATATCTATTTGCGCCAGAGACAATACAGAAATCGGTATGATGTAGGAAAGCCCTTCCCCTACTCTTAAATTAACAATTGGCTATACCAACAGTAACTTGTAATTAAAAAAGCTGTCCAATCAAACAGGATAAATAATAGACTAAGAGTGACCTTTCATTCATAAAATTGATCAACCTATCCCCCAAAGATTACAATCAATCAGGTACTTATGTAAACAGTTTGGGCAATTCCTTAAACCGACCTCATTTAGTTTTTTGATTAATCGACTCAAAATATCCATATAATTTCTGGTATTATTAAAAGAGAGCAATATTGGTAAATTACAAATATCACTTAAGTATAAATCAAGCTCAAGGATAAGTAAATTCACTTATATTTACGGCAAAATAGTGCTTTTTCAGGCTTTTTTAATACGTTGAGCTTGTATCCAGAGATTCATATAAATACGCCGTCTAATAGATTTATTATATTTTGCTTATCATCAAGCCATCCGTAAGTCAGGCTGGTCGCGTATGTACTTAGAGGTATGCGCATACTATGATGAGAGTTAGCTTGCCTTCATCACTCCCATAAACTATGAAATCACTTTCATTAACTGACGAGGAAACGATTCGTCAATATCTGCCGGATCAACCAGATCAATGTTTCGAAACACTTTACAATCGCTACGTTAATAAGGTCTATCGGCGTTGCTTGTCCATGACGAAAGACGCCGAGAAAGCAGAAGATTTCACGCACGACATATTCCTAAAAGTATTTGCTAAACTGGATGCATTTCAGGAGAGATCCAGCTTCTCAACCTGGCTTTACTCAATCGCTTATAATTATTGCTCAGACCAACTGCGGATAGCCAAGCGAGTCAATTATACCTCCATAGAAGAAGGATTAACCCAAAGCGCCCCCGACTTTGAGGCAACACAACTCCACGAAGAAACGCTGGAGGTTGTTAGACAGGCCATGGCGACCCTCTCTACGAAAGAACAAACCTTGCTTCGTTTGAAATACGAAGACAATATGAGCGTCGACGAGATTGCTCAGCTTTATAATCTAAAATCCAGCGCAGTCAAAATGCGGCTCAAACGTAGTCGCGAGAAAATACAGCGATTCTGTGCACAACAATACACCATCTAATACCTCAGTTAGCTGTGTCTTGTTTACAGACACAACTAACTGAGGTAATTATGGATAGAAACCATAACTACTTATTAATCAGGACAGATAAACGCTGTCTGTTACTGTACTACTTTTCGCTGGAAATTAAGTTGTCGGCGAAGTATAAACCAACGTCGGCGGGATACGGGCAGAATTGCCCCAGTAACTAAATAAAAGGCAGGGCTGGTACTATCGCATTCGATCCGCTCAATAAACTGCCGATTAACCAGATAATGTCGATGAAGCCGAATAAACCAGGAAGACGGCAATTTAGCCTCGAACCGCTTTAATGTATAGGGAACTAGTATTCGTCGTCCATCAGCAAATTGAAGCCAAGTGTAATTTAATTCTCCTTCCAGGTAAACTAAGTCTGCTACCGCTAACCATTGAGCCCCGCTGCAATTGTCATAAACACGAAGTGGAGGCCAATTAAGTAATTCAGAAGTAATCCATTGTCCGCGATCTACATAAAATGCCATACGTTGAATAAGATAATGGTGAGATGAGGATAGCAAGGGGTACTCTTATAGAGCACTCCTCATTGGGTTTATTTTAATAATCTTTAGTACAAAACTAATGCCACTCTAACCTAAATGTCGCTAAAGTCTAGCGAATAAATTCACTTAATCACAAAATCAAAAACTTATATACTTTATTAAGATACATTCTAAACGATTCATATCCATTAATGATCATTTAACGCTAATCTATATCAACTTATCAACTCGCACAACTAAAAGCTTATATTATTGTTCAACTTTACCTCAAAATATTAACTCGATATAGTACTTACGTACATGAACGTACGATCGATTTATAAAAATATTCGATTTATTTTACGGTGTGCAGAGTGATCGTGAATGGGTATTATAGGTCGTAGAGCCGATTTCAGCCTATACAAGCAATTTTACCGACAAGACAAGTTACTGAAACAGCCGTCCAGAGAATGAGCCACTATAGGAGCACTCATAAAATGTGGCATGATTAACTTAGGTTAGAATTACCTGAGGGTAAAAAATAAAAATCACAAATGGGTATAAACTGCCCCTGCTGTTATTTTTACTCGGTAAATACTCAAGGTACCTTTTTAAGAGCGAACCTCTCTTAGTTGCTCAAGCATATGACCCCATTTCCTGTATTTAAGGGTTCGGCATTGACCCGCCGGGCTCTTGCGCTCTCTACTGCCGGCTTGCTAATCGGTGGCAGTTTTATTGGCGCTTATCAGAATCGCAACCTGAATGCGGCTTCGGGCAAGTACCTCAACAGCCTGTTTGCTCAACTGAGCGACGATGATAAACATGACCCCAAATATGCCGTCGGGAGTCTAAACGTAGCGCCTGGGCTTGAAGCAACCCTTTTTGCGTCAGAACCAATGCTGACTAATCCAACCGACATCGATGTTGATGCACGAGGGCGAGTCTGGGTGTGCGAAGCGTATAATTACCGACCAGCCATCAATGGAAATCCAACCCGAAAGGAAGGTGACCGGATTGTTATTCTGGAAGATCAGAATGGCGATGGCAAAGCCGATGTTTCGAAAGTATTCTTTCAAGATCCAAGCATCGAGTCGCCACTCGGCATCTGGGTTCAGGGCAACAAAGTTATCGTTTCGGACAGCCCAAACGTTTGGGTGTTGACGGATGAAAACGGTGACGATAAAGCCGACAAAAAAGAGCTACTCTTTACGGGCATCGGGGGCGAGCAACACGACCACGGCATGCACACTTTTGTGTTCGGGCCTGACGGAAAATGGTACTTCAATTTTGGGAATGAAGGTGGTCAGCTCCTCGATAAAGATGGCAATGCGGTTACGGATATTGTTACCGGCAAAACCATCAATAAACAGAACTTCAAAATGGGCATGGTGTTTCGCTGTGACCCAGACGGAAAAAACGTAGAAGTGCTTGGGCAGAATTTCCGTAACAACTATGAGGTAGCTGTCGATTCGTACGGTACCCTCTGGCAATCAGATAACGACGACGACGGTAACAAAGGTGTTCGAATTAACTACGTCATGGAAGGTGGCAACTACGGCTACACCGACGAAATGACAGGCGCAGGCTGGCAGGTCAATCGGGAAAATATCGAACCCGAAATTCCTCGTCGGCACTGGCACTTAAACGACCCAGGTGTTGTGCCCAACCTGCTTCAGACTGGCGCTGGCTCACCCACCGGCATGATTGTGTACGAAGGAAAATTGCTTCCTGAAGTCTTTCGGAATCAGATGATTCACTGCGATGCAGGTCCAAATGTAGTGCGATCATACCCAGTACAGAAAGATGGGGCAGGCTACAAAGCGGAGATTGTGAATGTACTCGAAGGCACCCGTGACCAATGGTTCCGACCCGCCGATGTGTGCGTAGCTCCCGATGGTTCGCTGATTATTGCCGACTGGTATGATCCCGGCGTAGGTGGCCACCAGGCGGGCGATCAGAGTCGGGGACGAGTCTATCGGGTAGCTCCCCCAAATTCGCCTTACACGATGCCGAAAGTTGATCTTACAACAACAGCGGGAGCCATTGAAGCCTTACAAAGCCCCAATATGTCTATCCGCTATGCTGGCTGGCAAAAACTTCGTGAACTGGATAAGAAAGCCGAAAAACCCCTGGCCAGCTTATATAAATCGTCCGACAACCCGAGGATGCAGGCTCGTGCATTATGGCTGTTGAGTAAGTTAGAAAAAGGCCCAAAATACATTGAAACGGCCCTCAAAAGCCCCAATGCCGATCTGCGCATTACGGCTCTTCGGGCGGCTAGAGAGCTTAAGGTTGATATAATTCCGTACATAAAACAGTTGGTCAATGACGCCGATGCCCAAGTACGTAGAGAGTGTATCATTGCCCTTCGGCGGAGCACGTCGGCCGAGGCACCCGCTTTATGGGCGCAACTGGCTAGCCAATACAACGGCAAAGATCGCTGGTATCTTGAAGCATTAGGCATTGGTGCCGATGGCAACTGGGATAGTTATTACACCGCCTGGGTAAAGCAAGTAAATGGTGACCCAATCGCCAAAACAGAAGGTCGTGATATTGTCTGGCGCGCGCGCACCAAAGAATCTGTCCCTCTGCTGGCTAAACTTGCCGGCGACCCTTCGGTTGATCTCAGTCAGCGGCTGCGCTACTTCCGGGCCTTCGATTTCAATCCGGGTGCTACCGAAAAATCAAACGCGCTGCTTGCCATTTTAGAAGCGAATAGCAACTCAACTGCTGCATCGGCCGCCGAGGTAACCAAATTGGCACTGCGGCACCTTGATCCCGCTTTCGTAAAAGGATCGTCTGTTGCCACAGCGGCCCTTACCAAACTCATGACTGATGTATACGGAACACCTGAATACATCGAACTCGTTACGCGGTACGAACCGACTTCCGAAAACGTTAATCTCAAGCAGTTAGCGGTAAAAAAAGCGACGGAAGGAATGGGCCGTGATGCCGCCCGGCAATTGTTGAAGCAAGGTGGCAGTCCGCTGGTTTGGTTGGCTATAGACGGTAGCGATACCGAAGCGGCCACCAATATGCTGATAGCTTTACGTCGTATCGGCAACAAAGAATCCATCGACATCCTGAAACGAGTGGCTTTAGATGAAAAACGCCCGGCAGCACTACGTCGGGAAGCAACTCGCTCATTGGGAGGTAGCATGGAAGGCGCCGATCAGGTGGTGGCTCTCCTGAAATCGGGCGATATCAAAGGCGATTATAAAAAAGCTGCAGTACAGGGTGTAAGTGGCGATTGGCGCAAAAATATCCGGCAACAGGCGGCTAACTTTCTGGATGGAGGCAAAAGTGCTGAAGGCAAAAAACTGCCCGGTCTGAACGAATTACTGACTCTTACGGGCGATGCATCGCGGGGGATGACTGTCTTCAAAAACAACTGTTCAACCTGCCATCAGGTGAATGGAGAAGGAATGGACTTCGGGCCTAAGCTCTCAGAAATCGGCTCTAAACTCCCCAAAGAAGGACAATACCTGGCTATTTTGCACCCCGATGCGGGCATTAGTTTCGGTTTTGAAGGTTGGGATGTTAAGTTCAAAGATGGCAGCTCGATGACGGGTATTGTTTCCAGTAAAACCGAAACCGATCTACAAATGAAGTTTCCGGGTGGCGTGGTTCAGAATTACAAAATGGCCGACGTAGTTTCCATGAAACAAATAGACTCGTCTATGATGCCATCGGGCTTACAGGAAACCATGAGTACGCAGGAATTAGTCGATTTAGTTGAATATTTAGCGAGTTTAAAGAAAAAATAATCCGAACCGGGATTTTTGTGATTTAACTGACTGACTTTGATTTTTTAGGATTTAGCTTTCAAAGAAAGCCAGAGGCTAAAATCAAAGTCAGTTAAATCACAAAAATCCCGGTTCAAACAACCCTTATGCAACGACGCAACTTCGTAAAATCAACCTTTGGCGCAGCGGGCTTAGGCCTGACAGGTGCCGCCGTTTCAAGCGAATCATTCGCCGAGAACTGGCATTCACAGCCCACTTTTCTGGCGAAAAATCATTTCAAACTCAAATATGCTCCGCACTTTGGCATGTTTGAAAACAGCGCGGGTAAAGACCTCATCGACCAGCTGAAGTTTATGGCCGATATGGGTTTTACGGCAATGGAAGACAACGGCATGATGGGTCGAGAACCTGCCTTACAAACCAAACTCGGCGAAGAAATGGCCCGCCTGGGCATAACTATGGGCGTGTTCGTGCTCGATAAAGGTGGTAATGGACAAAATACCCTGGCTGCCGGAAAGCAGGAGTACATCGACATTTTCCTGAACGGCTGTAAAAAAGCCGTTGAAACAGCCAAACGCTGCAACACAAAGTTGACGACGGTTGTACCCGGCGATTTCGAGCGCAAACTGCCGATTGGTATTCAAACGGGTAACGTAATTGATGCCCTTCGCCGGGGAGCCGATATTCTGGCAGCGGGTAACCTAACGATGGTTCTTGAACCACTCAGCGACACCCCAAACCTGTTTTTGCGCACCTCGGATCAGACCTACGAAATCTGTCGGGCGGTAAACAGTCCTTCGTGCAAAATTCTGTTCGATATCTATCACATGCAGAAAAACGAAGGGCACATCATTCCGCACATTGACTGGTGCTGGAGTGAAATCGGCTATTTCCAGATTGGCGATAATCCTGGCCGGAATGAGCCAACCACGGGTGAAATCAATTATAAAAACGTGTTCAAGCACATTTACCAAAAGCAGAAAGCCGAAAACAAGGAATTCATTTTTGGTATGGAGCACGGCAAATCGCAACAGGGTAAAGAAGGCGAAGTTGCCCTGATCAAAGCCTACGTTGAATCGGATAACTTTACCGTGTAATAGCAGCTCGGCTAACTAAGCAAATGGGTAATTAGGCAAGTCATGATGACACCTAATTACCCATTTATTGTTCCTATCAAATGTCTTTCCTAGAGAACAACAACCGAGTTCTCTTCGCTCGAAACGCCACTGGCTACATATTTATCAGCAGCCCAATCGTTTGTCCAAGTCGTACCATCCAAAATGTAGCGATATTGATACTCGCCACCTACAGGCAGTTCAACGGTCGTTTTGTACGAACCATCTTTCTGCTTCTTCAGAACCTGGGCGCTAGGGTCCCAGCTATTAAATTCACCGGCCAGGGCGACCGTTTTAGCACCGTTGACGGCTTCAGCCGGCAATTCAAACGTTACTTTTGCAAGTGGTTTGCTTTTTAGAAATTGTTTGGCAACTGCCATAGAGGTCTACTGTTTGGTTTCCAATGCAAAATTATAGTACAATATTGTTAATATCATAATTATCAGCACATTATAAGCCAAAAATCTTTAAATAATCATATTTAATAATTATTGACTTATAATTACCAATCTAAAAAACGTCCAATTTATCTGATCATATTAATCAGATCCAAGTAGCTTATCAGCCATGTTCTTAAGGGTAATTAACCGTTCCGGATAAGAACCACTCACAAGCAGATAAGGCAATTTTCGCCCATCTAATTCCGCTCGAAAACGAGCCAGCATTTCAGCCCTATGATGCCCCTGATCCCGCAAATCATCGGCAATCCACGGAACATCGATATCCAATAGCGCATAAACGTCATAATGCACCTGTTGTTCTAATTCGGGTAAAATAAATGGAATCTGGCTAAGGTAGATATCCGAATAGATTTGCGTCGTAATGACATCCGTATCGCAGAATAGAATCCGATTTGCCTGCCGCTCTGCCTGTTGTACGGCTTCGGTTTGCGCCCGTCCGATCCGAATAAAATCATCCAGAACAAAATCGTTAGATGTAATCATCTCGCGGGCCATTTCAGGAACAAAAACCGTTTGATAATCGGCCGCTAACTGGCGAGCCAGCGTTGTTTTGCCAACACTTTCAGGACCGTACAGGCAGATCTTTTTGACGAAATAGGGACGCACTACAGCAGGAATGTAATCCCAGTAGCAAGCCGGTTGCTGCCGAATCAACGTAGCAGAAACAGGCACTTGCTGCCGAGGTGGATCAAATGAAACATGCTGCAAGCCCGAATGATGTGCCAACGGAACGGCATACTCCTCTGATGAGAAAAATACGCTTACATCTGGAAAACGTCGCTTAATAAAAGCAGCCCATAATTTAGTGGCATCCCACAGCGTCAATGTCGGATCATGAAATTCGTTCGTCTCAGCTACCACCTCTATGGTAGAATAAGGGGCAAGCAATTCTGTCAGCCATTGAAGTCGGAGATCGGGCGAAATAACATCATCGGGCGAGATAGTCATGGAAACAATCAGTTGATCGCATTGCTTCCGGGCAAATTCAATCAGCGCCAGATGCCCAGTATGAACCGGCATAAACTTCCCGAAAACCAGACCCGTTGTCATTCTATCTGACGAAAATATACTCACCCGAGTCGAATGGCCGTAAAACCAATCGATTCGCTTCCACCGAAACCAGAGGCATCAACTTCCCTCCTAGTGACGACATACATACAGCCGTAATTCGTACACTGTCTCCCTCAAGGCTATAGCTCCCGCTACCACATCCCAGAAAAGCATACTCAACCGGCTTAGTATTTTCATACGTTTCGGTAAACCTGCCTGCCCTGTCGAATGAGATAAATACACCTTTGTTCGCTGGAACATCGACGGTGGTGCAGGCTGAGCTGCTGGTTGGTTTACAATACGTTGCTAATCGCCAGGTACCAACGATGGTATTCGAAGGCGATAATGAGTCTGATTTCGAGCAGCCCATGGCCACCCATAGAAAAAGGGCAAATACACTATATTTCATCGTCGATTCTATTGGTGTTTGGGGGCTAAGACCCTAAAACTCAACGAACAGTTGCCCAGGCGTCATAAATATTGACGCGCAATGCTATTTGACAGCAGTTAGCTGCGAATAACTTCGATACTCCTTTGTCCAGTGCCAGGCACCCTGAAAAGCAATCAGGCAGAAAATGGCGTACTCAAACCCAACTAATTTCACGCCTTTATTGAAGTACATATAGGTGCTAATGATATCAATAACCAGCCACACCCACCAGCATTCCAGCTTTTTATGAATCATCATGAAGGTACCAATAATACTCATAACGGTCGTAAATGAATCCAGATAAGGAAAGGCGCTGGGTTTGCTGAACAACACAGGAAACCAGACATGCAGATTCTGCGCAAACGTACCCAAAACGCCCGTAGCTACTACACCACCTAGTAACACCAGCACCAACGGACGGCCCACCAAGCGCGTAACCCGGAGTTCGTTATGTTGATCGGCTTCGTCCACTGTAGGATGCGTCCAGCGCCACCAGCCTTGCAAGTTTGTGACAAAGAAAAACACCTGCAAAAACATATCGGGGTACAACTGAATCTGATAAAACAGAAAGAAGAAGAGCAACACGCTAGCCGCCCCAATGGGCCAACTCCAGACATGCGCCCGGGCAGCCAGCCAGGTAGCCGCCGATCCGCTAACCACACCGAAAAACTCCAGGTAACTCATGGGGTAATCCCACAGGGTAAAGAAAATGGTATGGATGTCAAAAAAGTTAGGCATGAAATCAGTAATCAATAGAAATTTCTCGTAGTTGACTTTGCTTAGTAGGAATTTTGCGGTGAACCGTGCCACGGTTCACCGCAAAATTCCTACTAAAAGTACGGATTAACCTTTTACTTATAATTCCTATGCAACGTATTGCCATGCTGGGGGGCGGCTTCATTGGCCGCTTCTATGCCGATTCCATTCACGGTCAACGCAGCCGCGACAAAGTGGTAGCGATCTATGCCCGTCGGCAGGAAACCGCCGACAAATTCAAAGCCGACTATGGCTGCGACTTTGCTTCGACCGATATGGAAGAAGTAATTGCGCATCCCGATGTGGATATGGTTTGTATTGCCCTGCCCAATAACATTCATGAAACAGCGGTCAACCTCTGTGCGAAACACAAGAAGTCGGTGGTTTGTACTAAGCCGCTAGGCCGGACAGCCGAAGAAGCGCTACGTATGATGAAAACCGTTGAAGAAGCGGGCATTTTTGCGGGTTACCTGGAAGACCTCTGTTATACGCCAAAGTTCCTGAAAGCGTTGGATAGCGTCAAAAATGGGGCCTTAGGCCGAATTCTCTGGGCTAAATCACGCGAGACACACCCCGGCCCCCACTCCGACTGGTTCTGGGACAAAGAGCAGGCTGGTGGTGGTTGCATGCTCGACTTGGGTTGTCACTGCGTCGAAATCGCCCGGAATTTTATCGGGAAAGATGTGAAGCCAGTAGAGGTCATGTGTTGGGCTGCCACGCAGGTAAAACCCATCGACGCCGAAGATCACGCCATTGCCCTGGTGAAATACGAAAATGGTGCCATCGGCCAATTTGAAGTAAGCTGGACATTCCGGGGTGGCATGGACCTCCGCGATGAAGTAATGGGCACCGAGGGCACCATCTGGATCAACAACTTCCTGCGTACGGGTTTCGAGATGTTCTCGACCGGTAAGGGTGGTGATTATATCGCCGAAAAAGCGGAATCGAACACGGGTTGGCTTTTCCCCGTCGGCGATGAAGTGAACGACCTCGGCTACAATCACATGTTTACGGACATGTTCAAGTCGCAGGAAGAAGGGCGCGATGCTGCCGAAACCTTCTACGATGGATACGTTGTCAATGCGGTACTGGACGCAGCCTATAAATCGGCAGAAACGAAGCAGTGGGAAAAAGTAAACTTACCCGTTTGGCGTGGTCAGGAAGGTCTCAAACCCGAATCGACACTGGTTGAGTACGACGCCGACCATTATCTCATCAAACAGGAAATGACCCACGATGGCCGAAACAAGGTGATTCTTAAGGAGAAAGCCAGTGGGAAGATTATTGAGCGGGATTTGGTGTAAATGCTTAAGCGAGACGAGTTAATCCTTCATCTCCATCAAGAATTGATTTACGTAAAAAGCCATGGCACGGCTTTTTACGTAAATCATTAGTTAAGGAGACGTATGAAAATCAGCATCAATCTGCATCTCTTTCATTAATTCAGCTAACTGCTTTATAAAATCGGCCTTCAAACGCTCAAAATTTTGAATAGCATTTTCATCTACCTCTTTAAATTGACGGTGGTAAGCCAGCATTTGATTAGCTCGGCGAATTTGCTCCAACGTTGCTGAAATTTCTGTAATAACAGAATCTTGCTCAGGCATCATAGTTGTATGAAATTTGTAAATAGCCCTTACGTTCTTTCCTTCGATTGCGAGTAAATAAGCTATGCCAATAAGCTACATCAGACTGGTAACGAATGTAGTATGGGTGATTAATTGGGTAAGCCTGCTCAATATAACTGTCTATTTTGGAAAAACGCGCCTTTCGTCTAAATTCGTCTAGTCGTTCTTTTGACTGCTCGTATAGTCTATAATCAAGAAAGATAACAACATCAACGTCATTCGGATTGAGTTGATATGTTGCAAAACTTCCGTCTATTATAGCTGTGAATGTACCTGAAATTTCATTTTTGAAAGCCGTGAGATAGCCAACCAATTGAATAAACAAATCTTTTCGGGTTGCAGATTCCGGAATAGAGTCTACAAATGTAGTTTCTATCTCTGGCAGACTACTTAAGATTCCATCGTAGGGAATCAGATGGCCTGTCATATCGAATGATAGCATTAGGTAAGTGATATTGGTGTTACAGGCGCAATTTCGTTTCTTGCGTGACTAAATTCCAATTTGATTATCCAAGATTCCAATGTGGTTAGAAAATAAAAAGATCGTCGTCATCGGTGGCACAACGGGTATGGGTTTGTCGGCTGCGTTGGCGTTCGTACGGGAAGGGGCACAAGTGGTCGTAGTCGGGCGGAATCCAGAGAGCTGTGCAGAAGCCGAAAAACAATTGGATGGCAATGGACTAGCGATGTCGGGTGATGCTTCTGACCCGCAAACAGCTCCCAAAGCTATTGCCCTTTGTCAGCAGATTTTTGGTGGTTTTGATGGACTCTATCATGTAGCCGGTGGCAGTGGTCGGCGTTTCGGCGATGGGCCTCTCCATGAGCTTACCCTCGAAGGCTGGACGTATACGGCCAATCTAAATCTCACCTCGTTGATGCTGTCGAATCAGGCAGCTGTCCGTGCGTTCCGTGCGCAAGGCGGAGGTGGATCTATCCTTAACATGGGTTCCGTACTAGGTTCTCGCCCTTCACCTACTTACTTTGCAACGCATGCATATGCCGCTATGAAATCGGGGGTGATTGGCTTCACCAAATCAGTAGCCGCTTATTACGCCAGCGATAATATTCGGGTAAATGTGCTGGCACCTGCTCTGGTCGAAACACCAATGGCCAAACGGGCCACGCAGGACGAGACCATTCTGGCCTTCACCAAAACCAAACAACCGCTCGATGGAGGCCGCATTGGCCATCCCGACGATCTGGATGGGGCCGCTGTTTACTTCATGTCTGACTACTCGGCCTTCACCACCGGTCAGGTTCTGACCATCGATGGGGGCTGGAGTGTGAGCGAAGGACAAATCTAACCTATTAGCCATGATCGAAACACCCCGCTTAACGCTAATCCCGCTGAGTCTCGATCAACTTCGGCTCCACATCTCGGATAAACACCGCCTGGAAGCCACATTAGGATTGAAAAAAGGCCATCGGGAAGCTGTCGATCCGGTTCTGAGCATCATTACTCATTTTACAATACCTCGTTTACAAAACTCCACACTCGACCCGCTTTATCACACATTGTGGCTGGCTATTGATCGGGAGAAACAACAATTTGTAGCCGAAGCCAAGTTTAAGGGCGAACCCGATGAAACGGGAGCTGTTGAGATTGGCTACGGGACCTATCCCGCCCTACAACGCAAGGGCTATATGACCGAAATGGTTGGCGGGCTGGTAAATTGGGCCGGTCAGCAACCAGGTGTTTTGCGTGTTGTTGCGGATACCAATACCGAGAATGTAGCCTCTCAGAAAGTGCTGGAGAAAAATGGCTTCCGGCTATTTGATCGTATTGAAGATATGCTTTGGTGGGAACATAACTTCCGTTAGTTAAAACCTCACGACAAAGTGCTTTTGTCTACGACAAGCAGCTTAACTCAACCGCCTAAACCTAACTAAACCCATGCAACCTGTTCCTATTAAAACTACGGTTGTCGGTTCAATGCCCTTTCCGGGCTGGCTCGAATTTTCCAGTCAGCATCTCGGCCAGTTTGGCCCTGCCGACATCAATGAAATGATTGAAGATGCCGTTGTGGCCTCTGTTCACGATCAGGTAGCTGCTGGTTTGGATGTTATCACTGATGGCGAACAAACCCGCTTCGATTTTAATCTGTCGTTTTACGGCTACATCAACGGCATCCAGAATAATGAGACGGAGTTACGTCGTTTTGGCCCACCCGCTCACGATCAGCGAGGCAAGCATAACATTATTGAGCCGCTAACTGCCCCCAATGGCTTGGGTGTTGTGGAAGAATATCTTCGTCTGAAACGATTAGCGCCCGAAGGGCAGGGCATCAAAGTGTCGATTCCAGGCCCATACACGCTCAGTGGGCGACTATTACCGGGAAGGCTGTACAAAGATCGTTGGGAAGTAACGGAAGCCTTGTTGCCGCTGGTAAGCAAAGAGATTGCCACACTGGTTGAGTTGGGTGTCCCCGAAATTTGTGTAGACGAGCCATCGATGTCGTGTTATGCCTATCGGGAAGACACGAAACGATTTGTAGATATTTTCAACCGGACAGTGGCACCGGGTGTCGGCAAAACTAGGCTTTCGATGCACCTTTGCTTTGGCAACTACAAAGGCCGTTCGGTAGGAAAAAAGACTATCGCTCCCATGCTACCCGACTTTCTGGATATGACCGTCGATGAGCTTCACTCCGAAATGACCATCCTGAATTTCTCAGAAGTAAATCTTCTGGAACGCTTCGCCGAAAAGTTCGACGTAGCCGTTGGAGTCATCGACGTAAAAAGCTACTACATCGAAACGCCTGAAGATGTAGCGGAACGCATCCGCAAATGCCTGCCTTATGTTCCGGCAGAAAAACTGGCCGTTGCTCCCGATTGTGGCTTAAGCCAAACCGCTCGCTGGGCCGCCAAACAGAAACTAACGAATATGGTGGCTGGGGCTAAGATTGTGCGGGGGGAAATCTAAACCGGGATTTTTGTGATTTAACTGACTGACTATGATTTTGTCATTTCGACGTTAGGAGAAATCTTAAGCTTTACTAATGAGGTTTTTGAGATTTCTCCTAACGTCGAAATGACAAAAATCTATTCAGCCGTAATGAACATTTATGATAGAGACAAAATCATAGTCAGTCAGGTAAATCCCGTAAATCCAGGCTCAGACCGTTGGCCAGCTGGCAACGCTCGTTCGCTAATTTATCAACACTTTCGTCGATGAGCATCTGGGTTTTGGCGTTGTGAAAATACTCTGCGTTTAAGGCGCGTAACTCTTTACGTTTCATCGCTTCCAGAAAACGACGGATATCATCTGAGGTTTCGAGCAGAAGTGGTGGTACTTCGGTCGGTTTCTCATTGTCATCTTTCGCCACCATCGTGAAATAGCTAGTATTTGTGTGCTTCACGCTCCCGATTTTCACATTCTCCGCCACGACCTTAATACCCACAATCAGCGACGTTCGACCAACATAATTAACCGACGCCATCAGCGAAACCAGTTCACCCACTTCAACGGGTTGCCGGAAATTCACGCCATCGACCGAAACCGTCACGCAGTATTGACCAGCATGTTTCGCTGCACAGGCATAGGCCACCTTATCCATTAATGACAGCAGTATTCCACCATGTACGCGGCCACCAAAATTGGCGTAAGCCGGAATCATCAATTCGGTAAGTGTGGTACGGGAGTGACTAACGGGCTTGGCGTTCATCTGAACCGGGATTTTTTTGATTTAACTGACTGACTATGATTTTTCTTTTTATAAGCTTAGCAATTAGCTGACAATGCATGAAATAAGGCATAAAAATGAAGAAGCCAACCTTATATAGGCTGGCTTCTTCAAAAAATCAAGAAAATCATAGTAATCACAAAAATCCCGCCGGGCCGCCGATGCGGTTTCAGACGGCGAAACTCTCACCGCAACCGCAGGTCCGGCTGGCGTTGGGGTTTTTGAACTGGAATCCTTTGCCATTTAGCCCGTCCGAAAAATCAAGTTCGGTACCGGCCAGATAGAGTAGGCTTTTGCGATCTATCAGAATCTTAACGCCTTTATCTTCAACAACGTGGTCGGTTGGCTGCTGCGTAGCGTCGAACTGCAGATCGTACATCAGACCCGAGCAACCTCCTCCCTGAACACCCACCCGAATAGCGTAGTTATCGTTCAGACCATCTTTCTGACGGAGTTCAACAATTTTATTTTTAGCAATTTCAGAAACCGTAACCATAGTTGTAATCGAGTCAGTGTTGACACATATCAATGCTTTCTCTATAACTTTCGGCTAAATGGAAAAGTTCTGTTCTATGTCTGGGCCAAGCTCTGGCTTGGCCTTTTACAATAACTAATCAAGGCCAAGCCAGAACGGTCCGCCGTAGCGGCTTGGCCCAGACGATCATGCTTACAAACGTTGAACATATCGGCATCGCTGTTCGTGACATTGTTGCGTCAAACGACTTATTTACCAAGTTACTAAACGTAGCCCCCTACAAAGCCGAAGCCGTTGCGACAGAAGGTGTAACGACTTCTTTTTTTCAGGTAAACCAGACTAAAATTGAGCTTCTCGAAGCAACCAGCCCTGACAGTCCAATTGCCAAATTTCTGGAGAAAAAAGGGGAAGGTATTCATCACATTGCCTTTGAAGTAGATAACATTCAGGCAGAGATGGAGCGGTTAAAAAATGAAGGATTTACCCTGTTAAATGACGTTCCGAAACGCGGAGCCGATAATAAATTAGTTTGTTTTCTACATCCTAAAGGTACGAATGGGGTTTTGATCGAACTTTGCCAGGAGATTAAGGAGTAAATAGATTGGATAAATTTGATTCTATTGATTCTTCAGATTCTATTATGCGGGAGATAAACGACTTAGCCCTACGAGAATCCATAGCATTAATAGAACCTGAACGTATTAGCATGAAGGAAAAAGGATTATTAATTGCCCTATTTGTTTTAATTATCTCGACTGCCCAATGCCAACAACCAGGCAACTTAGCCCGTTATACGCAACCCGGTGTCGACGTTCTGAATTATGCCTTTTCGCTCACGCTGAGCGATTCGACTAACCAGATTAAAGGCGAAACTACCATTCGATTCACCCGAGCCGACGACCGTCAAACCGTCTGGTTCGATTTAATAGCTAGTAAAGTAGATTCTACCCAAGGGATGAAAGTGCGTTCAGTAAGTCTGGCGGATGGCAAAGCGGCTCCCTTCAATCAGCGGAACGACCGGGTATTCATTAACTTACCGCCCGCGCCAAATCAACCAACAGAAGTAGTTATTCGGTATGACGGTACGCCAGCCCGAGGGTTAATTATTAGTCGGAACAAGTTTGGTGAACGTACTTTTTTTGGCGACAATTGGCCTAACAACGCCCGGAATTACCTACCCGTGGTCGATCATCCTTCCGATAAAGCAACCTGTTCGTTTTCCGTCAATGCTCCTGCTACATATCGGGTTATTGCCAATGGAAAACTCCTGAATGAAAGCAACCTACCGAATGGCCGCAAATTGACCCGCTGGCAAGAGAACACACCCATTCCGACCAAAGTGATGGTGATTGGTGCAGCCCAATTTGCGGTTGAGGAAGTCGGCTCGGTAAGTGGCGTGCCGGTACAAAGCTGGCTGTATCCGAACGATAGTCAGAAAGGGTTTATCGACTATCGTCCGGCGAAGGAAATCCTGCAATACTTCATCGACAAAATTGGTCCGTATTCGTACGAGAAGCTGGCGAACGTAGAGTCGACCACGGTTTTCGGCGGTATGGAAAACGCCAGTTGCATTTTCTACAATGAGAAAGTGATTGTTGGCCATAAAGATTCGGATGTAGAGGCTTTGCTGGCTCACGAAATTGCCCACCAGTGGTTTGGCAATTCAGCCACCGAATCCGACTGGTCGCAGCTTTGGTTGAGCGAAGGCTTTGCTACTTACTTCTCGGGCCTTTATCTCGAACATGCTTATGGGAAAGACACCCTCAACGCAGTGCTCAACCAGAACAAAGGGCAGATTTTTCGGTACTCAGCCCTAAAGCCCAAAGGCACTATCGTTGATTCGACCACGACAAACCTAATGGACTTGCTCAATCCGAACTCTTACCAAAAGGGCGGTTGGGTCTTGCACATGCTTCGGAATGAAATTGGTGATGAGGCATTCTGGAAAGGCATCCGCGCTTACTACGCCACCTACCGCAATCGAAATGCCCAATCCAGCGATTTCCAGGCGGTAATGGAAACGGCATCGGGTAAAAAGCTTGGGCAGTTTTTCCAGCAATGGTTATACCAGCCCGGTTACCCCGAACTAGTGTGGGGGTCGAGTTACGATGCCACTAAAAAATCATTGGTGATTGATGTGCGTCAGGCACAACGTAGCGGTGCGCTTTTTGTGGTACCGCTCACATTCAGCATCCGTGGCAGCAATGGTCGGGAAATCACCCGAACCGCCCGCCTGACCATGACCGAACAAACGCAGACCTTCACGGTTCCCCTAGCCACCAAGCCCGGCTCCGTCGCCATTGACCCCGATAATACGGTATTGATGCATGCTACCGAAATGGGGAAGTAAATAGTTATCTTGCATACATTAACTGGGATTTCGATACGCCATATCTCCAAGATATGGCGTATCGAAATCCCAGTTAATGAGTATACCGCCATTTACCGCTACCGACCATGCTCAAGCGCGTTTCCATCCAGAACTTCAAAAGCCTAAAAGACGTCACGCTCGATCTTCAAAAAGTCAATTTGCTAATCGGGCCTAATAATTCGGGTAAGACGAATTTTTTGAAGGCGCTGGAGTTTTGTTATGATTCAGAGCCATTCGGAGAGCTTTTTCGGAAGAACAAGCAAGCAAAAATGCAATTCTTTCTAGATGATTTAGCTAGAAAAAAAGCGCAAGAAGAAAGCAAAAAATTCAAATCAATTGTATTTAAAAAGGACAATCAACTTCATATTAGCTTAAATTTACTATTTAGTGACATTTCAGAGCCATTTACAATAAATTGGGGAGTTGATGCCAGGCTTATAAATCAAAATTTTAATGATAAAAACATTGATTCATCACTAAATGAACGAGAATTCCATTCACTATTATCAGCGCTAGGAAATATTCAAATTTTCAGACCAGATCCGAATAAACTAATTCAACCTGGGCCAGTTGGTATTGGCGCTAACATAGTTAATGCTGACGCTTCTAATCTAGTTGGTTTTCTGGATCTTATGCTAGGGAAGTATAGAAGAACTGTATTCAATCGAATTGAGTCAGATTTACATACTTGTATTTCGGAGTTCGATGAAATTAACTTAGATGATGCTTCTCTTACAGAAGATATTAAAAATAAGTCGCTTAAGCGTATCGGCTTAACGAATAGTAAACAAGATATTACTTATTGGGCCGACGAACTCTCAGAAGGTACCCTCTACTTCCTCGCTCTCCTTTGCATCATCAACCAGCCCAACCCTCCCAAACTTCTTTTGCTTGAAGAACCCGAAAAAGGTATTCATCCGCGTCGGATTGCAGAAATAATCAACTTCATTTTTGGTTTGGTTGATGATAAAGATATACAGGTGATTATGACGACGCATAGTCCAGCAGTTGTCGATATGTTTAAAGATATGCCTGAGTCTGTCTTTATTTTCGACAAAGACGATGAAGGAGCTACGCACGTAAAGAATCTACAAAAAGATATTATTGAGCCAGAAACTGACGAAAGTAAAAAATTAGGTTTTGACCCTCCACGTTATCTCGACGGTTTAGGGGAAGCATGGAAGGTTGGTCTTTTAGGTGGTGTACCCCGATGAGCATAATTAGCTATGGTATTTTATGTGAAGATAAGGCGCATAAAAACTTTATTGAACACTATTTGACTCAGTGTCATCCAGGAATCTTTCAGGAAAACGAGCAATTTGGATGGCGGATAAAAGCAACTAATGCGAAGGAGGTTGAAGATACTTTACCAGATGCAACTCGTCAAGGTTTCATTAAATATGGCCTATCTGTACTCTTTGTAGGCAGAGATGCTGATGCTACCGACCATAAACGAATTGATGAACTAAAAGCAAAATTGACTTCACTATGCCAAGCGCATGATAAAGTGATTCTTATGGTTCCAGTGCAATGTATTGAGCACTGGTTGCTCTATTTGCAATGGCATCGTGATTATCCTACTTCGACTAAGAATGAACCTCTAGAGCACATTATGCGAAACGAGGCTAAATTGAAAATTTACGGAGGGAAATTGAAAGTTGAAAAACAGCTTGAAAAGGCAAATGAGCTTTTAGTTAATGTTGATATTGATTGGCTACTGCAACGCTCCGAAAGTTTCAAACACTTCCATAATCAAGTCAAGTATTTCTTAGCTCATCATCAGCCAAAACATAAAACCAGCCATGGCCTCACGACCGTGGCTGGTTTTATTATATACCGTTCAATTAGTTCAGCGTAATGGTGCGGGATGGCGTCTGGACAGGCTTCGTGGCTATCGTAACTGGGTAGGTCGTTACATCAGTTCCGGCGGCAACCTCCACTTGATAAGCACCGTCACTTAGGTCTGTTAGATCAAATTGAAAGTGGAAATTACCCTGCTTCCTGTTGATAAATTGCTTGTCTAACAGCGCCCCATCGGCCGATTTCAGGGAAACAGTCATTTTTTGACCGGGGGTCCGTTCCACAAACACATTCAGTTTGGAAGGCGTTGCGGACGGGAAAACAGCCACTTTATACGAACCCGTTGTAACGGGCGCGGTTGTCGATGGAGCTGGGATTGTTGAGGCAGTTGCTGCCAATGTGGCCGTGCTCAAAAGCAGGGCGGTTAATAAGGATTGAGTGAAGGTTTTCATGTGATTTAGTAGTTGTTGTTTACTGTTCAGAAGGAACGTATCAAAGGTATGCGTCTTTAAATTTCCCCTAAATACGAGTTGTGATAAGAGTGCAAAAACGAATCACGAACGGTTATAAACCCATGATGAACCGTTGCCGAAGAACCACTTCAGGAAAAAATAGTCAAACGAACTATCCCGTTCCCACGTTTATCCTACTAAACCACAGCGCTGAACCTTTATCAACATGAACTACTACAATTCCATCATCGACACAATTGGCAATACGCCCCTGGTAAAGCTCAATAAAGTCACAAAAGGCATTCGGGGAACGGTGCTGGCAAAAGTTGAGTATTTCAACCCCGGCAACTCGGTGAAAGACCGTATCGCGATACGCATGATTGAAGATGCCGAAGCGCGAGGAGTACTAAAACCCGGCGGAACCATCATTGAGGGCACTAGCGGTAACACAGGTATGGGCCTGGCCTTAGCAGCCATTGGCAAAGGCTATAAATGCATTTTTACGATGGCCGACAAGCAGTCGAAGGAGAAGATCGATATTCTGCGGGCCGTTGGTGCCGAAGTTGTCGTTTGCCCAACAAATGTGGCACCCGATGATCCCCGCTCCTATTACTCGGTGGCCAAGAAACTTAACCGTGATATTCCAAACTCGCTTTATCCCAACCAATATGATAACCCGGCTAACTCGGCGGCTCACTACGCAACCACTGGCCCCGAAATCTGGCGCGATACCGATGGTAA
Source organism: Spirosoma foliorum (assembly GCF_014117325.1). Lineage (NCBI taxonomy): Bacteria > Pseudomonadati > Bacteroidota > Cytophagia > Cytophagales > Cytophagaceae > Spirosoma > Spirosoma foliorum. The sequence continues at coordinate 7,814,099 of NZ_CP059732.1, read as the reverse complement.
AATAACACACTTCGCGGCTGGCGTGGGAACGGGTGGCACTATTTGTGGCACGTCGAAATTCCTGAAAGAACAGAACCCGGATATTGTATCGATTGGACTGGATACGTACGGTTCAGTCTTCAAGAAATACAAGGAGACGGGTATTTTCGACGAAGGGGAAATCTATCCATATCTGACTGAAGGTATTGGCGAAGACATTTTGCCGCAAAACGTAGACTTCAGTTTGATCGACCATTTTGTGAAAGTTACCGACAAAGATGCCGCCATTATGACCCGCCGATTGTCGCGCGAAGAGGGTTTGTTTGTCGGTTGGTCGTGTGGAACCGCTGTACACGGTGCGCTGGAATGGGCAAAGGAAAAGCTGACCGACGATGATGTACTGGTTATTCTCCTTCCCGACCACGGCACGCGTTACCTGGCCAAGATTTACAACGACACCTGGATGAAGGATCATGGTTTTCTGGAAGATCGTGCCTTCAAAACCGCCCGCGACATTATCCATTACAAAAATGACAGTCCGACGCATCGGCAATCTCAGCTAACAACGATTGGCTCGGCAGTATCAGTGAGTCAGGCCATTCAGGTATTGAATCGACACAGCATTTCGCAAATTCCGGTGACCGATGAGCATGGGCATATTGTTGGCAGTTTGACTGACTCCACCGTGTTAAATCGGCTCATCGAAGATCCGTCGGTAAAAGACCTACCCGTTAGCGAAGTTATGGACAAACCGTTCAAATTCGTGGGCTTAGACAATACAATCGATGCTCTCTCATCGCTCATCGACCGCGACAACAAAGCCCTGCTCGTTCGTGACGAAAAAGAACAGGTTCACATTATTACCCAAGCCGATTTACTGGCAGCAATGACGAGTTAATGTAAAAAGAACGCAAATTAATGGATACATTATAATTCTAAATTTCGTATCTTGCCCTAAATCATAAGGCTATGGTAACAGACGCAGTAACTCCAGAGATTGCCGCCCCACAGCAGATACCTTCCTACTTAATTTACGAAACGCTCAATGGACGCCCTTTATATCGTAAGGGTTATAAGGAGGTATTGGCAAAACGTAAAACTCCCGGCGAAATCATGGGTTGCAGTGACCTACAGGTTATTATTGTATCAGCGTTACATTTATATCTAGGTAATCATGTAAATCGAAAAGCCTATTGGGTCGTGACCAATGAGCCAGGCTTACACATCCAATTGGGCGACAATTTATCCAATGATATTGCGGTTTATGAGAAAGAAAAAGTAACCGTAAAGGGTAAATTCTTCGATGTTGCCCCGAAAGTTGTGGTAGAGGTCGATATCAAAGTGGACCTTGAAGCCTTTCCAGCGATGGAGCAGGATTACGTCTACGAAAAAACGCAGGCAATGCTCAATTTCGGGACAGAGCGGGTTATCTGGATTACTACCAAATCCAGAAAAGTATTTGTTGCCACAAAAGGTGAAACCTGGATTACGCTTGATTGGGCCGCTACCATACCTGTTCTGGACGCTGTAACGCTCAATGTAGCAGATATTCTTACCGAAGAAGGGGTGCTTTAATATGTATGACATTGGATGTATGATGTATGTTGCTGCTAGCCAGTTATACATCATACATCCAATGTCATACATCTATCATTACCGCCGATTATCCCCTCCCTCAATCATACTCAAGTAGCTCATGTAGCGACTTTCGGCGATATCGCCCTCGGCAACAGCTTCTTTGATGGCGCAACCGGGTTCGTTGAAGTGCAGACAATTGTGAAAACGGCACTGGTTCAGGCGGTCGCGCATTTCGGGGAAATAATGGCTAACCTCCTCTTTCGAGGTATCCATCAAGCCCAGTTCCTTAATGCCCGGCGTATCGATGATAAACGTGTCAGGAGCCAATTCGAACATTTCGGCAAAAGTCGTTGTATGAACACCTTTATTGGCAAAGGACGAAACTTCGTTCGTACGCAGGTTTAGTTCGGGCGCAATGGCATTGACTAGCGAGGATTTCCCTACTCCCGAATGCCCCGACAACAAGGTGACTTTATGATCGAGTAATTGCCGAAAGGCATCAACGCCTTCGCCCTCTGTTGCCGATGTAGTCAGACAGTTGTAGCCAATCCGCTCATATAACTCTATAATTTCCTGCTGAAACGAAAGCCCTTCGTCGTTCAGGATATCTGATTTATTGAAAACAATGGTGGTTGGGATACGAAACGACTCTGCCGACACCAGAAAACGGTCGATAAATCCCAAGGAGGTACGCGGCATAGCCAGGGTCGCCAGCAAGACAGCCTGATCGAGATTGGCGGCCAGAATATGACCATGTGCCGTTTTGTGCACCGACTGACGAATAATGTAATTCTCGCGGGTATCAATATCAGTAATGATCACCGTATTTTCAGCCTCATCCTCAACCTCAAATTTTACCCGGTCGCCTACCGCAATAGGGTTAGTGACCTTAAGCCCCTTAATTTTGAATTTACCCTTTAACCGACCCTGATAGATATGACCATCTGCGTTACGAACATCGTACCAGGAGCCAGTTGAGCGTATGACTAAGCCTTTTTGCAATGCTTAAAAAGTAAAAGAGTGAAACAAAGCGAAAGAGTGAAACCGGGCCGCCGGTGCGGAGTAAAAGAGTGAAAATTGGCATGTACCAGCTTGACACTCATTCACTCTTTCGCTCTTTCGCTCTTTAATTTATTAACCACATCCATAACCTTAGCCGTTGCCCCAACGTTCCTTAGCACATAATTGCGGCTCACTTGAGCGGCTTCTGATGGGTTAACATATTGCTTTTCAAAAGCAGTCATCAATTCCGTTGTACTACCGATAGGGAAAGCGGCCCCTTCCGCGACCAAATCGACAGCCTCCTGATACTTGTCATACTCAGGCCCCCAAAACAAGGAAACACCAAAAGTGGCAGCCTCCAGACTATTGTGCAATCCTTGCTTGAACGCTCCGCCAATGTAGGCAAACTCACCGTATTGATACAAAGAGGATAACATACCAACATTGTCGATAAAAAGAACATCGGCCTGAACAACACTCGTTTCGTCGGTTTGTGAAAACCGGGCCGAGGCTTTTGTCAGTTGAGTCCGCCAGCGTTCAATTTCATCATCGTGAATTTCGTGTGGGGCGATAATCGCCTTTAAGGGTTTATCGAACGTATTCAGAAATGGAATTAATACACTCATGTCTTCGGGCCAGGCACTCCCAACCACAATCAATGGTTTATCTGCTTTAAATGCCTGTGCGATTGCAATTTCTTTTTTCGCAGCGGCAACTTCAGCCACCCGATCAAAGCGGGTATCACCAGCGAGAGTAACGTTGGTGATGCCAATCGTTTTTAGTAAATCGACCGACTCCTGATTTTGCACCAGAATGTGGTTGAAATACGCTAACATTCGCCGATAGAAGCCACCGTAAGGCTTGAAGAACAGCTGACTAGGGCGGAAAATAGCGGAGAACGAAATAGTCGGTACGTTGGCCTGTTTCAACTCGTAGAGGTAATTGTGCCAGAATTCGTACTTGATAAAAAACGCAATAGCTGGCTTCACCAGATCAACGAATCGGCGCGCGTTGGCAGGCGTATCGGCAGGCAGATAGATGACATAATCAGCCCCATTATAATCCTTACGGACTTCATAACCTGAAGGCGAAAAAAAAGGTGAGTAGAATGTTATGATCTGGATATTGTTTCCGAAAAGCTTCTATAACGGGCCGCCCCTGTTCGAACTCACCAAGCGAGGCCGCATGAAACCAGGCAATCGGCTTTTTGTTTCCAGCCAATTGATCCTTTACTTTGGTAGCCCAATCGCGCCGACCCTCGACCCACTTCCGGGCTTTGGGGTTAAAAGGGGCAATCAGGCTCAGCAATCGCTGAAAAACAAAAATACCTGTATTATAGAATCCCAAAAACAAGCTATTATGCGGTTGGTTATACTAACAAAACTACACACTCTCAATCAAACCACCTGATTTATGAAAACCTACGACACACTGACAGAAGCTATCGACGATCTACGTAATCAAGGTTTTACAAAGGACTATAACCTTAAGTCCGACCATCTGCATTGCCAACCCGACGACATCATTTTACGTCCTGCCGATTTTGATATCGTTAGTGTTTATCGCTTCGAAGGCATGACCGATCCTGGCGACGAAACGGTTTTGTATGCGGTTGAAGCGAAAAATGGGAACAAAGGAACATTAGTTGATGCGTATGGCGCTTACTCTGAATCTATTTCGACCGAAATGGCCGAGAAACTCCGTTACACCCCTGAGAATTAGCGAACTTTTTAGCGCCAAATACGCTTTTACGTCAACAGAATGTATGTTGATACAATGAACTGGAACAAACTAACGAGTGAAGCTCAACTTGATACTATAAAAGCAGAGTCGGCGAAGCATCCAATTCTGATTTTCAAACATAGCACGAGCTGCTCGATAAGCCACATGGCACTTAGCCGTATGGAGCGCAATTGGAACGATCAACTTGGCGTTAAACCGTATTATCTGGATCTGCTGGCCAACAGACCAATATCCAAAGAGATCGAAAGCGTATTTGGGGTTGAGCACGAATCGCCACAAGTATTGTTGATTCGTAACGGTGAGTGCGTCTACGATGCTTCTCACATGGCCATCTCGTTTGCTGGTCTACAGCAGGCGGTGTAAAAGGAGAAAGGGAGTAGGGGGACGAAAGGGAATATGGGATCTATTGAATTCCCTTTTTTCCCTTTCGTCCCCCTACTCCCTTTTTATTCTTTTAATGTAATTTTAGCGCGATGGCAAACTCCGCCGATGGGTGGGTTGAATTTTGACACACTGACCTCAATAGCTTCTAAGTCAGTGTATTTCGCCTTAATATTCCGGATTATCTGATGGGCAATATGCTCAAGAAGCCGTGCAGGTTGCTGCATAACGGCCACGGTAATCTGATATAAATCCATGTAATTCACTGTAGCGCTCAGCCGATCGCGCTCGGCGGCTTCTGAGAAGTCGGCAGTCACGATGATATCTACAGAATACTTATTACCAATTTTCTGCTCCTCATCGTAAAAACCGTGGTAGGAGAAAAATTCAAGGCCTTCTAAAGCAATTGTTCCCATAGGTAAGGCGGGTTTCTACCCGCCATACATTAAATCTGGTCGAAAAATGAGCCGCTTTTTTTGTCCTGTGCCTCCTCTGTAGCTTCATTCAAAGCGGCCTCTGGCTCAGGTGTGTTCGCTTCAGCCAGAACAGATTCGGGCGAGCTTTGATCAAGGGTCGATTCTACCTCTGCAACAGCTTCACTCGCTGCCGATTGAGTTGTTTCAACAGCCTCGTCTAATTTCTCAGCAATAGCTTGATCTTCCGGAATTGCTTCAGGCACAAATTGATCCCGTTCGATGAGATGAGGCAGCTCCGTAGCGTCGCTGGCAACAGGCGCTTCATTAGCCACTTCGGGCTTATGCGCTTCCTCCTGCTTCAGTTCTTCTTGAATCTGTGTAGAGACTTCATCAATTTTCCCCTTCAGATTCTGTTTATTGAACTTCTTTTCAAATCGCTCAACACTATCAACCGCATTATGGGCCAGGGTACGTATCTGAGCCGCCAGGTTTTCTTTATAGCCTTCTAACGCCTTAAAATCATGCTCCAGCGATTTCAGGTCATTCAAAATATTATCTTTCAAATAGCGGGCCTGATTTTCAGCATCCTGCACCATTAAAGACGTCTTTTTCCGAGCTTCGGCTAAGATATCCTCTGCCTTTTGTCGGGCCTCATTTACATATTTTTCGCCTGCGGTATTAGCCTGTTCGGTAATCTGCGCGCTATTCTCTTCCGCCGATTTAAGTGTGCGGAACAGGGTCATTTCTATTTCTTTCAACTTGCCTAACTCTTTTTCGGCTAGTTCAAGCTGCATTTTTAACATTTTATATTCGCCAGTGACACGCTCCCATTCTTGAGAGAGGGAAACCAGAAATGCGTCAACATCTTCGGTTCTATAACCGCGCAAGCCCTTCTCAAATGTGTGCTGCCGGATTTCGATGGGCGTAATTTTCATTGGTGCGCTTCTTGTTTTAATGAGTTACTGATTATCAGATAAAGGTGAAATAACAGCCATTCTACGGATTTTACAAAAAATAGACAGAAAAATAGCCGATTCCTATTTAGTCACAATTGATTAGCTCAATTTCCATACCGAAATTGTTCGGTCGTCGCTGCCCGAAAGAAGTTGTTGAGAATCTACCCAAAGTAATTTATTGACCGATGTTCCATGCCCGGCATGACGTGCTCGATCGACAACTTTTAATAATTGATAGGTCTCGGCATCCCAGATTTTAATGGATTTATCCATGCTGGCTGTTGCCAACAAACGATTATCGGGACTGAATGCCAGATGATTGATGGCAAACATGTGGGCCACAATATCGCTGTGTAACGTATAGCCTTTTTCTACATCCCAGATTTTCAAATGGGCATCACGACCTGCCGTAAGTAAGTAGCGGAAATCGGGCGAATAGGCAATTGTGAATACCGAGTTCGCATGGGCGGGTATAACCTTTTTAAGGGTATGGGTCGTCAAATCAAAAATACGCACAACATTATCGCTGTAGCCAACCGCAAATTCTCGCTCAACAGGATTTATAGCGATTGACCGCGCCGATTGCTCGGATGCTTTCAGGTGTTTTCGATTGACTAATTGATCTGTATCGACAACAGCTACGACACCATCCGAAAGGGCAATAAAAGCATCATTTTTATAGAATTTAACATCGAAAATAGCCGACGACGTTAACTTCAACGAGGCCACTTCCTTTTTTTCAACCGGATCAATCACATGAATGCCTTCATAATTCTGACCAACCCACAACAAACCGCTAGTCGGATTTAAGGCCAACGCATAAACCGATGCCGGTACGGTTGCAATTAATTCGCCAAGGTCAGGGCGGTCGAGCCGCCATCGCACTACTTTCCCATCGCCACCTGTCGAAAAAAAACGGTCTGTGGATGCACTCCCTTCGAGCGCATAAATGGGTTCACGATGCCCTCCAAATGTATCTATTTTCTCTACAACCACCTTTTTGATAGTCCCGCGAGAACTATTTGTTATGTATAACGAACGGCCTAAACAATCAACATTGAACGCCAAAGGTCGTTAAACCTGTGGCCGATTTCAATGCTGACAAAATGTTAAGAAAGATCACACTGATTACGGGTCAAATCAAGCAGTAAATGCTAACCTATTCAATCAAAAGTACCCGTTCGAGAAGAAAGGTACAGCTGCGTGAAATGCTGGTCAAGTATCGTAATTAACGATCATATCCTTAGGCTATTTTCGAGACATGGTAAGTCGTAGTTTTGTTGCTTGTTGCTGCCATCATTTATGACATAAAGCAAACTGTACTGTTTATGAAGTGGATCACACGAGAACGTCCCAAAATTGACCGTCTGGCTTGCCCGTGGCTCATCAAACGATTTATTGACCCAGAAGCGGACATTATTTATGTACCAGAAGATCAGGTAATTCAACAGGCCCAGGAGCTAAAGGCTGTCCCCTTCGATGTACCCAATGTTGAATACACTCATTACGAAGATCGCTGCACATTCGATTATTTCCTTCAAAAACATGCCCTTACAGACTCGACTTTGCACGCAATGGCTCCCATTGTTCGCGGGGCCGATACCGATGATCATGCCCTGGCAGCCCAATCGGCTGGTCTGTGGGCTATTTCGGCAGGGTTATCATTCAATATCCAGGATGACCAGCAATTATTAGCCCAGGGAATGGTCATTTATGATGCACTCTATAGTTGGGCCAAACATTTGCAAACTGTCAAGCACACCCAAAGCCCTACAGAACGACTGTTGTTGGAAATATTAAATACCTACCTCAACCGTGAAGACAAACGGAAATCACCCGTCTGGGTACATGAGTTAAAGGAATTGATTCAGGATCAGATAGATACCAATCTAACCTTGAGTCTGACCGAATTATCGGAAAATTTAGCGATCAATCCGACTTATGTATCCCGGACCTTTGCCCGCTATTTTGATAATCTTTCCTTTGGCGACTATATTCGCAAACTAAGGATCGAGAAAGCACTGCAATTGCTGGAAACAACCACCTACAATCTGACTGAAATCGCCTATCTAACTGGCTTCTCAGACCAGAGCCATTTTACCCGTATTTTCAAAAAACAGATTGGACAAAATCCTTCGCAATACCGAAAAAACCAGCTAAAAGGTAAAGCAGATACAAAAGGTTAAATTCGTTCTATTTCAGGGTTGACCATCGGCGTATTCTTGTGCCAAAACTAATACGTCAACTATGAACTGGATTGCCTACGGTCCCAGCCCAGCCAAACCAAGTAAGAATTATCTTTTTGCTCATCGTACTGCATTCATCTTCGGAATGCTGCTTTGGTGCCTGAGTATAAACATTTCTTTTGCCCAGACACTCCCCCCGCCAACCTATCCCCGTGTAGTTGGCTATCTCGGCATTGTCCATCCTCTATTGACAATCGATGAGGGAGGTTCTGAAATCAACTTTAAGGATCATTATGTAGTCGGTTTCCCGATCGGCCTGAACCTGTGGAAAAGCAAACAGATTGGCTTTTCGGTCGAAGTAGTACCTCTTATTCGGGCACAGGATGGCACCAGTCGTGTAGCCAATGTGCTGTTTCACCCCGGTGTTCTGGTCAATCTAGGCCATGATTTTACGTTTGCCGGGCGGCTGGCGTTTGAAACATCAGGTCGGTACGGCGTGACTCCAGTACTCAATAAAATTGTTCGGCATGGTCAGACGCTCAACTACTTTGTAGCCATACCCCTACCGGTGCGTTTTGGTAACGATCGGCCTATCTCAGCAACAGTTAGTTTTCAGTTTGGCATTGTTTTCTAATCCATTGTCAATCCTCACTTAGTAAGCTTTAACAACTTAATTTAAACTATAACAGCCCAATGAAACGAAGAAATTTCTTGCAAACAGCAACGGCAATTGGTGCTATTCCTCTCTGTGGAGGGCCGTCAGATCGTGGCGAATTCTTTCTAAAAACGCCGGCCTTGTCGGTTGAAGATCAAGACAGTATTGTGAGTGCTTTAGGAAAGAAAGGCATCTACATTGAAGCTCAGGCAACCTACACCGTGCCATTGCCCCGTAATGATCTGAAAGTGACGATCAAAGGTGATTCGGTACCGACTCCGTTCGGCTTCGGTGGCTGGGTTTCGTTTAAGAAAACACTGGACGGCAACCAAACCGTCATGATGAGTGATACAGTACTATTGGAAGAAGAAGTAAATCCATTAATCGACGCCACTCATGCGGCTGGTTTGGAAGTAGGAGCTATCCATAACCATTTTTTCTACGAACAACCGCGCATTTTTTACATGCACATACACGGTATGGGCAGCACAGCGGAGCTAGCAAAAAAATATGCGGAGGCCATTAAAACTACGAAGTTATTTCCGGCCAATCAGCCCCAAGCAGCCACATATGCTTCAGCAACGTCACAGACAGGCAAAGAGCTGTTCGACCTCCCTGCTCTCGACACGTTAGTACAATACAAAGGAGTCGTAAACGGCCCTACCTACAAATACACAGTTGGAAGGGACGATGTACAAATTGTGGCTATGGGCGCTGAAATGACAGCCGCCATTGGACTAAACTCTTGGGCATCATTGGCTGGCAAACAGGATGCCGCCCACATTGCGGGCGATATTGCCATGCTAGAGAGCGAAGTGAACAACGTAATCAAGGTTTTACGAAGCCACAAACTTGAAGTCGTAGCCATTCACCATCACATGTTAGGCGAAAAGCCACGGACTGTTTTTCTACATTACTATGGGCGTGGTCCTGCACTCGAATTAGCCAAAGGATTTCGAGCTGCACTCGACCAGTTAGGAAAACCGAGTAGCATGAAACATTAGCCTTTAACGCCATTTCAACCGATGAAACTACAGGCTTCTTATTCACGAAATGACTTAGTGCGCTACTTTGCCCGTTTGGGTACGCTGGGGTTTGGCGGGCCGCCCGCTCTAGTCAGTGCCATGCATCGCGATTTAGTGGTTGAACGAAAGTGGATCACTGAGGACGAATACCGGGAAGGTATGGCACTGGCACAATTGGCCCCCGGCCCGCTAGCGGCTCAGTTAGCCATCTATCTTGGTTACGTGCATTATGGTGTTTTAGGGGCTACGCTGGTAGGTGTGGCCTTCGTACTGCCTTCGTTTATTATGGTGGTAGCATTAGGTTGGGCCTATCAACAATTCGGGGGCTTACCCTGGATACAAGCCCTATTCTATGGCATTGGAGCCGCCGTAATTGGCATTATTACTATTGGCGCCTATAAACTGACGACCAAAACTGTAGGAAAAGACCAACTTAGCTGGGTGTTATTTTTGGTATCCACCATTGCCACCGCTATTACAGAATCAGAATTGTTATGGCTTGTGTTGCTATCTGGGGTGATTTATTGGCTGGTGAAAGCAAAACCCCAATTTATGCGGCCCAGTGCGGGCAATAGTATCATCCCATTCCTACCGCAACTGCAAGATATCCCCACCGATTCTACCCTTTGGAAATTAGCTATTTTCTTTGTCAAAGCAGGAACCTTTGTTTTTGGGAGTGGGCTAGCCATAGTCCCGTTTCTGTATGGTGGGGTGGTCAAAGAATACGGCTGGTTGACAGAGCAACAATTTTTGGACGCGGTGGCTGTGGCAATGATTACACCCGGCCCTGTGGTTATTACGGTTGCTTTTATTGGCTATTTGGTGGCTGGTTTTCCGGGGGCTTGTGTCGCAGCTTTAGCCACGTTCCTACCCTGTTACTTATTGACGGTTCTGCCTGCACCTTATTTCAAACGCTGGGGTAAAAATCCAAACATTAAAGCATTCGTGGACGGAATCACCATTGCGGCTGTAGGAGCCATAGCTGGGGCGGTGATTATACTCGCTCGCCGTCAATTAATTGACATACCAGCCCTGGTAATTGCGTTGGTGACTGTTGGACTACTTTATCGTTTTAAGAAATTGCCTGACCTAAGCATCATTGGAGCAGCGGCCGTAGTGGGTTTGCTTCTACGCTACATTATGTAAGGAATAGATCAAGTAGTTATAAGAACCACTACTATAAATATGTCAGGGCCATTCACAGTTAACCCTTTCTTTTTCCCGTACGACTTCCGACTTTTGGTTTGTGACTTTACAACTAACCATAAATACCGACTGTGTAGCAGTACTCCAGGCCATTACCGAAGATGAACCAACGCTTCGGATAGGTTTGCCATTAACTAGTGTAGAGCGCGAAGAATTAGAACGTATTACCCACCCGGCTCAACGGGTTGAATGGTTGGCCTGTCGAGTAGCCATTCAGCAATTGATCGAAGCACAAGGTCAGACTTATCAGGGCTTACAAAAGGATGAGTTTGGGAAACCATCTCTCATTGGCACGCCCTGGCATATTTCGCTCTCACACACCAGCGGCTGGGCAGCTGCGGCCTTACACCGATCCAGACCCATCGGGATTGATATTGAGCCCATTCGAGAGCAGTTCAGGCGAGTTGTACCCCGTGTTTTATCGGCCGATGAGATTGCTCACGCCGATAATAATCCAAATCGATTAGCAGTGTATTGGTGTGCCAAAGAGGCTCTGTATAAACTCTATGGAAAACGGCAGCTTACCTTCCGCGAACACTTACACGTCGAACCCTTCGCCGATAACGCCGAACAACTCGTTGGTCACGTACGATTGCCCGATCATGAAGAACAACTAACAATCAAGTGTTTTCAGGCTGGACCTGGGCTGCTGGCGGTTGCGTATTGAGTTGTAAAGTTGTAGCGTTGTAAGGTTATAAAGTTGGCTACCGCATGCATTAACTTTATAACCTTACAACGCCACAACTTTATAACTTAATAAATTTCATCACCGTTGCGTGTAATCGGATAGTGGCAAACCATCGCCATCATCCCGAACGGCATTAAGAATCTGTTCAACCTCACGTACACGTTCAGTATCGCTGTTTTTTTCAAACGCCAACATCAAATTTCGCAACACTCGCCGAACGATATCAGCGTTGGTGCAAGGCTGATAAAACGTATCTAATCGTTTGATATTTAATTGATCAATATATTGGTCAATGTCTTTGGTCGTAAAGACTAATCCTCGGTTAAAAACATTGATATAAAACTGAACGCCACTAGTGTTCTTATACGTGAGTACAAACAAATTAGGCAGATTGACGCCATAAACGGGTAGATTCAATCGTTTGGCAACCAGCATATAGAGTACACAAAGCGTAATCGGATTCCCCCGGCGCGACTCCAGTACCTGATTGATCATGGAGTTGGCAGGCGAGTGGAAATGCTTTGTATTGGGCGCAAACTTTAGCTTAGTGAAAAAGGCAGTATTCATCGCCTTAATCTGCTCGTCGGGATGCATATCGGGTTTAAAATCTACCCAAACATCGTAGAACAACTGCTCAACATCCTGTTTAAGTTTTTTGAGCGAAAGGTCAGGGTATTGATAGGTTGCTACGATCCAAAGCCCCTCGAGCAGATCCATAGCTCCGCCATTTTTCCAATCGCGCATACGATCCAGAACCGATTCATATTGCAGGTCATGGATAATCTCTTCAATACGTTTTTGAAGGGACGAATTGAAACTTCCCTCCCATTCGGTTTCTAAAAACGGAATCATTTGCCCGCCTATTTCCCGAATGCGCTGTTCAACATGCTCTACAACTTCCTGATCCTCGTCGTCCAACAGCGAAATAAGAGCCTTCAATTCATTGTCGTTCATTTGTTTGTGCCGCTTTTTGGGATAGCCCTTGAATAAATACTGCTTTCGTAAACCTTTTGAATATACTACTTTTGTCTGGTTATACGAGTCGCTATACTAAAGTAATAACAAAATTTTTATAAAAAACGGTTTGACTTCCATAGGCAATACTCCCAAAATTCTGGTGACTGGCGGGGCCGGTTTCATTGGCTCCCATACCGTTGTGTCATTAGTCGAAGCCGGTTTTGAACCGGTCATTGTCGATAACTTTTCCAACTCCGAACGCTCAGCACTTGATGGACTGCGGGCCATTCTGGGACGAGATGTAACGTGCTACTCCGTCGATTGTAACGACCCCGTTGCCATGGACGACATCTTCCAGAAGGAAACGCCAATTGGAGTTATTCACTTTGCGGCTTTCAAAGCGGTTGGTGAGTCGGTAGCGAAACCACTGAAATACTATCGAAATAACCTTGATCCGTTAATGCTGCTTCTGGAGTTAATGCCGAAGCACAACATAAAAAACCTCGTATTTTCGTCGTCCTGTACGGTTTATGGCCAGCCCGAAGAGCTACCTGTAACTGAAGAAACACCCCGGCTTCCGGCGCAGTCACCCTACGGTAACACTAAAGCGATTGGAGAAGATATACTCCGGGATGCTATACAGGCTCAAATACCGGTTAGGGTGCTGGCTCTCCGTTACTTCAATCCAATTGGGGCACACCCGTCTGCTCAAATTGGTGAATTACCATTAGGTGTTCCTGCTAATTTGGTGCCGTTTATCACACAAACAGCCGCGGGTATCCGCTCTAGTCTAACGGTGTACGGTGATGATTACAACACGCCAGATGGCACGTGTATCCGTGATTATATCGATGTGATGGACCTTGCCGATGCCCATGTGCAGGCCTTACGAAACTTAAATGAGGCTACTGCCGACGCCAGCTACGATGTTATTAATATTGGTACAGGGCGTGGTGAAACCGTTTTGAACGTCATCAAGACGTTTGAACAGGCAACCGGCGTCAACGTAAACTATGCCATCGGCCCCCGCCGACCTGGTGACGTTGAGCAAGTTTATGCCGATGTCTCAAAGGCAAATAATGTGTTAGGCTGGACGGCTCGTCGTACCTTAGCCGAGTCATTGCGAGATGCGTGGCAGTGGCAGCAGAAAATCAGTTCTAAAGTTGCAGAGTCATAAAGTTGTATAGTTTGCAGGGCCTCATGTACACTATTGACTTTATAACTCTATAACTGTAAAACTTCATAACTTAAAGAAAATGAAACTTCTTATCACTGGCGGTGCTGGCTTCATCGGATCGCATGTTGTTCGGTTATTCGTTACAAAATATCCGGAATATCAAATTTACAATCTCGATGCGTTGACGTATGCGGGGAATCTGGCCAATCTGTCAGATATCGAACAGGCACCAAACTATACCTTTATTAAAGGCGACATTACTGATGCGAAATTCCTGGAGGATATGTTCGCCGAAATGTCATTCGATGGTGTAATTCACCTGGCAGCAGAGTCGCACGTAGATCGCTCGATTACTGATCCAATGTCGTTTGTGATGACGAACGTGGTTGGAACAGTAAACCTACTCAATGCGGCTAAAAATAGCTGGAAAGACACCTACGAAGGTAAACGCTTCTACCATGTTTCGACCGACGAGGTATATGGGTCGTTGCATAATCCAGAAGATTTCTTTACCGAAGAAACTTCTTACGATCCACAATCTCCGTATTCAGCGTCTAAAGCAGCTTCGGATCATTTTGTAAGGGCTTACGGAAATACCTACAAACTACCCGTCGTACTGTCGAATTGTTCGAACAACTACGGTCCAAATCACTTTCCGGAAAAGCTCATTCCGTTGATGATTCATAATATCCAGACCAACAAGCCATTACCTGTATACGGCAAAGGCGAAAATGTACGGGACTGGTTATTTGTCGTTGATCATGCTCGTGCGATTGATGCCGTTTTCCACACAGGAAAACAGGGCGAAACGTACAACATTGGCGGCTTCAACGAATGGAAAAACATTGATCTGGTCCATTTGCTGTGCCAGATTATGGATCGTAAACTAGGTCGCCCAGAAGGTACTTCGGCGCAACTTATTACTTATGTGACAGATCGCGCTGGCCATGACCTCCGCTATGCCATCGACGCGAACAAAATTATGAAGGAGCTTGGCTGGCAGCCTTCGCTTCAGTTTGAAGAAGGTCTTGAGAAAACGGTTGATTGGTTCCTGGCGAATCAGGAGTGGCTCGACAACGTCACGTCGGGAAATTACCAGAGCTATTATCAGGGAATGTACGCGAATAGATAAATTATGAATGAGTGAATGAGTGAATAAGTGAATAGCTAACGCAAGGTTTTCCGGTCGGATGGCATTCACTCATTCACTCATTCACTCATTCGCTCATTCACAAACCATGAAAGGAATTATTCTCGCCGGAGGCTCTGGCACACGTCTTCATCCGCTTACGCTCGCTGTTTCGAAACAGTTGATGCCGGTTTATGATAAGCCGATGATTTATTACCCGCTGTCGATTCTGATGTTAGCGGGAATCAATGAGATTCTTATTATCTCGACACCCCACGATTTACCCCACTTCGAGAAACTACTTGGCGATGGGTCACGGTTGGGCTGTAAATTTACGTATGCTGTTCAGCCTAGTCCTGATGGATTAGCACAGGCTTTCATCATTGGCGAAGAATTTATTGGCGACGACAAAGTTGCGCTCGTATTAGGCGACAATATCTTCTACGGATCGGGCTTATCGAAGCTGCTTCAGTCGAATAATGATCCTGATGGGGGCGTCGTTTATGCGTATCAGGTACACGATCCAGAACGCTATGGGGTAGTTGAGTTCGATGACCATTTTAACGTGTTGTCCATCGAAGAAAAGCCAGAGAAGCCCAAATCGAACTATGCCGTGCCTGGGCTGTATTTTTATGACAACGAAGTTGTTGAGATTGCCAAAAACATTAAACCATCTCCTCGCGGTGAGTTAGAAATTACCGATATAAACCGAGTGTATCTGGAGCGCGGCAAGTTGAAAGTCGGTGTTCTGGATCGTGGCACGGCCTGGCTTGATACGGGTACCTTCGAATCGTTGATGCAGGCAGGACAATTTGTTCATGTTATTGAAGAACGGCAGGGATTAAAAATCGGCTGTCCAGAAGAGATTGCCTATCGCATGAAGTTCATTACAGCTGATCAACTGGCTACAATAGCTCAACCTTTGGTCAAAAGTGGCTACGGTGCTTATTTGTTGAATTTGCTGATATAAAGTAAGAAGCACAGCTCATTTGTATAAAAGCAATAAAAAACGCCGGGGCATTGCTCCGGCGTTTTTATCTTAACCTAACCTATGAGAAATATCGTTGCTAATGACGGACTTACGAACGCAAAGCATCAGCATGCCACAAAGGTAATTGATAAGTTAGAAGTCATTTGAGCGAAAAAACACCGATTTTAGGCACTTAACGTTAAATAGGCAAAAGTCCGCACTTTACTACGTAGAACTACGTATTGGCAAGTGAATTATTCGGCGCAATTATCTAAAATACAGCACCTTACAAAAGACAACTATGCTTATATATGTATTGACTACCAATCAAGTTACCGTATTTTAGCGTTGCTTTCCGACGATGTCCATTCCATACTAGCTTGTACTCTCTAAATTTCATTCCTTTTTCCTCCAATGAGTGATTCTATTTTCCATGAAAATGCAGGGCGGTTTCTGAACACGAAAGAAACCCATCCAATGAAAGAGGCCTATCGTGCCAGCAAATTAGCCTGTGGTCATAAAGAAAACGACTATACTCGTTCAGAGTTCTTCGGCCTTAATCGCATCAGCGAATTACTCAAACAACCCGGTTGTGTAGGTATCCGTGTTCACTACGCTAATCGTTGGGAGGATGAAAATGGCAAACCTACCGAACACGGAAAAGGCAAGCTAAACCCTCGTGTTCTATTGACAGGAGTAGATGCCCGTGGCAGAGACTTGCCAGCCTACACCGGGAACGGAGGCCTTAAAGATGATGGTGGGGATGGTGGTGAAGGTGGAGCAGTAGGCGATGGGCCAGTATGTCCTCGGCATTGCGCTGACAATGAATAAGCGTTATTATGTGGGACACATTAGTTAGGTTAACTGCCCGCTACCCTTTAGATATTATTTCTGGACTCTTTGGATTACTACCCATACTAGTTGGTTTATTTTATTTTAAGTATTTAACCATATCTATTAAATGGGTAGTAGTCTTTTTTTTTTCTTTTTTTTCTTAAAGATTGTATTGCCCTAATACATAGCCTACATAGAGAAAGCAATTTATATTTATACAATCTTCAGTCTTTTCTGGAAATCATAATTGTCTCTGTCATCTATGCATTCAGTTTGCCAAAACAGACAAGATTAATTAAACTAATTACGGTTACATTCTTGGCAATAGATATATTATTCTATTCAAATCACGAATTATCCGCAGGTAATCTCACAACAGCTCGAATATTTATTTTAGTGATCGTTTTAATCTATTTGAGTGATGTTTTGAATCAAGCGGTCATTCAGAATATAATAAGACATGATATGTTTTGGATAAGTGCGGCCTTTCTTATTTATACTGCAGGCACATTTTTTGTTTTTCTATTTGGAAAGTATCTTTTTGACAACGCTACATCCGATGAAACGTTTGACTTTTATTGGAGCTTGCAAGAAATAATATATATTATTTCTTGTCTATTAGCAACTATTGGAATAAGAATGAGCTATTTGTGTAGCAAAAATCAACTATAATACATATCAATATAATTTCCACCTCAATCAATTATAACTATGAAGCGAATAATTCTATCTGCAGCCCTACTGGCTACCATGACTTTTGCCTGTCAAAACGACAAAGTCGATCAGGTTTCACCACCAAGTACTTTAGGAAATCTGTCCGCTGATGAATTGGCGGTATCGAGCAGTATTGGCCGTCTGGGTTCATCTTCAGAAGCGTTTTCCCAAGCTACAGCCTACCAAAAAGCTAACCCAACCAGTACAGTTGCCGTGACCGTTGATCGATCGACTGTGGAAGCCATTTTAGGCCAATCACATACCGTTGGGATTCGGGCTTACTTCATTAAAAATAGTGAAGGGAAACTGGACTTAGCCTTAGTTGGTATGGATAAAGACCTAAACAATCGTTATCTAACTAACGCTATGTTTAGTGAAGGAAAAACTATTAGCGAAGAGAATTTCAAGAAAAAGCTTACTCTTTTTCAGTCTGAAAATCCAATTGCTATTCGGGCAGTTGCTTTTGGAAGTCAAATTCTGTTAGACAGACTAAACCAGACGAATAGCACCGGACTTCGATTCTATTTTACTATCGATAAAGATGGGAATCGTAATCTAATGTTTGTTGGCATCGACCGTCAATCAAAAGATCTTCTTAACGACAACCCTAACGCTCGTACAACAGATGATGATGCTGGTACAGGTGGTATGCCTTGCCCACAGCATTGCGGTAATAATGGGTAGTAATTGATTTTTACATCTAGCAAAGCCGGAGATGGCAAATTCTCCGGCTTTATTTTTACCACTCACTCAATCCTAACTATAAGCCGTTGACATTCAGACAGAGATTAGTCAACTTTACCTCATTCAGCTTGCGCGTGAACAAATAGTATGTCGATGGACGCTGGTTTTGTAATTGCTATTGGTACGGCTGTACTCCTGATGATGGCAGTGTTCATCATTATTTTTGTGGCCTATTATCAGCAGAAACAGGCGAAGCAACAATTGGCATTTAAAGAATTACAGTCCCGCCACCGCCGGGACCTGATGGAAGCTACGTTTCGAGGACAGGAAGAAGAGCGCAAACGACTCGCCGAAGATATGCATGATGGAATTGGCACAATGCTGTCGATTACCAAAATGAGCCTGAACCAGCTGGAGCAACAGCTAGGTGGTGAAGTACAAGTGGGCTTTCAGTTTCAGAAAACCCGCTCTATGATTGATGAAACGATGACCAACGTTCGGCGGATTAGCCGGAATCTGGTTCCTACTACACTGGAGCGATTTGGCCTCCTAGCCGCCCTCGAAGAACTCGCCGACCGGGCCACCGATAACGACACCGACGTTCAGTTAATTTACCCAGAACAGGAAACGCATTTTCCGCCGGCTTTCGAGTTGATGTTTTATCGGATCGCTCAGGAGTTAGTCAATAACGCTATTAAACACGCTCGTGCAAGGCACATTGTTATTCAGTTATTTAACTTCGAAAAAGAGATTCGATTGTCGGTCCTGGACGACGGGGTTGGCTTTGATTTCGATGCCGTGATGGAAAATAAACAGGGCGGCTTAGGCCTTCGTAATATTGAAAGCCGCCTGAATGTAGTCAATGGGCATGTAACCTTTGATGTAGCCCCCGGCCGAGGTTCGCAGATTCATATACAGGTTCATCTGCATGATGCACAGCCTGTTGATTTAATGAGTTAATTTGTTTGCTGGAAGCCGTTTTCTTCGACTCCTTCGGTAACAGCTACTAACTCTTCTCCTCTATGCGAAAAATTAAACTGGCCCTTTGCGACGACCACACTCTATTTCGCGTCGGAATGGCAACCATTCTTGGTCAGATTCATGATTTCGAATTGATTCTGGAAGCAGGTAACGGACAGGAACTCATTGAAAAAATTGCCCGTAAAACGCCTGATGTTGTTCTTCTTGACCTGCAAATGCCGGTTATGGATGGTACCGCCACCGCCGACTATCTGCGCGATAACTACCCACTTGTTAAGATCGTTGTGTTGACGATGCACGACGAAGATCGGATGGTGCTTCACCTGCTGGAAAAAGGCGTCAGTGGTTACCTGCTCAAAGATGCCGAAGCGGGCGAAGTGGAGAAAGCCATTCGGAAAGTAATTGATGAAGGCGTTTACCTGAATGAGTTTGTCTCGAAGGCCATGCTTCGTAAAATGACGAACAAGCCCAATGTTGTCAAACCTGTCAATGCGTTTTACAACAGCAAAATTTTACTATCAGAGCGGGAAAAAGAAGTACTAACGCTAATCTGCGAAGGTCTTTCCACCAATGAAATAAGCGAAAAAATATTCCTCAGTCCCCGTACCGTTGAAGGCCATCGCCTACGAATTCTTGAAAAAACCGGCACGAAAAACACCGCCGGAATGGTCGCTTACGCGTTCAAGAATAATCTGGTATGAGTTATATAGTTGAAAAGTTAGAGGGTTGTAGAGTTGTAAGCCACTGCATAAAAACTCTACAACCCTCTAACTTTTCAACTATATAACTTCTTTTAAAGGCTTCCCGTTTTTCCGCCATCTACCGGCACATTAATGCCATTAATTGACGCGGCTGCGGGTGTGCATAAAAAAGCTACTGCAGCGGCTACTTCTTCGGGAGTGGCAAATCGTCCTGTCGGGATTTCGCTTTTCATCTGCGTCGCTACTTCTTCCTCAGGCTTATCGGATGCTTTAGCGCGCATCGCCAATACAGCTTCTAAGCGTGCGGTTTGTGTATAACCTGGTAATACATTATTGACTGTAATACCGAAACGAGCAATTTCCAACGATAATGTTTTGGCCCATTGCGCCACTGCGCCCCGAATGGTGTTCGAGACACCTAATCCGACAATGGGCTGCTTTACTGAGGTCGAAATAATATTGACGATACGGCCGTAACCCGCCCGCTTCATGGCTGGTACAACCGCCTGCGCCAGTACCTGATTATTGAGCAGATGATTATG
This sequence comes from Spirosoma foliorum, assembly GCF_014117325.1. Lineage (NCBI taxonomy): Bacteria > Pseudomonadati > Bacteroidota > Cytophagia > Cytophagales > Cytophagaceae > Spirosoma > Spirosoma foliorum. The sequence continues at coordinate 7,793,595 of NZ_CP059732.1, read as the reverse complement.
AAAGGTTTGTACGAATTCATCGGCCTTGGCTTCAATCAAGGGGCCACCGGCCGGGCCGCCCGTATTATTAATCAGAATATGTAGATCGGGAAATTCCGACAGATGTTGCTCAATAGCTTTTGCCACTACGCCTGGGAGACTAAAATCGGCCACAATGTAGCGATGCACCTGCCCCCTTTCCGTCGATAGTTCTGTCAGGGTACTTTTCAAGGTTTGTTCGTTCCGAGCCATCAGGACAACATTAGCTCCGAGTAGCGCTAGTTCTATAGCTGTAGCACGGCCAATTCCTTGCGTACTGCCGCCCACTAAGGCCGTTTTACCAGTCAAATCAAGATTCATGAGAAAACAGGGGTTTGATTTGTTTCATGTTCCACTTAGTTAAACCTGAAACAAACCTGTTAAAGTTATTTTTAACTACCAGTCATCAATACAAACAGGGAGTAAAGGAGGGAAAAACACCGCTAACGTAGTTTTACATCAACAAATTAGTAGTTTTGACCAACTTTGAATCCAATAATAACCTTTGCATTTCAACATACCATGTCAAAATCGTTAATTATCGTGGTGGTTATCGCCCTCATTTTGGGCATGTATGGCTGTAGCTCTTACAACGGCCTTGTTCAGAATGATACCAACGTACAGGAAAAATGGGCGCAAGTTCAGACGCAGTATCAACGTCGATCCGATCTGATTCCTAACCTCGTTCGGACAGTACAGGGTGCGGCTAATTTTGAAAAAAGCACGTTAACGGCTGTTATTCAGGCGCGGGCCAATGCCACAAGCATCAACCTGAAAGCCGATCAGTTAACTCCTGAAAATATTCAGAAATTCCAGGCAGCCCAAGATCAGCTAAGTGGTTCCTTATCAAAATTGCTGGCCGTAGCCGAGAGCTATCCCCAATTGAAAGCCACGCAAAACTTCTCGGAGTTACAGGCCCAATTGGAAGGTACTGAAAACCGCATTTCTGTGGCCCGGAATGACTTCAACGGAGCGGTTAAAGTGTACAACCAATCGGTGCGTTCCTTCCCGAACAATATCTTCGCGGGTATTTTTGGCTTCCCTGTAAAAGGTTTCTTCGAAGCTTCGCAGGCAGCACAGAGCGCCCCAACGGTGCAGTTTTAATGTATAATGAACAATGAATACTGTATAATGGGAATTATCGCCATTATACAGTATTCATTATACATTCTTAACCCATGAACCCCTTCACCTCCGACGAGCAACAGCGCATTGTGGAATCCATCCGACAGGCCGAAAAGGCAACGTCGGGTGAAATTCGGGTGCATGTCGAAGCGCACTGTACTAAAGCTGATCCTGTAGAACGAGCTATTGAAGTTTTTGCTCAGTTAGGCATGCATCAGACTAAGGACCAGAACGGCGTACTTTTTTATCTTGCCTATACCGACCGCAAATTTGCGGTGGTGGGTGATACCGGAATCGATGCTAAAGTCCCCTCCGACTTCTGGGAAAGTACAAAGAACCTGCTCCGTACCCATTTTGCAGCTGGAGCCTATGCCGAAGGGTTAAGCCGCGGGATTGAGCGGGCCGGGCAACAGTTAAAACAGTATTTTCCTTACGCCAGCGACGATACTAACGAACTCGCCGACGATATTTCGTTTGAATGATACTGCCGTGAACGTACTCCCTTTTGTTAATTCAATTACACGATTTGTTCGGCTTGGCCTACTCGCTGCCTTATTGAGTATACCTGCCTATTTACAGGCGCAAGACACGGCAACCGACAATGGTGCCAATACGGTTATTCCTGATAAGCCCAATCCACCTCGGTTGGTCAATGACTTCGTAGGCATTTTGAACAGTACGGAGCGTTCGCAATTAGAGCAGAAATTACGGGCTTACAACGATTCGACCTCTACCCAGATTACCATTGTTATTGTTAAAACCACGGAACCCTATCCCATTGGCGATTTCGCCTTTCAGGTGGGTCGAAAATGGGGAGTTGGCCAAAAGGATAAAAACAATGGGTTAGTGCTTGCCTGGGCTACCCAGACACGCAAAATCTTTATTGCACCCGGTTATGGTTTAGAAGGAGCCATTCCTGACGCTATTGCCAAACGGATTATTACGAATGTAATCGTTCCGGCCTTTAAGCAGGAACAATATTACCGAGGACTGGACGAGGCTACAACCGAGATAATTCAACGGGCCAAAGGCGAATATAAAGGCGATCCGGCGGCCAACACTGGCGATGACGACGGGGGAAGTGGCATTTTCATTGCCCTGATTATCTTTCTTATCATCATTTTCATCATCATACGTCGAAACGGGGGCGGGGGCAACAATCGCAATCGGGGCGGGGGCTGGGGTGGGCCTATTTTCTTACCAACACCAGGCTGGGGAAGCTCGGGCGGTGGAGGCTGGAGCAGTGGTGGTGGCGATAGTGGCGGTGGATTTGGCGGATTTGGCGGTGGCAGTTTTGGCGGTGGGGGTGCCGGTGGAGACTATTAAATCCGTCGGTATGTACCTCACTAATAGCCGATAAACAGACTTAACAGGCCGTTCAACGAAAAAATACTGTTGTTTTCATGTGGCATAGCTTACTTTGGTAGAGTAAGCTATGCTTTTTTATGTTGCCGATTTTTATTCGCCAAAGTCTATTTCTAGTCTTTCTTCCAGTTCTCTCCTTCGCGCAGACCAATCCAGTTATGCCAACGACCGCCCAATCGGACGTTGCGGTGCCAGACACCATTCGAAATAGTGCCACTGAACAGGATATTCAGAATGAACAGTCATCATCAGGGCAGGCCATTATTTTTGCTCCCTCTCCAAAACGAAAGATCATTAAAGCCGTTGAGATAAACGATAAGCTTAAAATTGACGGATACCTGAACGAAGTAGATTGGCAACGAGCAAAGCCCGTAAATCGCTTTATACAGGTCGATCCTGCTCAGGGCAAGCGCGCCAACTTCGATACCGACATACGGGTCTTGTATAATCGCCACTTTCTCTATGTGGCAGCTATTAATTATGATTCGTTAGGCCGAAAAGGGCTTCGGGCACCGAATTTCAAGCGCGATTTTTCGGCAACGGCACACGACCTGTTCGGGGTAGTTATTGATGGCTTCAACGACAAGCGGAATGCCATGACCTTTTCCACAAATCCGTACGGCACCCAGCGGGATTTACTTTCTTTCGATGATTTACTGAGCGATATCGATTGGGATGGTTTCTGGAAAGTGCGTACCACGCGTACCGATTCGGGTTGGGTAGCAGAGATGCAGATTCCCTGGCAAACGCTCCGTTACGCCCGTTCAGCCGATTCTACCCAATCGTGGGGCATAAACTTTTTTCGCCGACGGCGCTATTCGAATGAATTATCGGCCTGGTCTCCTTACCCAAGAGCGTTTACATCCAGCCGGGTGGCCTATGCCGGGTTAATTACAGGTTTAAAACCACCTCCGCCCTCGCCGAATATTCGCATCCAGCCTTATCTGCTAATCAGCGACGATCGCTTTAATGGAACCGAAGTCGGGTATAGTCAAAAGGCGGGTATTAAACTTGGGGGTGATTTAAAATGGGCCATCAATCCCAATACTGTTCTTGACTTAACCCTGAATACTGATTTTGCACAAGCCGATGTCGATCGTCAGGTTAATAACATAACGCGCTTTTCTGTGCTGTTTCCAGAACGGCGAGCGTTTTTCCTGGAAAATGCCAGCCTGTTTGGTGCAGGTTTACCGGGCAATAAAGACACGGGCGAAGGCGGAAGTATGATTATTCAGCCTTTCTTTAGCCGAACCATTGGTCTAGCCACGCTCCCCGATGGCACCAGTGCCCCCGTCCCGATCGATGCGGGCGCCCGTATCGTTTACCGCTCGCTGAACCGGAATTACGGTGGTATGCTTGTCAGACAGCGAGGGATTCCAGGAAGCCCAACCACCGACTTTATTGTGGGGCGATATAGCGAAAATGTGGGACGTCAGAATCGGATTGGCGGACTAGTAACGCTTAAAAACGTGCATGCTACCGATAGCTCGAATGGTCGCCAAAATGGGACTATCGCACTTGACGGCTTCTTTCGGCTGAGCCAGACCTTAGCTTACAGTGCTATGGTCATGGGGACCTTTGGATCAACCAGCAACGATCAGGGGATGTCGGCTTATAGTCAGCTTTTTTACCGGACGAACCAGGTAGTAGCCTGGTGGACCCAATCGGTAGTAACCAAGAGTTTCAATCCAGAAATGGGGTTTGTCTCTCGTAATGATGTCATTGCCACCACACCGGGTATGTATTTGGTTAACAGAGGGAAATGGCTCCCGAAATGGGTGCGTAATTTTGAACCCGGTGCTTTTATGGAGTTATATCACAAGGCATCAACAGGCTATTTACAGGAAGCCCAATATAATTTCAACCCCGTTTGGTTAACTTTTCAGAACGGCGGTAACCTTGGCCTGTTTGTTAATCCTACATTTCAGCGATTAGATGATGAGGACTATCGCCCGTTGTCACTGAATATAGCGTCCGGCAAATATCATTACACTCGTTACCAGCTTATATTTAGTACCGATCCATCCAAGAAGCTATCCTTCCAGTTAACAGGCGAGACAGGCCGATATTACGATGGGAACCTAAATTATGGCCGGGGTTCATTTGTGCTGGCCCCCATTCCACACATGGCCTTTACGCTGAGTAGTGAGCTAAATAATTTTAAAAATGTAGGTGGCTATTCAGGTACGATTGGCTTACACAGCATTGAGAGTCGGATGGCTGTTAACCCACGTTTACAGTTAATCAGCTTCTTTCAGCGCAACACCTATACCGATAAAAACGTCTGGAATATTCGTTTATCGTGGGAATTCCAACCGCTTTCATTCCTGTACATTGTTTATAACAACGGAACTTACGCTGGCTCTTTGCGAGCTACCGATCGCCAGCAGGAGCAACATGTTATTGGCAAATTGTCGTATTTGAAGCAGTTCTGACCAGGATTTTTATGGTTTAACTGACCGACTATGATTTTTATGTTCAGCTTTCGAAGAAAGCCAAATCAATCATAGTCGGTCAGTCAAATCATAAAAATCCCGGCGGGGCCGCCCGCGCGGTCAGATGACCTGTTTTTCAATCAGCAAAATAAACAGGTGGATAACCTTAATGTGTATCTCCTGAATCCGATCAGCATAACCGAAGTGAGGGACCCGAATTTCGACGTCGGCTTTTCCGGCAAGTTTTCCACCGTCTTTCCCCGTCAGTAAAATAACTTTCATCCCCTTCTCCCGGGCAGCCTCAACAGCACGAACCACGTTACCCGAATTGCCACTGGTACTTAGGCCAAGCAACACATCGCCTTCATTGCCCAAGCCTTCGATAAAACGTGAAAACACAAATTCGTAGCCATAATCATTCCCTACGCAGGAAAGATGGCTTACATCTGAAATAGCGATAGCGGCTAAGGAACGGCGATTATCTCGATAACGGCCCGAAAGTTCTTCGGCAAAATGCATGGCATCACAGTGTGATCCACCATTCCCGCAAGAGATAATTTTATGACCACTTTTAAGGGCATCGGCCATCAGGATAGCAGCCTGTTCGATAGCAGAAAGATGATCCGGATTACCAAGAAATTTATCCAGAACCGACTGAGCTTCTGTCAGTTCCTGACGAATGAGGTCAAGCATTGATAAAATTATAGAGTTGTAATGCTGTAAAGTTAGGGAGTTACCGCAGATTGCCGTTATAACTCTATGGTTTGCAACCTACTCTTAAAACACCCAGTTTCGGTACGGCAAGTTCCAGCGAAGTGCAAAACTACCCACCTGCTCGGAATAACTATCAGGCCGGTACTGGCTATCCTGGAAACGGTACAGAAAGCGACCTTCCAGAAATACGTTATGGCGAATCATGTAGGATGCCCGCAAATCGGCATACGTAATCACAGTTTTACGCCCCTGACCAATGAAATTACCCTCATCCCGAATCCGGAATGTGTAGTCTTTCAGGATATTTCCGCCATAGTTAATGTCGGCCGCAGGATCGGCTCCGTACATCATTACACCTGCAATGGCATTAAGCGACAATTTCTTTTGCTGATACCGAACAATACCCAGCCCTTCCATAAAATTACCACCTAGTGGATGCGCCAGAGGCTGGCTATAATGGGCGTAATTGGTTTGACCCGAAGTAACGGTAGGCGATGATTCGTGCGAGTAAGTATACGGGCGAGCCAGGTTAAATTCGGCCTGTAAATCCAGATTAGGCACGTTGAAAGCATCGATGTACTTACCGCCAAGTTGTATGGCGAACTTGTTTGTCCAATCGCCTTTACCTGCTAATAAAGGCTTAAGCCGAAACTCATCTAACATAACCTGAGTATACACCAGAAAATGAGACAAGAAGTTGGCTTTTAGATCGATACCAATAAACGCGTTATCGCTACTACCCAAACTCGATTCAACATAACGGTAGAGAATGATTGGATTCAGGTAGCTCAAATCAAGCCGATCCCGGCTAAATACTTCCGCTTCAAATACGCCGAGATTGATATGATCGCTGAGGTTGATGCTAAGATGGTGCATGGCCGCAAACTTTGGCGGAATTAGCTTATCGTCCTGAGGTCTGGGAGCCTGCGTATTTTGGAGGTTCGTAAACAGGTTGGTATACTGAATTTTGCTGCCTAATCGTGTCGTTAATTTCAGGAACAAATAAGCTGGGCTATTATCCGACAGAAACAATGACCGGAAACCATTACCAAAGAAATTACGGTCGTGGCCAAACTGAATATTGATGATTTTAAGTGCATTCAGTGTAAAATAGCCACGCGCCGACAGGAAGTCGGCCCCGGTCGTGCGAAATGGCTTTACAAAACCTTCTCCTGGTGCTGTAGTTGATGGATCACCCGTTGAGCTGTATGTTTGGCCATACGTTTGTCCATACTGCCGTATGTACTCGGGGTAAATGGCTTGATTATCAGAAAAGAACGTATAAAAGCCAAGTTTCTTCCCAATCGTCCCCCGGACTTCCAACCCCCTTGTGTTGACAAATAAAGATTGATTATTATTCGTCGATGTGTTCGTTGAGCTAGACGTAATATCAGCCCCTAAACCAACATATACAACTGGATTGACATGCAGATCAAGGTCCGGTGTCTGTAAACTATAGAAATCGGCTTTCTTCCGATAAAAATGGTTTAAGAATGGCTTTCGGCTATCGCCCACTGACATCGATGCAGGCTGATTTCGAGTAAAAGGGTCCTTATGGATGGTATCGTAAGGCGTTACCCATTCCCAGCTATCGTTGCGAAGATAGTCAATATTAAAATAATCTGTATTGGATAAACTGCGTGTAGGGTGAGCGATCAGACTATCCGTTAACTGAATAATACTCTGGCGATTATACGGTTTCACGGAGCTATGAAATCCCTCCGCCCAACGGTTCTGCCGAATCTCAAGTCGGTCAATTAAATGATAATAATCAGCATTCAGCGGCACAAATGGGCTTTGTGCCCGAACACTTAACGAAAAGAAAAGAAAACAGATAACGTAAACGTTGCTGCGCATGTAACTTACTGGCTGTTGGCTTATTTTGGCTATTTTATATAACCGATTAGACCTAATGAGCCGCTTAAATTAGACAATTGGTTTGGATATACGCCAACCTTGGGGCTAATTTACGGCGAAGAAGCCCACAAACCATGTTTGTTTTTGCTCAGCAGCCCTCACTAGCCAATCAATTCATTGCCGAACTTCGGGATGTTTCTATTCAACAGGATCGGCTTCGATTTCGCCGGAACCTTGAACGACTCGGGGAATTAATGGCCTATGAAATTTCCAAGAAACTGCCTTATCATTATATTGATGTGCAGACTCCTCTTGGCATTTCGAATACACAAGTACTTCGAAATCAGCCCGTTTTAGCCACTATCCTGCGGGCGGGGTTGCCCTTCCATCAGGGTTTTGCGAATTACTTCGACCAGGCAGAGAACGCTTTTGCAGGTGCTTATCGCGGGAGTGCACCAGCAGGAAATGACGAATTTGAGATCGCGATGGACTACATTGTTAGCCCTGATCTAAGCGGAAAAGCCCTCATTCTTTGCGATCCCATGCTGGCTACGGGCCGTTCGCTCGAAAAAGTATATCACGCTTTATTGAGGTACGGGATTCCGGCGCAAACCCATATTGCTGCTGTTATTGCCAGTCCAGAAGGAGTTCGTTATGTACAACAGCAACTTCCTCAATGTCATCTTTGGCTGGGTGCCATCGATGATCACCTCAACGAACATTTTTACATTGTTCCCGGTCTGGGCGACTCAGGCGACCTGTCATTTGGTGAGAAAGTGTGAGAAGATGTAGGATGTATGGTGTGTGATATATGATGTGGCTGGCGCGAAAGCAATATATCATACACCATACATCCTACATCACACACACATCTCACCGTAAATCAACGACTTCAACGCCGGGGTATTTCGATTTGTCGAAAACGAAATAGGAATCCGGCAGGTTTACGTTGGGGGTAAATTTCGTGATGGTGTATGTCTCACGCTTACCATCTTTATTAACAATCAACCAATTACGGATCGACTTATCGGCTTTATCAATAGAAAGCTGAACTGTTGAAACTGGACTTTTCGGGCGAGTAGACGTCAACTGGATCACTTCAAGAGTTCGTCCACCCTGCTTTTGTTCTTTTAGGAATTTATAATCAAAGCCTCGTTTGTAAATCGTATAAATCTGGGTAGGATTTAATTCACCATTGCCGCTGGCCTCGTAGTCCTGTACGTTTACTTCGTTGGTTTCTTTGACATACGTATACATCACTTTACCATCTGTAAAGACTTCCTGTCCACCCAGTAGCAATCGAAACTTCTCGTTTTTTATGGCCAAATCTCCTTTATAAGCGTCTTTGGCGCCAGCACCTGTACTTGTGTAGGTAAATGATGCCTGATACGACTTCAGTGCTTTATAGCTCTTACTCATCGCGTCTAAAATCTCCTGCGCCCGTTTGTCTTTCTGGGCTAAGGCTGGCCAGGTTAGTACCAAAGCCAGTCCCAGCACTAATGCTAATTTCTTCATTTTTATGAATGGTATTCTCAACCAGGTTTATGTATGGTTCTTAGACGGGAAATCGGGGGTAAAAGTTTAATATTTCTCGTCATTCCTGGTTGCTCCTACCCTACTCGCCCTTAAGGCGCTTTAAGATTTCCTCCAGTGCCTGCAAGTCCTGCACAAGTACGTCACGAGCTTTACTGCCTTCAAACGCACCAACAATTTTAGCGGCTTCTAACTGGTCGATCAACCGTCCGGCGCGGTTGTAGCCCAGTTTCAGTTTACGCTGAATCAAGGATGTGCTACCCTGCTGGTGAATGACAATGAGCCGAGCGGCTTCATCAAACATAGGATCACGATTATCGAGATCAACATCTTTGTCGTCGCCCTGACCGCCCTCATCACCTACGAACTCTGGCAACGCATAGGCATCATCATAACCCCGTTGATTACCGACAAACTCGCAGAGTTCTTCAATTTCATTTGTATCAACGAACGGGCACTGTAGCCGGATAATTTCGGAATTCGATGAGAGTAGCATGTCCCCCATACCGACTAATTGCTCTGCCCCACCGGTGTCCAGAATCGTTCGTGAGTCAATTTTGGACGTCACTTTAAACGATAACCGAGCGGGGAAGTTTGCCTTAATCAAGCCGGTAATAACGTTTACCGAAGGCCGCTGTGTGGCCACCACAAGGTGAATACCAATGGCCCGCGCTAACTGAGCGAGTCGGGCAATAGGCTGTTCAACTTCCTTACCGGCGGTCATCATCAAGTCGGCTAATTCATCCACAATCAGGACAATGTACGGCAAGAATCGGTGTCCTTTCTCGGGGTTAAGTTTGCGTTTCACAAACTTGGCATTGTATTCTTTCAGGTTCCGGCAACCCGCATCTTTGAGCAGGTTATAACGGTTATCCATCTCGATACAAAGCGAGTTAAGCGTATTGACAACCTTCTTGGTATCGGTAATAATCGGCTCATCCGAATCAGGAAGTTTAGCCAGGAAATGACGTTCCAGTTTATTAAACAGCGTCAGTTCCACCTTTTTTGGGTCAACCAGTACGAGTTTTAATTGAGACGGGTGCTTCTTATAAATCAGCGATGTCAGGAGCACATTCAAACCAACCGATTTACCCTGTCCTGTTGCCCCAGCCATCAGCAAGTGAGGCATTTTGGCCAGATCGGCTACGTAAATTTCATTCGATATGGTTTTACCCAGAACAATTGGCAAATCGAACTTGCTGGCATTAAAGCTTTCGCTGGTGATCATCGATCGCATCGAGACCATTTCGCGATTCTTATTCGGTACCTCAATCCCGATGGTTCCCATCCCCGGCATTGGCGCGATGATACGGATACCCAGGGCCGACAAACTCAGGGCAATGTCGTCCTCCAGACTCTTGATTTTGGAAATTCGGACCCCTTTGGCGGGCACAATTTCATAGAGCGTGACGGTTGGTCCAATCGATGCCTGAATGGAGTCGATCTCAATCCCGAAATTTCGTAACGTGTCTTCGATCTTTATTTTATTGGCAGTCAGTTCATCGTCCGAAACCTGCGCCTTACGACTGTTCTGGTATTCCGTCAGTAAATCATTCGTTGGATATTGGTACTGCGGCAGGTCGAGCGTCGAGTCATACAAGCCATGAACAGCCACCAAATCATCCTCTTCGAACGGATCGGGTTCAAAGGTAGGTGCTGGTGTAGCAGCCAGTTCATCGCTTTCGCTTGGGTCTTCTGAAACAGCCTCCCGATTTTTGATCGTTAGGGTAACACCTGTTGTTTTCGCAACAACCTCGGGTGTTGATGGCTCAGTAGGCGTAATCGGATCAGTAGCCGGCGGAGTCATGAAGGTATTAACGGGCATCTCTTCCGGATTCCGGTTAAACTCTTCGGCCGGCTCGTCCTCGTCAAACTCATTTTCTTCTTCCGGTTCAAATTCGCTTTCCTCGTAGGTCTGCAACGGGTTATCAGAACGCTTCCGGGGCTGCGGACGAACTGGGCGCGAAAAATCGGGCAACTTGATGTCTTTTACATCGAAGAAATAAACAATAAAGAAGAAGAGCAGAAAGCCAATAAATGCCAGATTTCCCCAACCGAACAACCCATATAGTGCAGCATTCACCTCGTAGCCAAGGCCCCCGCACCAAATACTGGCAGTATCAGCCGAATCGGTCACCAGTACAATGTAGCCAATCATCAGGCTACACCAAACCGCTGCAAACAGCAGAGCCGTAGTCGTGCGACTCAAGGGTAATAACTCGATTTTGAACGTCAGCTTATAGCCCGCCAGGAAAACAATGACTGGTATAGTGAGGGCACCTACGCCAAACCAACGAAACACAAATGCGTGGGCAATGTAAGCACCCACCAAACCCGCCCAGTTACGAGTTTCGGTAGCCGATTCGGCCAGTGGTTCCGAGAAAGCAGCCCCTACTACACTTTGATCAGCTGAACCATTGAGTAAATAGGATATAAACGCAAACATCAGCCCCAGGGCCGTGACCATGAGCAAAACACCGAGCGTAAGCGTTGAACGTTGGTCGGTAAACCAGCGATCAAGAGCTGCCCCCCAGTTCACAGAAGGCCGCTGAGAGCGACTGTCTGATTTACCATTGGGTATACGCGGCCGAGGTTCATTCCGATCAGTAGGCCGTCGGATTGTATTCTGGCGTGGAGACGTGGTTGGTTGTGCCATGATATTGGGTTAGCAGCTGTCGAAGCAGGGTAAATTTCCTACTTTTTAACGAAAAAGCGTGTACAATAGAAAAATATTGCGGTTACTTATCAAATGGCTGGTTAGGTGCCTCCATAGGCATTAGCTCTTAGAGAAATTACCTGGAACCTCCATCCAAACTCATGAAGACAAGTTAGTGGAGCAATGCTTTATTGATTCGTTTGGCCAGTGCCGGTCCTTCATAAATAAAGCTGGTGTACACTTGCACTAAACTAGCTCCGGCGTTCAGTTTCTCCTGTGCATCCTCAGGCGACGAAATACCCCCTACACCAACAATGGGAAAGGCAGCGCCCGATTTTTGGTGTAAATAGCGAATCACTTCGGTTGATCGGTCGCGTAGAGGTCGACCACTGACTCCGCCAGCGCCTATTTGTTCAACATCGGCTGGATTGGTTTTTAACCCAGCCCGACTAATGGTTGTATTTGTTGCAATAACACCAGCAATGCCCGTTTCGGCCACAATGGCAATAATGTCATCTAGCTGACCATCAGTCAGATCGGGGGCAATTTTCAGTAAAATAGGTTTTGGGGCAGGCTGCTGGTGATTTTCCTGTTGCAGAGCCGTCAGGAGCTTCGTCAACGGTTCGCGCTCCTGCAAATCACGTAAGCCTGGCGTATTAGGTGAGCTAACATTGACCACAAAATAGTCGACGGCATCGAACAGCGCCCGGAAGCTAATCAGATAATCTGTAAGCGCGCTTTCGTTTGGAGTGTCTTTGTTCTTTCCAATATTGCCGCCAACAATCACCTGCCGATTCCCCTTGTTTCGGGCAAAATGCCGAAGTCGTTCGGCAGATGGTTCAACGCCTTTGTTATTGAACCCCATCCGGTTGATCAGACCGCCATCGGCTTTCAAACGGAATAAACGAGGGCGCGGGTTACCTGGCTGGGGCCGGGGCGTTACGGTGCCGATCTCGACAAACCCAAATCCCAGGTCGCTTAATTCGCTTACCAAGTCCGCGTTTTTATCGAAACCAGCCGCCATACCAATCGGATTTGGGAACGTCAGGCCAAAAACGGTACGGTTTAAACGCTTGTCTTCCAGAACGTATACTTTTCGGCAAATAGCCGATGCGCCCGGAATCGATAAGATAAATTTGAGTAAGGTAGTAACAGTATGATGGATTGTTTCGGCATCGATACGAAACAATAACGGGAGAATAATGCGCTTGTACATAAACGCAAAAATACGCTGCGAAACCTATAAGGTTTTGAAAACCTCATCGGTTTACCCAAATAAGTCTGACGATAAATAGCGATCTCCCCGATCGCAGATGATGCAGACGATCACACCCGACTCAAGTTCCTGCGCTAGTTGAATAGCGGCATGGACGGCTCCCCCGCTGCTCATACCTGCAAAAACGCCCTCAACGCTGGCTAGTTTACGGGTCATTGTCGTGGCGTCATCGGCCGATACTTCCAGAATCCGATCGACCCGCTGTGGCTCAAAAATTTTCGGCAAATACTCCACCGGCCACTTTCGAATCCCCGGAATAGAAGACCCGTCGGTAGGTTGGCAGCCCACAATCTGTATATCCGGGTTTTGTTCTTTCAGGTAACGAGACGTCCCCATAATGGTGCCTGTAGTACCCATAGACGACACGAAGTGCGTAATATGGCCATCGGTATCGCGCCAGATTTCAGGGCCTGTAGTACGATAATGGGCCAGGTAATTGTCGGGGTTACTAAACTGATTAAGCACCAGATAGTCTCCTTTTGTTACCTGTTCTTCGGCATAGTCGCGCGCGCTTTCCATCGTTTCGGTCAGCGTAACTTTTGCTCCAAAGGCCTCCATTGTCAACACACGCTCACGGGTTGAACTGGCGGGCATGACCAACTCGATATCGATGTTATACAGACGCGCAATCATGGCTAACGCAATGCCTGTATTACCGCTCGTGGCTTCAACCAGCTTCATGCCCGGTTTCAAATCTCCCCTGGCCAGAGCTCCTTGAATCATGCTCATCGCAGCGCGGTCTTTTACACTACCACCCGGATTATTGCCTTCGAGTTTGCCGTATAACTTAACATTGGGATTAGGATTCAGGCGGTTCAACTCAACTAAAGGTGTATTGCCGACTAAATCAAGCAGGGTTGCCATGCGAATTCGTATGAGACTGGTTTTTCTGTTGTGAAGGCCAAAGCCGCTCAATAAGTTCGTCAATAGGCCTATTTATATCATCAATAGCTCGCTACGATTTCCTGTACTAGAGACGTAGTAGAGTGCAATATTTTACGTAAAAATAATATTTATCTCATCTAATTGCTTGATAATGAATTTTGTGTAAACTTGCTAAGTATAAAGATAAACATCAGTAGTTTACTGATTTTGGTTGCCTATGTTCTGCTTATTCACACCTCATAATTTATTGATCAATGAAAAAAACTCTATTTGCCAAACCGCTCACGAATGTACATGTCGAGCTAATTGCACCTCAATTTGACATGCCTGATTTGACACTTCCTTTTTGGGGAAGTCGTAAAAAAATGCCCATGCATCGGATTGTGCGCCTAGAGGGAGAAGGCAATTATACCTTATTTCATTTTGCCGATGGTAGCCAGTTAATGGTGTCGCTGACGCTAAAGAAAATGGAAAGTCGACTATCCCCTAAAGTATTTGCCCGGCCCCATAAAAAAAACATTATCAATCTACTTTATCTAGAAGCACTACACCCCGACAATCAGCAACTTATCGTTAGTCTTGTCAATGGCGACCGGGTCGAGGTGTCGCGCCGAAAAGCCAGCCGATTTATCAAACAGGTGAAGGGATTTCAACAGGAACTATTGATCCTGAACAGCGCACCGACAATCTCTATTATGGCTGCTTAAATACTTAGGCCAACATTGTCAGGTATAGTCAGTAAGCCATGTGTTTGTTAATTAGCAACTTGCCCTGCGTAAACATCTTTTAAGCGATGTTTACGCTTTTTTTTACAATGTCTCCAGTTGAAGCAAGACAGGAATCAACGTTTTACCTTTTACAGAGAGGGTATATTCAATATGCAAAGGTTTTTGCCTGATTATTACTTTATCAAGATAGCCCTCATCTACCAACTCTTTCAACGAGTTAGCCAGCGATTGCTTATTCGTTCCCTCAATCTCACGCAGCAGCGTGTTAAAGCGAAGTGGACCGTCTAACGCTAACCGAAAAATCTGGGGTTTCCATTTCCCAGCAAGCAGTTTGAGTAGTTCTTCGGCAGGGCACTTATTTTCTAAATCTTGCATTTTTTTGATAGTCAACTTTTTTTGACTGATTGACCCTATTCCAGAGCAGGTGCAACTTTGTATGAACGTACAAGTAAACCAGAATAAGATGGAAACTCAACAGATCAGTCCGCTTTTATGTGACATTGAATCGGGCCTTTGTGAATTACCCGAATCGACAATAGAAACGCCAGGGCAGGATCTTTCACAGAAAGATAAGTCTGTTAAAATTATTTATTTTACCGATCCGATTTGCTCGACCTGTTGGGGAATTGAGCCTCAGTTACGAAAGCTAAAACTTGAATATGGGCATGCACTTGAGATCGACTATCGGATGGGGGGCCTGCTGCCCGACTGGAGTTATAACAGTGGCGGCATTAGTAAACCGACTGACGTAGCCCATCACTGGGACGAGGTGAGCCGCCATTATGATATGCCCATTGATGGGGATGTATGGCTCGAAGATCCTTTAGCTTCCTCCTATCCAGCTTCCATCGCCTTCAAAGCAGCCCAGTTACAAGCGCCTTACAAAGCCATTCTTTTCCTGCGGGAAATTCGTGAAATGGTCTTTCTTCATAAAAAAAATATTGCCAAATGGGAACATCTGGAAACCGCTGCGCAAAAGGTAGGTCTGGATTTAGATCGATTCAAAGCCGATTATGACGGTCAGGCTCAATTACTTTTTCAGGAAGATTTAGCGCTGGGTAAGCAGTTGGGCGTTCGTGGTTTCCCCACTATGTTTTTTATCGATAGTCAAGGCCAGTCGGAGAAAGTATACGGTTTGAAACCCTATGCCGAGTATGAAAACGCGCTGAAGAAACAACTGCCTTCAGTGACTAAAACCGCCATCGATTCAGACTGGGAGACTTTATTTTCTAGTTTCCGTACGCTAACCTCCCGAGAGTTTGCGGAACTGTCGGGCCAGAATCGACAGGAAGTCGATACGTATTTGCAAAACCTGGCTGATAAGGGTTTATTGAACAAAGTGGCCACTAAGAACGGGGTGTTGTGGGTTCGCGCCTGATTTTATGAACAAGTAAGCCATACGTAGCTTTGTTTAATCAGGTCAAGAAGGAAAATCATCGACATTGAACGGTATACCATTCTTGTTTCGTAACAATTACAGTAAACAAAAGGTATACTAGTGATAATCTTCTGACCTATTTCTATTGACAATGAGTTTGTTTAAACTTTCTAATAATGGCTTTGATTAACTAGTTTTTTGTCATTCCGACGCCAGGAGGAATCTCAAAGTCCACTATAGTCAACTTTAAGATTCCTCCTGGCGTCGGAATGACAAAAACACACCATCTTTTGACTGGATAAACAGGATCAATACTCCTTACTTTTTCAGCTTCGCTAATTCTTCGTCTCGCAGGGGCCTGCGCAGGATTTTCCCCACGTTCGACTTAGGGAGTTCGTCACGGAATTCGATTACGCGAGGCACTTTGTAGGGGGTGAGATTCTCCCGGCAAAATTCTTTGATGGTATCGACAGTAAGATTCGGATCTTTCTTGACCACGAAGATTTTAACGACTTCCGTCGATTTTTCGTCGGGGATACCAATGCAGGCAACTTCCATCACCCCTGGGCACTGCGATACAACGTCTTCGATCTCGTTCGGATACACATTGAAGCCCGATACCAGAATCATGTCCTTCTTCCGGTCAACGATCTTAAAGAACCCATCCTCGTTCATCATGCCAATATCACCCGTTTTAAACCAGTCGCCTAGCATAGCTTGAGCCGTTTCCTCCGGGCGGTTATAGTAACCTTTAAAAACCTGAGGACCACGAGCCACAATTTCACCGGGTTCGCCAATGGGAGCATCGGTACCATCTTCGCGAATCAGTTTCATTTCTGTACTAGGCCAGGGAATACCGATCGTTCCGACTCGAACCGTGCCATCAATAGGATTGGATGACAGAACGGGCGATGTCTCGGTAAGGCCATAGCCCTCGCAAGGCGTATTACCCGTGAGCTTAGTCCAGCGCTCGGCCACGGCGGTTTGAAGGGCCATTCCCCCCGCCGAGGTGACTTTTAAATGACTAAAATCAACCTCACCAATACGCGGATGATTTAGCAAACCATTATAAAGCGTATTAACCCCTGTAAATGCGGTGAATTTGTACTTCTTCAAGTCATCGATAAACGCATTCATGTCGCGGGGGTTTGTAATGAGCAGGTTCATGGATCCACTCTTCAAAGCCGCCAATGCATTGGTCGTTAGGGCATAAACGTGGTAAAGCGGAAGAGCCGCCACATAAATACCTTCGCCATCCGCTACGCCTGCGGGTTTCATCCAGCAGTGTTGCCCCTCCACGTTCGCAATGATATTCCGATGGGTCAGCATGGCTCCTTTCGATACACCTGTTGTGCCCCCCGTATACTGAACGAAAGCCAGATCGGTATTCTGAACCGCCACAGGTTTTAGTGGCTGTGTGCTTCCCCGGCTTAGGGCATCATTGAACGAAATGGCGTCGGGAAGGCTGTAGGCTGGCACCAGTTTCTTAACATACTTCACCACAGCATTAACGATTTGCTTTTTAGGGAAGCCCAATAAATCGCCAAGCTGCGTGATCACTACATGCTTAATGTCGGTTCGATCAATGATTTTTTCCAGATGGCTGGCAAAATTGGCCAGAATCACAATCGCCTTTGCCCCCGAATCTTTGAACTGGTGCTGCATTTCGCGGGGGGTATACAGCGGATTGGTATTGACCACCGCCAAACCTGCCCGCAAGGCTCCAAACATAGCCACTGGATATTGCAAGGTGTTTGGCATCTGAATAGCCAGTCGATCGCCCTTTTGGAGACCTAAGTCATTTTGCAAAAATGAGGCAAACTGAGCTGATAGCTTATCTAATTCGCCAAATGTAATCTGCTTGCCCAGGCAGGCATAAGCAGGGCGATCGGCAAACCGATGACATCCTTCCTCCAAAAGTGCCCCTAGTGACGTATAAGCATCTGGGTTAATTTCATAAGGTACGCCTTTAGGGTAAAAGCGTCGCCAGGGGTATAGGTCTAGTGTTGAATCCGTATTCATGTAGAGATGCTGGTTTGAAAGCAAATGTACTTCGCTTTAGTGCTTAGGTAGACGGGCAATTGGTAATCGGTTCGTTTGGTATCACTATCGGCGGAATCGAATTTACAATCCCCAACAGCAAATAAGGCTTATCGGCATTTATTACCATACTAATAGCGAATGAACCAATCGAATTATTGCCAACAATCATCGATCTGTACAACAAAACTAAGGAAATTGTTCAATTCTAGTTTGAACAATTGTACCCCTTTCTAGCACGGACATAAAAAAGCCAGGACCATCAATCCCGGCTTTTTTTATTGACCACTTGTACACGTATTTGACCACTTATAAAACAGTGGCTACTTGGTGCAACATTGTCGTAGAGAATGCGTCATTAATTCGACGCTCAAAAGCGTTTAAGTTAAGAAATGAATGCGGAAACGCCGGAACCATGATGAGTCCGGCGTTTTTATTTCCGGGCACCCTGTCTGCAAGATAATTAATATTTTTAAAAATAACCAGGCTTGGGCAGATTTATGTAACCTCCCAGATACAAAAAAATAGCAAGATTACACATACTTCTATTTAGTGTATACTATTGAGTTTGAGTGCTTTTAGTGAAGCGAAGCAATTCTGGGCTTATCTGGTCATCAGCCATGAGGTGCACGCACTAGCTCTGGTAAACGATTCGCCCCAATATGGCGGCACAGACCTACCCAATCGCGGTATTGTCAGGGAAAATAAACCAGCTTGTCTAACCAAAAAAGAAATTCCAACTCATTCCAACGCTTCTCTAATTTTTCAGCTCTTCAGGATAGCACCCTTATCTAATAAGTTAACTGAACAGGCATGAGACACTTTTTCGGACTCACATTCACAACGTTATTACTCACTACAGCCTTTACGCTATCGGCTCAAAATCGCCCCTTCGAATTCGGATTGAAAGCGGGCTTAAATCGATCCTCTTTGGCCTTAAACAACGACCTGCCCAGCGCTAAATTTGGATTCAATATTGGTTTGACAGCCACAGCCAATTTCAGTAAAAACTTCTTTTTACAGTCTGGCCTTTCCTTAAGCATGAAGGGAGCGAAAATAGAAGGCAAAGCGCCTATTGGCTTTCCAGGATGGGCATTGGTAGCGGGGCAAGATGCCCAGCTTATAAGCAATCAATTGTACTTGCAAGCGCCGGTTTATCTCGGCTACAAAATAGCCCTAACACCAGGAACAAAGCTTGTGCTTAGTGCAGGCCCCTATGTGGCCTATGGCCTGGGCGGCAAAACCAAACTAACGGGCGACATCATCTATGGGGATATGATTGATCATGGCACTATTGAGGAGCAAACATTTGGAAATCGCGGTCTTCAGCGACTCGATTTGGGTATAGGAACCGGAATTGGTGTCGATTTTGGCCAAACTGTTGTCGGGTTTACCTATGAAGTAGGCTTACGAGATATACGGCCCCAGAGCGATACCTATTTCCCTTTCTATGTCAGCAGCTATAAAAATCGAAATGCCTCCTTATTTGTAGACTACAAATTCTAGGTTGTTGGTTTTTGGGGAGTTCATTTAAACAGCTACTATATATTCAGACTAAAAGTCAAAAAGCCGCTTAAACGATCTGTTTAAGCGGCTTTTTGACTTTTGAAAGTGCTCCCGAAGGGAGCACAAATTACCAATAATAATCAGCGAGTTAAAGCATAATCGGCATTTATCTTATCAAAATCGTATCATTAATAACAAGTCTTGTATATATTCACATCGTGAGTAGCAATATTACAATTATCATATATTAATGTATAATTATAATATTGCTATTCACGATGTGAATATACAATCGCGTCAAAGAATGTTAGAAGTTTTATAATATCTTAAGTCTATCCACCAAAATTGACAATAATAATTTTCTAATGATTAGGTCTGCGGTAGCAACAATTAAAGGGTATTACTATCAATTTGATACCTCAATAAAATGTTTGTTAGAACTTGAGAAAGACAGCGACTTTATTACCGTAGAAGGTATAGAAGATATAGATATTAATACGGAATTTGATAAGCTAACAATGCAATGTAAATACTTATCAAAGCCAACGTATAATAATTCAACCGTTAGGGAACCTATTGAACTAATGCTTGATCATTTTAGAGAACAAGTAGACAAAATTAGTCTAAGATATATCTTATACGCACATTTTACTGATGAAATTCAAGACTCTGAAAAGATTATTTCATTAGATGAGTTAAAAGAGATATTAACATACAAAGAAAAAAAAGTCAGTAGATGTTACTACACAGAGCATGGTATGACTGATTTAGAACTAGAATTATTTTTGACTAAATTTAAAATTAGATTTGGTCTGGAATTCAACAATCAACAAAATATAGTAATAAATAAATTGTGTGACATTTTTAATTGCAAAACATACGTTGCGGATTCACATTATTATAACAATGCATTAAGAATCATAATGGATAAAGCTGTAAAAGCTGATCCCAGCCTTAGAATTATTACTAGGATTGAATTCTTAAAATCCATTGACAATAGAAGTAAACTATTTAATGAATGGTATATTAGTTTAAGGTCTAAAGGTAGCTACTTACAACTTACAAAAAATAAAATATCTGAAACCGACGCATTAAATCCATTACATACAAAAGCTATTATCATCGGTCGCAATGTTATAAATGCTAATTGTCCGGAATTACCTCTAATGACATTTATTCAAAGTCTTATTTTTAAATATTACGATATAGGCTCAGTTTTTAGAAATATAAAGCCATTAATGTTAATTTTAGATCAAACTACAGAAGAAATTTTGGAAATAAAAATTAAATTGATTAAAGGCAATATTATTTTCAATGATGGATTTGAGCATATTAGTTTTAATGTTAAAATATTCAACGATGATCCAGTCATAAACATTAGCAATAGTAGAAGCAAAATTACAAAATCATCGTTTTTAATAAAATTAATTTCGCTTGATAACTTTAAAAGTTACATATCCACAATAAATAAGCCTGACGTAATATTTCATTTTTCAAAAGAGGAATTCTATCACTCTAACTTAGAAAACTCAAAATGGTTTGATGTGAAGTACTGTGAAAATTTGATGGATGTATACAAATTATTGTCCAATAAGTGATCAAGGATTTAATATTATTTAAACTAAATATATGGAAGAGAATTTTAGGATTTTAACCGTAGCTCCAAATCTTATACAAATTGAGGTGCTTGACGCCGATTTATTTAAAAAAGAACAAGATAATTTCACAATAGGGAGTTATTTGAAAATTTCAGATGAGTCGAACGTATCTATAATTGCTTTAGTTCAGAGCTATAAGATAAAAGATTCAAATTCAGCAAATCTATCTACTGAAGTCATTAACAACCCAACTTTTATATTAGATGCTCAGCCAATAGGTTTTTTAGATGACGCAGGTAACTTTAAAAGAGGTGGTCAACAAATTGCAATCCCACCAAATAGCGTAGAAATCGCCAGTATTGAGGTTTTGAAGAAAATATATAATGGAGTGTCTGAAGACAAAAGGTTTATTTTTTCAACTCTAGCCCAAAATGGTAGTTTAGATATTTCAGTTGATGGGGATAAGTTTTTTAGTAAACATATTGCTATAGTAGGATCAACAGGATCGGGAAAATCAGGAACAGTAGCTAAAATATTACAGCAAGGAATTGAGCCAAGTAATATTCAAGCTACGAATGGCATATTGAATAATGCGCATATAATTTTATTTGATCTTCATGGTGAATATGCACCTGCCTTTCCTAAAAGCAAAAAGCTAGATGTTAATAGCTTAATGTTACCTTACTGGCTTATGAATTCAGAGGAGCTAGAAGAAATGTTTATTGAAAGCAATGACAATAATTCTCACAATCAAATTTCACAATTTAAGCATGCTGTAACACTAAATAAAAAGAAATACAACCCTAATTTAAACAAGGTAAATTATGACAGTTCAGTATATTTTAGTATATCAGAAGTATACAAATACTTATGCAATCAAAATATAGCTACCAAATTCGCTTCAACTGGCGAACTTGCCGTCGAAGAAAAGGTTCAGGATACTCCAGAAGAATATCAATTATTTGGGGACATTAAATTTAAAGATAAAAAACCAAGTATAATTAATTCAGGCCCTTATGCTGGTGAATTTGATAGATTTGTTCCAAGGTTAGAAACGAAATTAAATGATGATAGGTTATCGTTCTTACTTAAGCCTGAAAAAGCAGATGCTAGTAAATTTAAGACAGAAGACCTTTCTCAAATAATTAAACAGTTTATTGGATACAGTGATGAAGATCGTTCGAATATAACTATCATAGATTTAAGTGGAATCCCTTTTGAGGTATTATCGCTTGTTGTTTCTTTGATTAGTAGAATTGTTTTTGACTTTTGCTTTTATTACAAATCTTTAAAGCAAAATGGCCAAGAAGCTCCATTTTTATTAGTTTTAGAAGAAGCGCATAATTATATTCCTCAGAGTAAGGGCGTTAAATATAGCGCAGTAAAGAAATCTATCGAAAGAATTGCAAAAGAAGGCAGAAAATATGGATTGTCTCTGATGATTGTTAGCCAAAGACCTTCGGAAATTTCCGAGACTATATTTTCGCAGTGTAGTAATTTTGTTGCGATGAGGCTGACTAATCCTACAGATCAACAATATGTTAAGAGATTATTACCAGATAGTATCAGTACAATTACAGACTCTCTACCTACTTTAGAACGTCAAGAAGCTTTACTGATTGGAGACAGCATTCCTATTCCAACTATTGTAAGAATCAAAGAGCTTGAAGAGAAGCCCGCTTCTGATGATATTGAATTTAGAACAGAATGGAGAAAAGATTGGATGGCTATTTATTTTGACACTCTTATAAATAAAGTAACCAAGGCTGTTTAGCTGTAGTATATTTATTTATACTCTCTCATTCTTTATTAAAGAGGGAAATTTAGTTAGATTGTTTGATAAAGTGTATTCTGTTAATTTCTTCCAATTGCGTATCACAGTCAAATGTCGAGAGCACTTAGAAAAGTAAAAAAAGCCGCTTAAACGATCTGTTTAAGCGGCTTTTTAGCTTTTCTAAGTGCTCTCGAAGGGATTCGAACCCCTATCGATGGTACCGGAAACCATAATTCTATCCATTGAACTACGAGAGCTTTTCCGTTTGGGACTGCAAATATAGTGAATTTGCCTCCTAAAACGCAAGAGCGCTCTCCAACAACCTTCTACTTTTTAACGCCGACCACGACCACCACGCCTATTTTCACCTTTGGGCGCTGTCCCCTGCTTTTTGCCAGGATTGCTGGATCGGCGGGCAGAGGCTTGTCCTCCTTTGGAACTTCCCGAACGGGAACCTCGACTATCATTGCTTTTTGCTAAACTTAACTGTTGTGAGTCCGCATCCGTAGCGCGGCCAGCTT
This sequence comes from Spirosoma foliorum, assembly GCF_014117325.1. Classification (NCBI taxonomy): domain Bacteria; kingdom Pseudomonadati; phylum Bacteroidota; class Cytophagia; order Cytophagales; family Cytophagaceae; genus Spirosoma; species Spirosoma foliorum. The sequence continues at coordinate 7,770,186 of NZ_CP059732.1, read as the reverse complement.
TGTCGCTAACTAAAGCAAAATCCATGCTTCGGCGGGCCAGATTGGTTTCTTTTACCTTAACCACAACCGGATCGCCGAAAGTGTACATTTTCTTGTGGCGCTGGCCAATGATCCGGTAATTATCCTTGTCGAACTCGTAGTAGTCGTCGCTAAGGTCCTGCATTCTGACGAGGCCCTCGCAACTATTTTCGGTGATTTCAACAAAGATACCGAACTCTGTAACGCCCGAAATCACGCCCTCAAATACCTGGTTGGGTGCCATTCGGCTCATAAACTCAACCTGTTTGTATTTGATGCTAGCCCGTTCGGCCTCCGAGGCCAACCGTTCACGTTCAGACGAGTGTCGGCACTTTTCTTCGTATTCTTCCCGATCAGCCGGTTTCCCTTTGTCCAGGTAATGCTGAAGCAATCGGTGAGCCATCATGTCGGGGTAACGGCGAATAGGCGACGTGAAATGTGAATAACGCTTAAACGCCAGTCCGAAGTGACCTAAATCCTCTGTACTATAGCGCGCTTTCGACATGGTCCGCACGGCCAGTTGCTGGAGCATTCCGGCTTCGGGCTTCCCTTCAATACTCGCCATAAAGCGGTTCATCGAGCTGGATAAATGCTCATCGTCTACGTTGAGCTTGTAGCCCAGCTTACGAGCAAACTCGGAGAAACTACGCAGCTTATCTTCAGCAGGACCTTCGTGAACACGGTATACCATCGTATTCTCTTCGCCATTTTTGTTGCGTTTCGACAGCGAGTGCACAAACTCAGCCACCCGCTTATTCGCAAGCAACATAAACTCTTCGATGAGCTTGTTGGTATCCTGCCGAATTTTCGGATAAACAGCTAAGGGTACACCATTCTCGTCCAACCGGAACCGCACTTCAACCGTTTCGAAGTTGATAGCACCATTTTTAAACCGTTCATCGCGGAGTTTGTAGGCCAGCTCATTGAGCAACCGAAGCTCTTCCAGATAATCGCCACTGTTGGCGTTCAGGATATCCTGCGCTTCTTCGTAAGCGAACCGACGATTCGAATGGATGATAGTTCGGCCGAACCATTCCTTTACAATGTGTGCATTGGGCGTTAATTCAAAAACAGCCGAGAACGTGAGTTTATCCTCGTTCGGACGCAGCGAACAAAGGCCATTCGACAGTTTTTCGGGGAGCATTGGAACAACCCGATCAACCAGATAAACCGATGTAGCCCGTTTGTAGGCTTCGGCTTCCAGTTTAGAACCCGGCAACACGTAGTGTGTTACATCGGCAATGTGAACCCCAATTTCGAAGTTACCATTGTCTAACACCTGCACCGACAACGCATCGTCGAAATCTTTGGCATCAACCGGGTCAATCGTGAACGTAGTTATGTCACGCATGTCCCGCCGGTTGGCAATATCCTTTTCGTCGATTTTGGTCGGGATAGCTTCTGCTTCCTGTTCAACCTCTTCGGGGAAAACGATTGGTAAGCCGAACTCCGCCAGAATAGCGTGCATTTCGGTATTGTTCTGCCCTGCTTTCCCGAGTACGGTAATTACTTCGCCCTCGAAACGTTGCTTGCGGCTATCTGGATCAGGGTATTTCGTGAGTCGAACAATTACCTTTTCGCCATCGGCAGCGCCACCCAGTTTTTCTTCCGGGATAAAAATGTCGTCGTAAATCTTTTTGCTATCCGGAACAACAAACCCGTAAGTTGGCCATACTTCAATACGACCCACCAACTCCGTGCGTCCCCGTTCGATCACGCGGGCAACTTTGCCCTCGATCCGGCGTCCTTTGCTGCGTGAATCCGTAAATCGAATTACCTGTACACGGTCGCCATCAACGGCCCCGGCCAGGTCATCCGTCGAAACCCAGATATCCTCGTCCCGATCTCCCCGAACACCGCTGGTGGTCGTGGGAACCACAAAGGCAAAGCGCGAATTTACATGTTCCACAACACCTTCAATCAGGTTGGCATTGGCATCAGCCCGGTAACTACCGTCTGCCTGACGTACTAGTGTACCTTCATCGGTAAGTTCGCCAATGAGGCCGTGCATGATGAGTTTCATGCGCCGGTCGCCCGTACCGAAATGGTCTAATACCTGCTCCTGTGTAAAGGAGTGGTCGTCGTTAATCTGGAAAAACGCCATGATGTCGTTTTTCATTTCATCCAGAAAAGAGTCGGCCTGTTGAATGGGCTTCACTTTTGCTGATTTCTCGAAACCCTTTTCACGTGGGCGCGTCGTTGGCGACTGCCCCGAAGTAGGTCGGCCCGATGCGGCCTTCAAGTATTTATCTTGTTTTGGTTTTCCTCTCATGTTACTTGCCTAACTCAGTAGCTAGGCTAAAATGTTTAACTACAGTGTGGGATTTTGTCAATGGATAATGATTAATGTAAACTGGATAATGTTCTAGAAGCCGATCAGCTTCATTTCAGATTATTCATTTTACATTATCCATTATTCATTCATTAACTTCAATCACTTAATACAATATGCTCGTCGGCCACGAGCGGGGCACCCACCATTTTTAAATAAACCTGTACCAGCATCACCATCGAATCGCGGGCGTATTGTTCAATACGAGGCCAGTCATGTTCCCGATAATACACCTCGCTGGTACGGTCGCCCGTCCATTCGAGTGGGCGGGTTGGGATATTCAGCACAGCAGCCAAAAGATCAAGCGGAACAAAATGACGTTTGTCGCCAAACTGCCAATGTTCCAGCGTGTCCCGATGCGGAATTTCCCAGGGTTTCTTCCCCGAAATCTGCAACGCGGGCGGAAGTGGCAAGCCATTTACCATCAACCGTCGACAGAGATACGGGAAGTCGAATTCCTTTCCGTTATGAGCGCATAACGTCAGTTCACCGGGTGGGTATCGGTTCACGATCGTCAAGAATTCTCCCAGCAACGCCAGTTCGTCATCGTTGCTGATCAATTTCACCTTTAGATGCGGTTGGTCGTCGTCGTCGAAAAATAATCCACCTACACCAATGCAGATAATTTTACCAAACTCCGCAAAAAAGGAAGCCCGGCGGTCGTACCATCCAGCCGCAGAGAGTTCATCATCGTTTTTGAAATACCGGCTCTTTTCCTCCCACTGACGTTGCAAACGCGGATCAACAGACAGTAGAGATGGCTCACCCGCCACCGTTTTAAGATCAATAAACAGAAGGTTCTTGAGCCGACGTTTCCAGGAGACGGGTTGAGCCATGAGGTTTAGGGTAGCATGGTAACGCGGACATCCTGTCCGCATTTAGAAATATATAGCCGACAGCATGTCCGCGTTACTTACGCGTGCAAAATTCCTTCCAGGCCCAGAGCAGGTATGAGCACCAGATTTTCTTCTACAATGCTGTCTGGCACGAAGATAAACTTCTTATCGAAAATCTGATTGCCAATAAAATAGCTTACCCAGTATTCGTTGTTCAGATGGAATACATCGGGCATAATCGTCTCAACAACTTCATGCGCTCCCGGCTGAACTTCCACAAAAAAGTGGCGTAACGTCGATGTTTTCTGCTCCTCTTTGTCTTTCTGTCCGTAGCCTTTCGACGTGACAAATACAGTTGTGATCGGCACATCTTTCTGGTTAATCAGGAAAACCTGCCAATCATACCCGTTAATCAGATTCTCTTTCCGGGCAATCACTATATGTACGCCTTCAACAGGCAAAAAATTAATATCCTTTTTCATTCCAATGTAACGCGGACGGCTCGTCCGCTAAAAACGCTTTATACTAACGGACAAGATGTGGGAATGCCGCATCACCGTGTTACTAATTCCATCTCAAATAAAGTGGCCACATGACGCTGAACATGGTTGGCCACCTCATTCAACGGCACTTCACGACCTAACTCGGTTGCCAGCGACGTAACCGCTTTATCGGTAATTCCACAAGGGACAATATGGTTAAAATAACGCAAATCTGTATTTACATTCAGCGCAAATCCATGCATCGTTACCCAACGGCTGGCTTTTACACCCATTGCGCAAATTTTACGAGGTCGCTCAGCATTCGTACCATAATCAAGCCAAACGCCCGTTAAACCCTCAATCCGCCCGGCATCCAGACCATAATCGGCTAAGGTTAAAATGATACTTTCCTCGAGCAGACGCATGTAGCGATGGATGTCGGTAAAAAAGTTATCCAGATCCAGAATCGGATAACCCACTAACTGACCAGGTCCATGAAACGTAATATCTCCTCCACGCCGAATCTTAAAGAAAGTTGCGCCAAACTCCGTTGACAGCCGTTCTTCGTCGATCAATAAATTCTCGGCATGGCCGCTCGTTCCGAGTGTGTATACGGGCGGATGCTCACAAAACAGCAAATAATTGGGAGTTGGTTGCTGCTCCGCAATGGAGACTGTTCGGTTCTGTAGTTTTTGATCGACAATGGTCGAAAACAGGCGCTCCTGCTCATCCCAGGCAGCCTGGTATTCCATCAATCCTAACGCCCGAACTTCAACTTGTTTATTAATACGACTATTCATTGCTTCCGGGAAGAAGAGGTCTTCCGCTAGTTCTCTAACAACGAGCTTGCTAAGTTTCGTTCGGTTTGCCGTTATTTGTAACCTTATCCTACTATAATGGCTCAACACAACGAAACCGGCAAACAGGGTGAAGCGGAAGCTGCTCGCTACCTACGCGAACAAGGTTACGAGATCATGTTCCGAAACTACCGTTACCAACACGCGGAGATTGATCTAATCGCCAAAAAGGGGAAGCTTCTGGTATTTGTTGAGGTAAAAACCAGGACCAATCTTAGTTATGGCAATCCTGAGGAGTTTGTTTCCTACACCAAAGCCAAACTGGTGATGAAAGCCGCGGAACAGTATATTTTTGCCAACGACTGGCTATATGACATCCGATTTGATATTATCGCCGTAACTATAGCGGGTAGCGAACTACGGATAAAGCACATTGAAGACGCCTTTTGCTAAGCCTCCTCGTTGCATTCTCAGAAAATTATTTAGGTGATTATTACGTTCTTATAGCGATAAAGCTTTTCACATCAACAAGTACACATGAGACTATTTTTTGCCAGTAGATTGGCCCTGCTTTTCGCGATTGGCGGCCCGTTGCTGATGACATCCTGCAAAAAGGATACCGATGTTAGTCCTATAACATCAAATGGCGAGGTGAACAATTGGGTTCTGGAGAATATGAAAAACTATTACTTCTGGAACGATAAATTACCAGCCAACCCAGATACCTCATTAGCTCCCAAAAGTTTTTTCCCGACCTTACTTTACGATTACAATACGACGAACCCCGATCGGGATCGTTTTTCCTGGCTTCAGGAAAGTGCCGACGACCTGAAGGCATCGCTAAGTGGGCAGTCGAAGACAACGGGTATCGAATATAATCTGTATTATCGAGATCAGACCAGGGCCAATATCATTGCGTCGATCATCTATGTACTGCCTGGGTCTCCGGCCGCTAAAGCAGGCATTAAACGCGGAGATATTATCACGAAAGTAAATGGCGAGTTGTTGACCCTCGCTAATTATCAGGCTTTACTGGCTGGTACTGGTAGCACTACCGATACCTATACGTACGGATTTGCAACCATTAGCAATAATGTTTTGACGGATGTTTCCCAAACCAAGCAGGCTACGGCAGTTGTCTTTCAGGAAGACCCCATTCTGTTGGATACAACCTATGCCATTGGAGGCAAAACCATAGGCTATCTTATTTACAACCAGTTTATTCCGGGTTTGTATAAAGCAGGTAGCTCCAACTTAGATAACACCTATGATTTGAAGCTTGACAATATTTTTGGCAAGTTCAAGCAACAGGGCGTCAATGAGCTGATTCTTGACTTACGTTACAATCGAGGTGGTTATGTGAGTTCGTCGACCAATCTTGCCAGCCTGATCGGGAAAAATATTGATGCCTCTAAGGTTTATTACACACAGAAATGGAATAGTATTGTGACGGCAGCCAATGATAAGAACCGCGGTTCCGGCTGGAATACGCAGAATTTCCTGACGAAATCGACGAATATTGGCGCTAACCTGAGTCGCGTATTTGTCCTGACGACAGGCAGCACAGCGTCGGCCAGCGAGTTGGTTATCAATGGTTTACGCCCTTTCATGACGGTGACTACCATTGGCACAACCACCGTTGGGAAAAATGTTGGTTCGATTACGATTTACGACGACAGTGGCCGCATAAAATGGGGAATACAACCAATTACCTTTAAATCGGCCAATGCAGTGGGATTCACGGATTATGCGGCTGGATTTACGCCATCGGTGGAGGTGCGGGAGCCATCTTATGGCATGAAAGCATTTGGAGATGTAACTGAGCCCATGCTTAGCGAAGCCATTTTCCAGATTTCGGGCACCCGAATGGCACGCCGGGCTGCTTCTACAGAAGTCACTCAACCCATCCTTGGGTCATCGCTCGACCAGAAGGCAGGTGGAGGAAATATGTTTATTACCAATAAATTCTTGGATAATCAACATTAATATTGTATTATTTTAACACAAAAGCGGCTCCAAAGGCTGCTTTTGGTGTTTTATATTGTAACTTAGCCTTAAAAGTTCCCATCACTATGTACGAAAAGAATATAGGTACGAAGCAGAAAGCTTTACGTATTAATCTGGACCGACGTATTTATGGCTCCTTTGCGGAGATTGGTGCTGGTCAGGAAACGGCTGCCATGTTTTTCAAAGCAGGTGGCTCATCGGGAACTATCGCCAAAACTATGTCAGCTTACGACATGACCTTCAGCGATTCTATTTACGGCGTTGAAGAAAGTGGCCGCTACGTAGTTGAGTCCCGGTTGGTGAAAATGCTGAATAAGGAATATAGCCTTCTCGAGAAACGATTAGCCGAAAAACGTGGTCCAGACACCACGTTTTTTGCGTTTGCCAATACTGTTGTTGCCCTTAATTACCAGAAAACCAACGAAGCACATGGCTGGCTGGGTTGCCGCTTTCAGTTAAACCCGCAGTCGGGCTATAACGACGTGATTATCCACGTCCGAATGGCTGATAATGAGAACATTCTTCAGCAACAGGCGCTCGGCATTATTGGCGTTAACCTGATTTATGGTTGTTATTACTACGCAAAATCGCCCGAAACACTCGTATTATCGCTTATGGACGATCTGACGCCAGAACGGATTCAGATTGATATGATTCGGTTTAATGGGCCTGATTTTGCGGATGTCGATAACCGACTGATGAGTCTTCATCTGGTTAAGAACGGATTCACTGATGCCGCCCTGTTTGGTGCCGATGGTCAGGTATTACAACCCTCCGAAGCGCTTTATAAAAAAAATATCCTGGTTATGCGTGGACGGTTACGGCCGGTTACGAATGTCCAGATGGATATGATTGAAAATGGCCTAAAGCAATTTAAAGACGAAGCCGATGTAGATGCCAATCGGGTGATTTCGATGGCCGAGCTGACATTGCACAACTTGAAAGCCAACGAGCAGGGTATCGACGAGAAAGACTTTCTGGATCGGGTAGATATTCTGTGCTCTATGGGTCAGACGGTAATGATTTCCAACTATCTGGAATACTATAAGCTGGTGGCCTACCTAGCTCGTCTGACACGACTCAAAATTGGTCTGATTGTGGGTATTCCGAACCTGGAATACATCTTTGAAGAAGGTCACTATGAATTTTTACCCGGTGGTATTCTGGAGTCGTTTGCCACCTTATTCAGCAGAAAGGTAAAACTGTTCGTGTATCCAACGCTTCGCGAAGGAGCCATTTATACCTGTAATGAATTCAAATTACCGGCTACGCTGGAACCCCTCTTTCAATACCTCGTTCGGAACGATAAAATCGAAGATATAACCGATTATAACGAACAGAATCTACACATATCCACTGATCATGTGCTGGAGATGATCCAACAAGGTGAAGATGGTTGGGAAAACATGGTGCCTGATCGGGTAGCTGAGCAGATTAAGGCAAACTGCCTGTTTGGGTATCCGTGCGAAGTAGAATATGTTCCCATTGGCCAGCAGGTCCGCCAACAACAGGTAGAAGAGCAGAGCGCTCCCCATTAAGCTACTTGCATAGCTAGCCCGCTATTCTCTCCCGAATTTAGTGAGCATAGCGGGCTAACATTATTTCTTAGTTATTAGACTGCTGTTGATAAAGCCGGTTAATCTTGTCACGACTTCGTTTCAGCCGCATTTTTACCGCACTAGGATTGATTTGGTAAATCTGGGCGATCTCTTCAATACTTAGCTCATCTTCATATTTCAACTGTAGTAAAGCCTGCTCGCTCTCTGTAAGCGACGCCATAATCTGTTTGACTAATTGCAGCGTTTCTTCATGAAGTTGACCATCTTTTGTATCAGGAATATCATATTGTACCCCTTCCTCTATGGAATAAAAATTAAATCGCTTCGCTTTCCGGAGCTGATCTGAGCAATAGTTGAAGGCAATCGAATAAAGCCAAGTCGAGAAAGTAGACCGCTCTTGAAAGGCATCTAACTTAGCGAATACCTTAAGAAATATATCCTGCGTAAAATCCTCCGCTTTATCAGAGTCTTTGGTCATCGACAGGCAACGTCGATAGACCTTATTCACATACCGATTATAAAGCGTTTCGAAGCACTGGTCCGGCCGGCTGGTTAAGTATTGCCGAATCATTTCTTCGTCTGTTAATGAAGTGTCCATTGATAAAATACCAGCTCGCATATAGTGTAGGTGTAAGGCTGAACTTGGTCCAGGTTTGGTTAGTAATGAGCCTAAGACGGACACCCCTTCAATAAGATACTAAAAATATATTAAATGGTCTTTCTGCTTAGTAATTAGACTTCCTTTGTAAACAGTTTTACCCAGTTAATTTTGTTGGTATGTACTCTCTTTGTTCCTTTAGCGAGCATTATGCCTAATAGTAGCACAATTGGTATCGCTTTTGTGTATGCAAAACCCAGATTGTTACCATTAGAGGATCATCCACAAAAAGTAGACGCCATTTTTAGATTCCGATATGTTGCCTGTGAATGTTGAATTGCTAACCCAAATTGCTAGCCAAACAGGGCGCCAGTATGCAGATGCTTATACCGTCTGGCTGGAATATTGTCAGGACCCGGATGTTTATACTATTGTTGATACGGTCCTGTGGGTCGCGCAGAATCAGAAACTTCATGTCGTCGACGCCATTCAGGCAGTTCGGGATATTGAAGATCAATTCGGCGGAGCGTTTTAGTCGATGTTTTTATTCTTATCAAGCTCTGAAGACTACCGGGCCTAAAGGAAGTTAATTTTTTTACGGCAAAAACGAACTCCTAAATACGTATAAATCAGCAAAAAAGCCGTTTCTCCAATAGCCTGAACGGGGTAATTAGCGAGATTCCAATGCGAAATCGTTTCCACCCAATGAATTAGAACTGCACAATAAACTGTAAAGCCTACTAAAAAACTGGCAACAACCAGCAGTGAAAGGCAAACTCTGTTTATTCTTCCGGATATCATTGCTCAAGGCTTTTTATATAGTTCGTTCATACTGCTATTCATTCTATCAGCATTACGCTCAATACCGGTATGGCAAGAGTCATACTAGCTATCTATCATTTTACTTTCCGTTCTGTCCTTTTCACATAATCGATTAACTCAGCCATACTACAGAAAACAATAAGTAAGGTTATGACAAGAATTCATAAAATTTTTCGATTAACAAAATAACTTCTTAAGGATATATTACAGACAGATAAGTAACTAATTGACACACGCAGCAAGTACTGTGCTGAACAGCATTCAGTTTATGACCAAATCTATAACAACCATAAAGTATTAAATGTGAGACTATATCATCAGCGGGTTTGAGTTTAAAAACGGAGTGAATTGCCCTATAATCGGCTTAAGCGAACTTTTTACTGATATCACTTACTTGCCTTGCTCTTCTTCTAGCTAGCTGTTACTTTTTGTCTCCCCTTAGTCTAACGGAGTTACTATGGTTCGTGAGGTAACCTGTTCCAAACTAGTCTATACTTCAGGACGAACAAATAAATACTTGATAATTAGACAGATCAATTAGTAGCAGTTTGGCTCTGGTTTTGCTAGCGTTTGCCAGAAAAAGGCCATAGGCAAGCTTTTATGAAAACGAAACAGGCAATACCTAAAGAAGTCGCCTTAATTCTACTCCGACAAAAAAAGCGGCTAAGCGAATTGAACTCGCTTGACAAGTGGACTGAAGCAGAATTTGAGGAAGTTGTCCGTTGTTCCAATGAATGGGATGCTAAACAGCAGGGGTGGATATTTCCACTTACCGCGATTGAAAGGCTCGCGTTTGATGCTCGAACACCCGACAAACAAGCCCGATCATTGCAAATTATTGCTAAACATATGAGTCAGGATTTAGCCAAATAAGTATACCATCATATAAATTATCTTTAAAATATACGCTATTCAACTACTTAAATCGCTTATTCATCTATATAAACGCTTATTTCCCAATAGAAAGCACCACTGAGCATATTTTCAATAGTTTTTATTAACTATTTTAGGGGTTACGAAAACAATTTAAAATCAATAAATCGTTTTCGTATACAACACTACATCTTAACTTGTCGAATCCACCATGAATACTGTCTTAACCGATGAAGAAACAATCCGTCAGTATCTTTCCAGTAAACCAAATCAATGTTTCGAGACACTTTACACGCGTTATGTTAATAAAGTCTATCAGCGTTGTTTATCAATGACGAAAGATTCCGACAAGGCAGAAGACTTCACTCACGATATATTTCTCAAAGCTTTCGATAAGCTGGATGGTTTCCAGGAAAAGTCTAGCTTTTCAACCTGGCTATACGCTATCGCCTATAATTACTGCCTGGATCAGCTTCGGTTGTCGAAACGGTTAAATACGATTGCCATTAATTCCAATCTGGAGCAGTCGATTACCGAATCGCAGGAAGCCCGATTACATGAGGAAACACTTCAACTGCTCAAGCAATCACTTAATGCACTTTCTACAAACGAACGGGTAGTGCTTCAACTCAAATACGAAGAAGGAATGAGTATTGATGAAATTGCCAAGCTGCACAATCTTTCTATTAGCGCAGTAAAAATGCGACTGAAGCGTGGTCGCGAGCGAATGCATCAATTTTGCTTACAACAGTATTCAATTCAACATGCCTGATCCAGCCTGAATTAATACATACGATATATATAAAAACGATGCTCCCCCGCCATGCCTGATTTCTCAGTATGACGGGGGAGCATCGTTTTTACGCATCTAGATATTCTGCCGCTTCATTTCCTTGACGGCAAAGTCTGCCGCACGAGCCGTCAGAGCCATATAGGTTAACGAAGGGTTCACACAGGAAGCCGAAACCATGCAGGCTCCATCGGTCACGAACACGTTCTTAACGCCATGAACCTGGTTGTTCGCATTCAGGATCGACGTTTTCGGGTCACGACCCATGCGAGCGGTTCCCATTTCGTGAATCGCCATGCCTAAATAAGAGCCATTATCGTACGACTTAACGTTTTTCAGGCCCGATGCTTCCAGCATTTCTTTGGCATCGTTCATCATATCTACACGCATCTTTTTCTCGTTCTCTTTCAACTCAGCGTCGAACACAACTAGTGGCATGCCCCACTTGTCTTTTTCGTTCTTGTCGAGATACATGCGATTTTCGTGGTAAGGCAGTGTCTCGCCAAATCCACCCAATCCCATCGTCCAGGGGCCAGGTTTCGTGACTTCATCTTTATAATCAGCCCCGAAACTCATTTCTGCAATGTTGCGCTGCCACCCTGTCCGGCTGCCACCACCCTGATAACCGAAACCACGCAAGTAGTCGCGTTTATCGGTACCGATGTTCCGGTAACGTGGCACGTAAATGCCATTCGCCCGCCGACCAATGTAGTATTTGTCCAGATCGCCTTCCCAAACACCCGACGCCCCCGTACGGAAGTGGTGATCCATCAAATTATGGCCTAATTCACCGGAGTCGTTCCCGAAGCCATTTGGGAAACGGTTCGATTTTGAATTCAATAGAACAGCCGTTGACCCAAGCGAACTACCGCACACAAAAACAACCTTGGCAAAATACTCCTTTGGTTGAAGCGTAACGGCATCGACAATGCGGACACCAGTTGCCCGTTTTTTGTTTTCGTCGTACATGATCTCCGTCACTACAGAATCGGGACGAAGTGTTAAACGGCCTGTTTTGGCAGCAGGAGGCAACGTACAGGATTGTGTACTGAAATAGGCACCATAAGGACACCCAAGTGAGCATTTGTTCCGATACTGACACGGAGCGCGGCCAATGCCTAACTGAGCTTCGCCAGCTTTCGAGAGGTTAGCTACACGACCGATCGTCATAACCCGCCCAGGGAAGTTCTTTTCAATCCGCTTCCGAACTTCTTTTTCCACACAATACATCTCCATGGGTGGCAAAAATTCGCTGTCGGGCAGTTGGGGCAGATTCAGCTTTTCGCCGGAAATACCTACGAATTTTTCAACGTATGAATACCAGGGAGCTACATCTTTATAGCGGATTGGCCAGTCGATAGCGATACCGTCTTTTAAGTTGGCGCCAAAGTCAAGATCACTTAGCCGATACGACTGACGTCCCCACATGATGGATTTGCCCCCAACGATATTAGGCCGATACCAATCGAATCGCTTATCTTCTTTATAGAGTGAGTCGGTATCCTTCATCCAGTACGTTTCGGTCATTTCATTGTACGGATAGTCGCGGGCCAGTTTCGGGTGCGATTCTTTCTGCGCCATCGTCAGTCGACCGTTATACTTGGTCTGCCAGGGGTCTTTCATGGCGTTTTCATAGCCTTTGACGTGTTCAAGCTGATGCCCTTTTTCGAGCATCAATACACGCAGCCCTTTCTCGGTTAGCTCTTTGGCAGCCCACCCACCTGTAACCCCTGAGCCAATAACGATGGCATCGTAGGTCTGTTCTTTTATGGAATCAATATTGAGGTTCATTCTGTAGAGAAGTTTTAGCGTTGTAAAGTTGGATAGTTATAAAGTGATTGGTAAAGCGATTAACTCTACAACTTTATAACCTTACTACTTTACAACTTTTTAAAGGGCCCAGGTTTTCTGGCCGGGTTTGAGTGGCATGCATCCGTTAAACTGACCGGGCACGGGCAGGTACTCCAGTGCTTTGGTTGCCCCAATTTCAGACGTGAAATAGCCCGTTGTGGTTAGCTCTTTCATGCGTAGGAAAAAGGGCTTGTCGTCGGTCATGGTTTGCTTGACCATTTCGTTTTTCTGAGCTGTATCCAGATTCACGAAATCCTTACCGAATTTGGTTTTGCTACTGGCGTCCAGTTTGGCAAGTCCAGCATAAAACTGCTCCTGATCGGCTTTGGGGTAACAATCGCGCATGACCCGAACAATAAACTTCTCGGCCCCGGCGGCTTTAGCTCCGGGCGTGCTGGTCGTTGGGATAATTACATCGGCGACCTCGGCTACTAACGCTTCCTGCTCAACAGTGACGTCTACACTCGGGCCCATGTTCGTAATACGACCCATAGCTCCCGCCAGCGTGGGAGCCGACAGGATTCCTCCCATCATCAGGGCCGCCTGTTGTAAGGCTTCTCTACGTTTCATAGGTTAAATAGGTATTTGTAGTAAGTTTATTTTTTAACGAAGAAAGTTAAAACCAAATAAGCTAAGCCGGTTGACATTAAGGCAAAATCATGTGTTTTTAATTCTAAGAAGACTAAAGGTGGTTAAATATCCTCTTCTTGTGCGAAAAACGATTCTTACACGCAAGCATAACCGCCATCAATCTTTTTTAGACTATTCTATAACGAATGCCATTACGAATGAATTGGCATAAAAAAGAGTCAGCCCTACCAATTCATGAATTAGCAGGGCTGACTCTTTTTTTATGTACTCGATCAGTTAGAATGGTAAACAATGGATAATGGATAATGAACTGTCGATTCAACCATTATTCATTGTTCATTATCCATTATTCATTCACTTACCTCATTCAGCAGCAAATCCTGGTACCAGAAGCCTGTATCCCAACTCCGATCAGTATCATCAGTATGGCAATCTGCGCTCCCTGATGGACTGTACGTACGCCGGACGACTTCTCCTTTACGAAACCCGATAGGATGAGCGAAAATGGGGCCATCGTACACAAACGAATGGTATTCACCGTTTTCGCCACAAGGGTCAACCGTTTTGGGTAGGTCTTTCAGTAAATCCAGATCTAACTCCCGACCTACGAATTCGGCTCCCAATTGCTTTTCATTGACACAAACCAGCACGGCTCGAAAACCCAGATCGACAAACTCATGAACTAACTCGGTCGTGTTACGCTGCCAGAGCGGAAATCCCCCTTTCAGATTTACGCGTTGTAATTGAGTTTCCCGATACTGCCGTAAGTCTTCCAGGAAAATATCGCCAAATAGAGAATGGGTAATTCCTTGCTGTTGAAACCCCTGAAGTACCTGTTGCAGTTGAGCATCGTAGGTTTCCATCGATACATCACCCGGCAGTCGCAATAGTTGTAAAGGTAACCCCAGCCGATTTGCCTGCGCATGCAGCAATTCCATCCGAACGCCGTGCATACTTACCCGACCGTGCAGGTCATTTACCGATGTTAGTAAACTCTGTATGTCCCAGCGTTCTGACCGCAGACTGTGGTATAAAGCAAGAGCAGAGTCTTTACCTCCGCTCCAATTCATGATGGCCCGTTGTTGGCTCATCGGAAATAAAGACCAGAAGGAGCAATTTCAGCTTTCACCGAATCAACCAACGTCCCGCTCGATTCGTAACGAATTACGTAACCAGCCTGTGCATAAGAAGGTATAACTGTGCCGTAAATCCGGCCGGTTTGTGGATCAATACCCAAGGCGCTGAATGAGCGATTCACCACTACACTTCCAGAAGCCGTGTTTGCATCAATCGAAATACTGTACGTTTTACCACCCAGGGTATAATAAAAATTACGTTTATCGCCACTGATGGTTACCGATCCGGGAGCAGCAGAAAAAGTAAGGCGTTTAGCAACAGCCCGACTCGTTGGATCTAGCTGAACCAGATCTTTACCGGCCTGTATCCACAACTTACCAGTTGCATCGAGGGCAATAGGTTCAGGTGTTGAACCGAAAGCAATCCGCTGTTTCTCGGTATCAGTGTTCAAGTCGATGATTAAGAGGGTTTGATCGCCACTGTAGGTATTGCTGCCCACAAACGCTTCGGTACCCGAAATAACCATTTTTTCGACGCCTTTTACAGCTGGAATCTTTTTGGTCACCTTACTGGTGTTCAAATCAACAACCGCGATATAACCGGGGTCTTTATAAAACGTACCCGCACTGTAATCGCCGGAAACATCCCAGCAACTAATATATGCTTTGTTAGGACCTGCCGAAATCACCTGACGGGGATTCTCGATATCGGGTGTTTTTAGCGTAGCGCGAGAAACGAATGTACCAGCCTCCACAATCTCAACTTTATCCTGGCCAGCCGTACTGTTATCGACCAGAATCAACCCTTTACCATTTACTTCGGCATATCCTTGTACTCCACCGCTCAGGGCTAACGACGGGTTTGCCGTCTGAAAAATATTGGTAGCAACAACATTGCTATTGCGTGACAAAAACGAGACCGTTCCATTGTTGCTGGAGAAATTACCCGCGTTCAGGATAAACACCCCCGATTCATAAGGCGTTGGCGTTGGGTCAGACGTTTTACAGTTCCAGACACTCAAGGCTACCAGCCCAACTGCAATTGATTTGGTCAATTGATTTTTCATGAATTATAAAGAAGGAAAATTGATAATTAAATTGATGGCCCAGTTTCGGCCCGGAAGTGCGTTTCGTTTCACGCCTATCAGCAGCGCGTCGAACACATTATTGACCTGCCCCTGAATTCGAACCGGAACTGAATGCCAGCGGGCCGTGTGCTCCAATAACACATTGGTCAATGTAGTTCCTTTAAAAAACTGAGTATTGTCGAAGGTGATATACCGACGGGAATTGGCCTGCATTTGTACACTAAGGCGCGTTTGGCCGTGTTGCACGTAGGTATTGAGTGTTCCGGTATGAAGCGGCACATACACCAATTGTTTCCCGATCACATCCTGAGAATAGGCATCATAGGCCCGCTCCTGCGATGAACGGGTCAGCGCATACCCAAGGCGCAGGCCTGCGCGCCAGTTATTCTGGACATAGGTCAGATTAGTCGTAAACTCAATGCCCCGAGCAACTACCAATTGTAGGTTTTCGACGTGGTAATTATTGGTCGGATTCCAATAGGTCCAATTGTCAACGCGGTTGTGATAGCCCGTCAACTCAGTCGTCAGGTTAATTCGATCAGATAAGGGTGTATTAGCCGCTAAACCGCCCTCGAAATTCAATCCACTTTCAGGTAAAAGATTTGGGTTACCTAAATCAATCCAGTAGCGTTCGTTCAAGGTTGGAACGCGGTAATTTCGGCTTACCGAGCCTTTGGCCGTCAACTTAAATCGGTCACGCTGCACAAGCTGATATTCGGCACCAACTGAGGGCGTAATGGGTGGATTGAATCGCGTTACAAACGCCTGTCGAATATTGGCTGATACGAGCCAGCGCGTCGTTTGGTAACGTAAGAGTGCATACAAATCACCTCGATCTTCCTGAATCAACTGCCCTCCGTAACCATCTGTTCGAGTCCGGTAATGCGACCATTCACCGCCCACGCGCAGGTTCAATTGCCGATTTGTACCAGACAAAAGCTGAAACTCGCGCTCTGCCCGACTAATTAGCCGCTCGGTTTCGGTATGACTTGGCGTATTGAAATTTCCTTTGGCATAGTCGAGCACATCGCGAATCCAGCCCACCCGAAACGTCATCCGATTGGCCTCATAGGTAGCCAGCAACCGTGCCGACTGTGTTCTCGTGCGTTCGCGGGCAATAGTATCCTGGGGCGTAATAATTAAATCATTGTCAGTTACCCAGGTATTGATGGAAAGCTGTCGGCCGCTTTTATGCAGAAAATAGAGATCCTGGATAAATCCACGCTGGGCCGTTGTCGATGGCTCCAGAAAATAATGCTGACGTTCGGTGTACGGATAAGCGTTATTGAACTGATTTCGGTAAGCAAATGTCTTACCCGAAAGTTTCCAGCTGTCTCCCAAAGTCGCGCCATAACGTAACCCCAGCTGCGTCTGGTTATTCTGAAAGCTGGCTAATTGTAACCCAAGCGTCGCCCGTATACCCGATTGCCAGCCTGGCGTACTACCCAGGAGAATACTCCCTCCTACTGCATCGGAACCTACTGCACTCGCCGAAGAACCATATTGCACGGCTAGTTTATCGAACCCGGCAACGGGTAGTGTAGAAAAATCCGTCTGACCGAGATTCGGTTGATTGATATTGATACCATTCCAGAGAACAGCGGTATGATTGGCCGATGTGCCCCGAAACGAAACCGTTGCCAACTGACCAGGGCCATAGTTTTTGAAAGCCAAGGGCGTGTTAAGCGTCAAAAGATCGGTTAACGACCCAAATCGAAATTGAAGCAATGTCGTCGAATCGATTCGCTGGAGTTTCTGGCCCGCCAGGAATCGCTCAGGCGCAATAGCGCGCACCGTTACCGCCGATAAAGATACGGTCGTTCCTAAACGACTCGACGGAATCGCCAACGAATCGGTTTGTGCGAAACTGCTATGCCCTATAAACAGGGCAATAGCCAGCATCAATACCCAACCATGACGGGCTTGCTTTACCACTATAACTTCTGAACAATGTGTACATCTCGATGCATCGGGCCAAAGTCTGACCGTTAGCACGCGGTTGGGGTGTTTCCTCCGAACACCAGAACAACGGATGGTTTTGGGCAGGTCTCCTGGCTCGTCTTGTCGGTTCAAGCCTTCCCGTGTTGAGAACAAACACAGTGGCTACGAAGAATGAACCGATTTTAATGGATAATGAATAATGATCAATGTAAAATGGCTGTAACCCCATTATGCATTCTACATTATAAATTATGCATTTTAGTAAGACTTACAGTTGCGGGGACAGCGCTGGTCTTGCACCAACTTCCCTATTAAGCCTTGAAAGTCACCACGAAATGACGTCAGGCACCTAAAACTCAGGACAAAGGTAGGGGAAATTTATGGAATAGATGTAACGTGGACATCCTGTCCGCATAGCCACATGATAAATTGTAAGTCAGTGACTATGCGGACAGGATGTCCGCGTTACTTTTTAAAAACCGTCGGCTTTGATTTCTTTCTCCGTAACGGTGCCGTATTTCTTCACCTTATCACGAATGGCTTCGGCTTTACCAATCAGGACAAACTGGAGGGTATTCTTTGGAAAATACTGATCAATAATCTGGCGGGTTTTAGCCACCGTCAGTCCATCGACGTTCTTCTGGAAATTGTTGATGAACGATTCATCAAAACCCATACTGAACATATCTGTCAACAGGTTCGCTAATTCGCTGGCCGATTCGTACTTCGGAGGGAAGTCAGCTTTCACGTAGTTTTTAGCCGATGTTAAGGTTTTCTCATCAATACCCGTCCGATGCAAACTATCGAGTACCTGCAACGCCATGTCGATGGCCTGCGTGGTCGTACTAACCTTGGTAAATGTTGAAATGGCGAATGTGCCACTTTTACGATAAGTCCCGAAACGACTTCCGGCTCCGTAAGTCAACCCTGAATTTACCCGCAACGCATCATTTAGCCAGGACGTGAACCGGCCGCCTAGAATCGTATTGACAACCGTGACCGGTATAAAATCAGGGTTATTTTGCGTAATGCCTTTTCCACCAATCAGAAACGTTGTTTCGCGGGCATCGTCCTTATTGACTAGTAAAACTCGGTTTTTATCGAACGAGAAAGCAGGTTCTGTGAGTGCTGGGGCAGTTGCCGGGGCCGTTTTCCAGCTTCCGAACAACTCGGTTACCCGTTTTTTCATCTCTGCCGTATTGAAGTCGCCTACAATAGCAATAGCGGCCCGATCTGCCGTGTAGTATTTCTGATAAAACTGCCGGGCATCGCTTGCCGAAACGGCTGAAACAGAACTGGGAGTACCGGTCAGCGGGTTCGCATAAGGATGGCCTTCGTACACAAACCGGTTGAAATAGGAATTGACCACTCCGCGCGGACTTTCTTTCTGTTGGGTTAACTGAAGTAGTTGCCGCTGTTTGTACTTATCGAATTCTGCCTGATCGAAAGTTGGTTTTGTGATCACATCCTGAATAATATCGAACAACAGATCCTGATCCTTAACGGCAAATGACGAGGTCAGTTTAGCCACTTCTTTACCGGCATAGGTATCCACACTAGCGCCAACGTACTCGATTTTCTCTTCGAGCTGCGACTTCGTGTATTTTGAACTGCCGAACAGAATAGCTTCTGCCGTCATATTCGACAATCCATAGCGGCTTCCGTCCTGCACGGCACCAGCATCGAAAACGGCCGAGACATTGATAAGCGGCACTTCATGCTGCTCCATCAAATAAACCGTCAGGCCATTTTTGAGCTTGAATTTCTGATAAGGCGGTACCTTAAACGTCTGCGCCAACGATGCGCCCGTTAGTAATACCGCGGTAAGTAGAGTAAGTATCGATTTCATATATAGCGAAACCTATAAGGTTTTGAAGACCTTATAGGTTTAAGGATTAATTGTTTTTAACGGGATTCGTTTTAGGCTCTGGCAAAAGATAACCCACCGTGCGATTACGACTTGTCAAATAGGTTCTGGCCACGCGCTGCACATCTTCTTTGGTTACTTTCTCGTAGAGAGCGGGGGCTTCGTATAACTTTTTGTAATCGCCGAAAAACAACTCGTACGTCCCCAATGAATTCGCCTTTCCATTGATCGACTCCATGGTGTGATAGAACTCCATTAATTTCTGATTCTTCAGCTTTTGCAGTTCTACATCTGTAATCCCTTCGTTGATTACCTTATCAATCTGATTCAATACCGATCGTTCAAGTTGCTCAGCCGATATGTTACTGGCCGCAATAGCATAAATCGAGAACAAGCTCGGATCGAACGACTGATCCATATTAGTAAATACGCGTGATGCGATGGTAGAATCAAGGACCAGCGACTTCACTAAACGCGATGAATTTCCAGAGCTAAGTACACCACTCAGCAAGTCGAGGGCGTAATAATCTGGGTGCCGAGTGGCGGGCGTGTGGTAAGCCAGCAGAATATTAGGTGTGGCTATGTCTTTATAAGTCGTTGCCCGCCGTTCGCCATTTTGGGGAGGCTCTACAGTCCGCAAGCTATCGGGCAGTTTCTGAGCCGGAATGGGTTCAATATACTGCTCAGCCAATTTTTTAACCTGCGCAGCAGTCACGTCGCCCACCACCACGACAACCGCATTATTGGGCGAATAATAGGTCTTGAAGTATTTCTCAAGATCGGCCTGCGTCCATTTTTTAATATCCGACTCAAAGCCAATTACCGGAAACATGTATGGGTGTTCCACAAAAGCCACCGACTGGACCAATTCATTAATGACTCGGTAGTTACTATTCTCCAACCCCGTACTGCGTTCCGATAAAACGACACCCCGCTCACTCTCCACCATTTTAGGGTCAATGGCTAAATCCCGGATGCGATCCGCTTCCAGATCAAAGATTGTTTCGAGCGCACCACTCTGAAACCAGTCGGTGTAAACCGTATTGTTTTCGGTCGTGTAAGCGTTGTTAGACCCCCCATTGGCTTCCATAACACGGTCGAACTGCTTAGGGCCGTACTTTTTGGCGCCGTTGAACATCATGTGCTCAAAGAAGTGGGATAAGCCCGTTATGCCATGCACTTCGTTACGAGAGCCAACTTTCCAGAATGAATAGAAATTTGCGTTCGGAATCGAATGGTCTTCGAGAACCATGAATTTCATCCCGTTTTTGAGCGTAAAGGTTTGTACGTCCTCCGGCTTAGGCTTATTCTGTGCCAAGAGACTGCCCGCCACGAGCGTCAACCCGACCAGCAGCCCGATTCGTTTGTTCATAAGTGTAGTTTTAATTGGGAAATCTAAAATTACTGGTCAAACAGGGGATTGCCAAAAAAGAGCTTTCTCCATCTGATCAATAGACAGGTACGAAACCCCTTGCGTTGCGCTCAATAATCACATTACTTAAAAAAACGCAACTATTTACTTGTATATTTAATTTTCTTATATATATTCGTTACAGAAAATAGCACGGGTAATCCCGTTTAGTTATGGAACAGGTCAGTAGTGAATTTTTACGGGGCACGTTGAAGACAATCGTCTTGAAACTACTCTCCGAACAAGATAAAATGTATGGCTATCAGATAACCCAGGCCGTTAAGGAGCGGACTCAGGGTGAGCTTACACTGACGTTTGGGGCACTGTATCCAGTTCTTCACAAGCTGGAGCAGGAAGGGTTGCTGATAAACGAATCGATTGAGGTCGATGGTCGTCTACGCAAGTATTATTCACTGACAGATAGTGGTGCGCAGATGGCCATTAAGAAGGTCTCTGAGTTCGAGAATTTTGTCAGTTATATGCAACAGTTATTTCAAACACCTCCTAATCTGGCTTATGGCAATTGACTAAATCCTTTACGTTTATGGAAAAGCTACATCCCAACCAAATCGACTATATTCATAAGTATCTGCTCCAAAGCGGTCTTTCTGGCGAACTGCTCACCGAATTACTTGACCATCTTATTTGCGAAGTTGAACATTACCTCTGGATTGGCCTTCCTTTTGAAGCTGCCCTCAACAAAACCCTACAGGATGCAAACGCCGATTCGGTCCAGAAGCTCCGTAAGCTTTATCACCAGGAATTAGCTTTTTCAGAGGAGCAACTAGCCAAAGCCAGTCTGGACGATATTCTGTTTCAGTTTCGGAACAAATCATACGGAGCCTACTCATTGCGACAATCGTATCAGAAGACACTCGTGTATGCCCTTGGGGGTGCCTTAGGGCTTGGGCTGATGATGATTGCCTTTTTGCATTTGATTAGTCAAAAAACCTGGTCCTACTGGAGTCCTTGGGGCGTGGTATGGATTATCGGAGTTGGAGCAGTCACGGCAGCCATAGTCATGTATTTCCTGCAACAGGAACGTTGGGAGCCCGTATCTGATCAGAAGAGCAGTTAAGTTATGGTTTATAATTCAGGCTGCGTAGTTTTATGACGCAACCTCGAATTACATCCTTACATGACTCAATCTCTCTGGTCGCTAAGCGGCCAACGCGCCCTCGTAACGGGCGGCACTAAAGGAATCGGAGAAGCTATTGTCCGGCAATTTCTGGACTTGGGCGCATCTGTGTTTATCGTCGCCCGCGATAATGATTTACTTCAGCAACAGTTAGACGCCTATCGGCAACAGGGCCACGTAGTTGATGGATTAGCGGTTGACATGAGTAAACACGGCATAGCTGCTCAGGTTATTGAAACGGTCAGCGAGAAGTGGGGAAGCCTGGATATTCTGGTCAATAATGCCGGAACCAATATCCGTAAAGCCACCGCCGATTATAGCTCTACCGATTATGAACATGTTCTGAATACCAATCAGCGCTCGGCCTACGAGTTAAGTCAGGCGGCTTATCCACTTCTCAAAGCGTCCGTTAGTGGTGGGAAGATCGTGATGATTTCGTCGGTATCGGGTTTGGCGCATACCAGCAGTGGTTCTCTTTACGGCATGTCTAAAGCCGCTATGCTTCAACTTACCCGTAATTTGGCGGTTGAATGGGCTGCCGATGGCATTCGTGTAAATGCCGTTGCTCCGTGGTATATAAGAACCCCTTTAGCGACACCAGTGCTCACTAATCCTGAAAAGTTGGCTGGCATCCTCAAACGAACGCCCATGAATCGCATTGGCGAGCCCGAAGAAATAGCCTCCGTTGTCTCCTTCCTATGCATGCCTGCTTCTAGTTATGTAACAGGCCAGACAATTTCGGCCGATGGTGGCTTACTAGCCTGGGCCTATTAAAAATAGTCAAAGGTGGTCAGGAATGGTCAAGAATTGATAAACAATACCAGATCATTCCTGACCACCCTTGACTATCTCTGAACTTCTATACGCCAGCAACCATAGCTTTCATTTTCGCCATGGCTGTGTTCGCCACAACCTGAGCTTCCTGCGCGTAGTACATTTTATTGAATACCTCCAAAGACAATACTATTGGACGATCTGGGCGCTTGATGAGTTTCAATGTTTCCTTGATTGGTGCAACGCCATCCCCTGGGAATACCCGATCGGCATCAGTAATTTTTTCTCGTGTAAAATCGGCGGTATAGTCATTGACGTGGAAAACCTCAATGGCTGGCTTACCAACCAGTGGTAAACTCACGTTACCAGAGCCGCCTTTGTAGAGGTGATATATATCCAGCAGCACTCGTGCCGACGGATGCCCGCTTTCAATAGCCACGAACATGACCTCGCCCAGTCGGCTTAAGTTGGGCGAAAAGCCCCATAATTCCAGTTGAGGAACAACTCCCGTTTTATCGCCTATTTCCAGAATAGCCCGATACCGTTCGGCCGCTTTGTATAAATCAATTTTAGGACTTCCCGGCGATTGCGCACCGATTGGTGGCGTAGCGACCCGCTTACAACCTACCTCGGCCAACATCTCCATCTCGCTTTTGAGCTGAGCAACGCCCTTGGCACGAGCAGCTTCATCATCTATAATCCAGGGAGCAAATCCAATGGCATTTTCAACTTTTATTCCAGTATCACTCAGAACTTTACGAGCATCTGCCGTAGTTGCTCCGCTTTTCAGATAAGTCTGTAACGTTTCAACCCATATTTCAACCGATCGGAATCCAGCTTTTGAAGCCACTTCCAGTTCCTTTACAAAGCCAAGTTTATGCCCACGAATCGTGCTCATATTCAGGCAAAGCGTGAAGGAAGGCTGTGCAGTTGGAACAGGCATAGCATCCAGCGAATTAGAGGAAAAAGATGCGCCTACAGAGGCAGTCAGAGCCGCCAGCGTTTGACGACGAGTGATAGATTGAGACATGAACGAACCGGATTCAGGCGTTTTGCGATACGTAGTACTAAATGACAAAACGAGTTAAACCTACTGCTTACCGGCTCTTCACAGTTTTCAAATTCCTTCCATTACAATTGTCAATTCGCCCCCAAGTCGCATAGCGACTAAATGTTTGTAGAATATTAAGCATCCCACGATTTCACTGGTCGCATAGCGACCGAACCAATACTTGGCCGTCTAATCCACATGCCAAACACATATACCCAAATCTACTTACATACCGTTTTCGCGGTTAAACATCGCTATGGGCTTATTCAATCAGCTTGGAAGGAAGAATTGTATCAATATATGACCGGTATTGCGCAAAACCAAGGCCACAAAATGTTAGCGATTAACGGAATGCCTGACCATATCCACGTTTTCATTGGGATCAATCCAAAACAATCCATTTCTGAATTAATGCAAGATTTGAAAGGTGATTCGTCGAAATGGATTAATAATAAGCGCTTGATCAAGGGGTATTTCGAGTGGCAGACAGGTTATGGTGCTTTTTCGCACAGCCATTCACAAATTGATTCGGTCGTTAAGTATATCATGAACCAGGAAGAGCATCACAGAAAGCGTACATTTATAGAGGAGTATGTATCATTTTTAGACAAATTTAACGTGCCTTACGACGAGCGTTATATATTCAAACAGCCAGAATAGTTGATGTTATCATTCCGGCGCTACGCGACGATGGGGTGTGGGCCGATGCTATTTCTACAAACATTAGGTCGCTAACGCGACTGAACGTCCAAACTCGCTTATGGACTCTAAACTTATCATTGGTATTCTTAGTCGCGTTAGCAACCTAATGTTTGTAGCACACAAAGCAGTTCCTCTTATTTCCTTGTCGCATAGCGACCGAACAATTTATCATTGAACCTTACCGAAACACCAATAAAACCCTGTCAAAACTTTTCTTTAAAATAATTTTTCTATTTCTCCTAACTATTTCTTACTTTTGCAGTCCCAAACTCGGAACATCGAGTCTAACGACATACGAGGGTGAAGGTCCGTAAGGAAACCACATCTGACTTATTAAGCAAACAAACCTTGCGTTGCATTGTATTGTCTGCTATTTGAGGTCAGGTGCAACGCGCCCGACCTTTTTTTATGTTGTTTTTGGGCTGATTGTTAAGCAGATATAGGATTCATTCAAATATTTGCCTAATTTTGCGGCCCGATTCGGAAGGTCCGAGTTGGAAAATGAATACCTATTTTTTACCTGCTTACTTTAAACAAACACAAATGTCTGGTTTAATTGGCAAGAAAATCGGGATGACCAGCGTGTACAATGCGGACGGGCAGGCTCTGGCATGTACAGTGATTGAGACGGGTCCCTGTGTTGTAACTCAAGTTCGTAGCCTCGAGAAAGATGGCTACACAGCTGTGCAGCTGGGTTATGGCGACAAAAAAGAAAAGCACAGCAACAAGCCGGAGTTGGGCCACTTCAAAAAAGCTGGTACCACACCTAAGCGCAAACTGGTTGAATTCAAAGAATTCACACAAGAGCTTAATTTAGGTGAAACCCTCACGGTAGCCGACGTATTTACTGAAGCCGACTTCGTTGACGTAGTTGGAACAGCTAAAGGTCGTGGTTTCCAGGGCGTTGTGAAACGTCATGGATTCGGTGGTGTAGGCGGTCAAACGCACGGTCAGCACAACCGGGGTCGTCACCCAGGTTCGATCGGTGCCTGCTCGTTCCCATCGCGCGTGTTCAAAGGTCTTCGTATGGCTGGCCGGATGGGCGGTAACCGCGTTAAGGTTCAAAACCTGCGCGTATTGCGTGTTCTGCCTGAGCAAAACCTGCTCGTTGTTAGCGGTTCGATTCCCGGAGCCAAAAATTCATACGTTATTATTGAGAAATAGGCCATGGAAGTAAGCGTATATAACAGCAAAGGCGTAGACACAGGCAAAAAGGTCACCCTTCCGGAGGAGGTTTTCGGTATCGAGCCGAACCAACACGCGATTTACCTCGACGTGAAACAATACCTGGCTAACCAACGTCAGGGAACGCACAAAGCGAAAGAACGTGCTGAAAATGCACACTCAACTCGCAAACTGAAGAAGCAAAAAGGTACAGGTGGTGCTCGTGCTGGTAGTGCCAAATCACCAGTATTCGTAGGTGGTGGTACAATTTTCGGACCTCGCCCCCGGGATTACAGCTTCAAACTGAACAAAAAAGTGAAAGCCCTGGCTCGCCAGTCGGCCTACGCTGTAAAAGCAAAAGCTGAGAAGATTTCAGTTATCGACAGCATCACGCTGGAAGCACCCCGCACAAAAGATTACATTCAATTCCTGAGTGATCTGAACCTGACGGGTCGTAAAACGCTGCTGATCCTGCCCGACGTAAATACAAACGTTGTATTGTCGAGCCGGAACGTGCAGAAAGCGAAAGTGACCACAGCGTCGCAGGTGAACACCTACGATCTGATGAACGCCGACCAACTGCTCATCAGCGAAGAAGCGCTGTCAACCATCCAAACGTTGTTCGAAAAATAATCATGAGCGTACTGAAACGACCAATCGTCACCGAAAAAATGACGGGCCTTAACAAGCAAGGGAAGTATGCTTTTGAGGTTGAACTAAAAGCCAACAAACTCGAAATCGGCAAAGCCATCGAGAAAATGTATGGCGTAAACGTTGAGGCTGTAAATACCTTCCGGGTTTTCGGAAAGAAACGCAGCAAGAACATCAACGGACGTGTTGTATCGGGTAAGACCCCAACCACTAAGAAAGCAATTGTTACGGTGGCAGAAGGCGAAGTAATTGATATCTACGCTGACCTGTAAACCGAGCATTGCTCTACCAATTAATCAGTCATGGGAGTTAAAAAACTAAGACCAATAACGCCGAGTACACGTTTTCGCGTGGCACCCGACTTTGCGGAAATAACAGCCTCTAAGCCAGAGAAAAGTCTGCTAGAGCCCATTAAGAGAACCGGTGGCCGTAATAACGAAGGGCACCGCACTATGCGCTACATTGGAGGAGGTCACAAACGGCACTACCGTATCATTGACTTCAAGCGCGATAAAGTCGGCCAACCTGCCGAAGTTTTGACTGTAGAATACGATCCAAACCGTTCTGCACGCATCTCTCTGGTGCAATATGCTGACGGCGAAAAACGCTACATCATTGCACCACAAGGTATTAGTGTTGGCCAGACGATTCAGTCAGGCGAAGGTTCTACCCCCGACGTAGGTAACGCGCTTCCATTAGCCGCTATGCCAATCGGTACCATCGTTCACAACATTGAGCTGACACCTGGTAAAGGTGGCGCAATGGCTCGTTCGGCTGGTACGTATGCTCAATTAGTAGGTCGTGAAGACAAGTACGCTATCCTGCGTCTTCCTTCGGGCGAAACTCGTCGGGTATTAAGTGCTGGTATGGCAACGGTTGGTTCGGTATCTAACCCCGACCACATGAACGTTGTTGTGGGTAAAGCAGGTCGGAACCGTTGGTTAGGTCATCGTCCCCGCGTTCGTGCGGTTGTGATGAACCCTGTCGATCACCCAATGGGTGGTGGTGAAGGTCGGGCATCCGGTGGTCACCCACGCTCACGCAATGGCCAGTTCGCTAAAGGTCAAAAGACCCGCAACAAGAACAAGGCATCTGAAAGCATGATTATTAGCCGACGCAAAAAGTAACAGATAACAATGGCACGTTCACTCAAAAAAGGCCCATATATTGATTTCCGTCTGGACAATAAAGTTCAGGCTCAGAATGATTCGGGCAAGAAATCGGTCATCAAAACCTGGTCGCGTCGTTCGATGATTTCGCCGGATTTCGTAGGCCACACCTTCGCCGTTCACAACGGCAACAAGTTTATCCCGGTTTATGTAACGGAAAACATGGTAGGTCACAAGCTCGGCGAATTCTCGCCAACTCGTAACTTCCGGGGACACACCGCAAAGAAAGACAAGGGCAAACGATAAACTAAAGTTGAAAAGTTAGAACGTTGAAAAGACATAAAGTTGCGGTGACCCGCCGGGACTTACGCAAACAACAAACTTTACAACCTAATAACTCGACAACTTTACAACTCACATTTTAAATGGAAGCAGTAGCAAAACTTAAAGATGTGCCCACGTCGCCCCGTAAGATGCGGATAATTGCCGACCTCATTCGTGGTCAGCGCGTTAGCCGGGCGTTGGGTCTGTTAAAATATCAGCCACAGGCTGGTGCCGGTGTATTGCAGAAAGTGCTTTTATCGGCCGTTGCCAACTGGCAGCAGAAAAATGAAGATGAGCGTATCGAAGACGCTGATCTTTACGTAAAAACGATTTTTGTTGATGGAGGTCCGATGCTGAAGCGTCTTCGTCCAGCTCCACAAGGTCGTGGTCACCGGATTCGGAAGCGGTCAAACCACATTACAATCGTGGTTGACAGTGCAGCTCAATCAGTATTGACAGCGGCAGAAGCAGAAACCCCTGAAAACGAACAATAATTAAGAAATGGGACAAAAAATAAATCCAGTTGGCCTGCGACTTGGTATTGTTCGGGGCTGGGAATCGAGCTGGTACGGCGGCAAAGAGTTTGCTGATAAACTCGTTGAAGACGAGAAAATCCGCAAATATGTAGCAGCCCGTATTCCGAAAGGAGCCATTGCTCGGGTAGTTATCGAGCGTACCCTAAAACGGGTTACTCTCACGATTCACACAGCCCGTCCGGGTATTGTAATCGGTAAAGGCGGTGGTGAGGTCGATAAGATCAAAGAAGAGTTGAAAAAGATCACGGGCAAAGATGTCCAGATCAATATCTTCGAAATCAAACGGCCTGAAATCGATGCTAAATTGGTTGGCGAAGCTATCGCTCAGCAGTTACAGGCTCGTATTTCGTTCCGTCGTGCTATGAAGCAGGCTATCCAGTCAGCTCTTCGCGTAGGTGCTCAAGGTATCAAAGTAAAAGTATCAGGTCGTTTAGGTGGTGCTGAAATTGCCCGCTCAGAGCAGTACAAAGAAGGTCGTGTACCTCTTCATACGCTTCGTGCCGATATCGATTACGCAATCTCTGAAGCCCAAACTGTTTACGGTAAAATCGGCATCAAAGTGTGGATTTTCAAAGGCGAAGTTTATGGCAAGCGTGATCTGTCTCCATCAGCTATGATGAGCCAGGCACAAGCCGGTGAACGCACAGCCTCTGCCAACGATCGTGGCGATCGTCGGGGACCACGTGGCGACCGTGATGGTAACGAACGGGGTGGCCGCAATCGCGGTGAGCGTGGAGCCAATGACCGTGGTGGCAACCGTGGCGGTGGCCAGGGCGGTAATCGCGGTGGTGGCCAGGGTGGCAATCGTGGCGGTGGCCAAGGTGGCAATCGCGGTGGTGGCCAAGGTGGACCAAGACGATAAACGAGTTCCAAGTTTCGTTGTTTCAAGTTACCGGTTTATTCACAGACTTGAACCATCAACTTGAAACCTGAAACATTGAACGCTAACTGATAACAGAAAAATGTTACAGCCAAAAAGAACTAAATTCCGTAAACAGCATAAAGGAAGGATTCCAGGTATCGCATCGCGCGGTCATGAGATTTCTTTCGGTACGTTCGCTATCAAATCGCTGGAACCAGGTCGGATTACCGCCCGCCAGATTGAAGCCGCTCGTATTTCCGTAACCCGGGCCATGAAACGTGAAGGCCAGGTTTGGATTCGTATTTTCCCAGACAAGCCGATCACCAAGAAACCGGCTGAAGTACGGATGGGTAAAGGTAAAGGTGCTCCCGAGTATTGGGTAGCCGTAGTGAAACCCGGCACGATTATGTTCGAAACAACGGGAGTTGATTTAGCAACGGGTATGGAAGCCCTTCGCTTAGCCGCTCAGAAGTTGCCCGTTCGGACCAAGTTTGTAGTCCGGCGCGATTATCAGGAGCAAGGCGAAGAGTAGTATCCCTAAGCGACGAACAAGATGAAAAAAGAAGATTTGAAAGGATTGTCGGCGGATGCCTTACGTGCTGAAATTGGTGCGGAACAGGATCGCCTGCTGAAACTGAAGTTTGCTCATGCTGTGTCTCCTATCGAGAACCCCATGCGCATCCGCGAGAGCCGCAAACGGATTGCTCGCCTGCACACAGAACTGACAGTTAAATCGCGGCAAGCCTAATAAGACACGACGATGGAAGAGCAACAAGC
The DNA here is from genome assembly GCF_014117325.1 of Spirosoma foliorum. Taxonomy (NCBI): domain Bacteria; kingdom Pseudomonadati; phylum Bacteroidota; class Cytophagia; order Cytophagales; family Cytophagaceae; genus Spirosoma; species Spirosoma foliorum. Next base: position 7,740,159 of record NZ_CP059732.1, on the reverse strand, counting down.
ACCAGCACCACAGGAGGAAGTAACAACTCCAGTGGCAGCAACAGAACAGCCGAAAGCAGCCGCTCCAGCAACGAGCGAAGCGAAATCGGCATCGGAGCGTAACGCACGTAAAGAGCGTATCGGGCGGGTGACCAGCAATAAAATGCAGAAAACAATCACAGTTGCGATTGATCGCAAAGTGAAGCACCCGATGTATGGCAAGTTCATGAACAAGACCAAAAAATTGACGGTTCATGACGAGAAAAATGAGTGTGGTATCGGCGACACAGTTCGCGTAATGGAAACCCGCCCATTGAGCAAAAATAAGCGTTGGCGGTTAGTCGAAATCATCGAAAAAGCGAAGTAAGCCATGGTACAGCAAGAATCAAGATTAGGAGTAGCCGATAACAGTGGCGCTAAAGAAGTGCTGGTTATCCGAGTCCTGGGCGGTACGGGCAAACGGTATGCATCGGTCGGTGACAAGATTGTCGTGACAGTGAAGCAAGCCCTGTCGTCCAGCAGTATGAAAAAAGGTACGGTTTCGAAAGCCGTGGTTGTTCGGACTAAAAAGGAAGTACGCCGGAAAGATGGTTCGTACATCCGTTTTGAAGACAACGCAGCTGTGTTGCTCAACAACAACGATGAGCCGCGTGGTACTCGGATTTTCGGTCCTGTAGCCCGCGAATTGCGCGAGAAGCAGTTTATGAAAATCGTATCGTTAGCCCCAGAGGTATTGTAAGCAATGGAGAAGAAAATAACGCTACCGACACACAAATTCCACATCAAGACGGGCGATACGGTCGTCGTGATTGGTGGTAACTCGAAAGGGCAGCGCGGTGTAGTGAAAGAAGTAATTGTAGAGAAAGATCGTGCCCGTGTTGAGGGTGTGGCTATGATTACCAAACACTTGAAACCTACCGCTTCTAACCCACAGGGAAGTCTGGAAAAAACGGAAGGATCAATTCATATCAGTAATCTGAAATTGGTTGACCCTGCCACCGGCGAACCTACCCGTACGGGTCGTAAGTTGAATGAAAAGGGTAAACTGCAACGGTTCTCGAAAAAGACCGGCAATTTCATCCCCGACGTCCGTAAATAATAAAGGTCTAAGAGAATGGCAACGCCAAGACTGAAAGAAAAATATTTAAACGAAGTTGTACCTCAATTGAAGGACAAGTTTCAGTACAAGTCGGTTATGCAAGTACCCCGCTTGACGAAGATTGTTGTCAATAAAGGTATTGGAGCCGCTGTCGCCGATAAAAAATTGGTTGACGTAGGTGTCGAAGAATTGACGACCATCACGGGTCAGAAAGCCGTTGCGACTTTGTCGAAAAAAGCGGTTTCTAACTTCAAACTGCGGGAGAAAATGCCCATCGGTGCGAAAGTGACCTTACGTGGTGAGAAAATGTATGAATTCCTTGATCGGTTGACAACGGTATCGTTGCCTCGCGTTCGTGACTTCAAAGGCATTAGCGACAAAGGGTTTGATGGCCGTGGTAACTACACGTTCGGCGTGCAGGAGCAGATTATCTTCCCAGAAATCAGCATCGATAAAGTAGCCCGTATTTCGGGGATGGACATCACGTTTGTGACGACCGCCAATACCGATAGCGAAAGCTACGAGCTGTTGAAAGCAATGGGCATGCCGTTTGCTAAAAGTGGTAAATAACAACCGACACAAAGGCTAAAACAATGGCAAAAGAATCAATCAAAGCACGGGAACGGAAACGCGAAGCGTTAGTTGCCAAATATGCTACGAAACGAGCTGCTCTGAAAGCAGCTGGTGATTACATCGGTCTGGACAAGCTTCCTAAAAATGCATCACCAGTTCGTCTGCACAATCGTTGCAAACTGACAGGTCGTCCACGGGGCTATATGCGCAAGTTTGGTATTTCGCGGGTAACCTTCCGGGAAATGGCATCAGCGGGTAAAATTCCAGGTGTAACTAAAGCAAGCTGGTAATTCCAGATTCCATTTCTATTTGTAATTCAGTTTCCGTAATTTTGCGAACTTTCTCAAAAAGAGAGATTTGCAAGTAACGCAACGCTAAGAATGAATACAGATCCAATAGCAGATTTTCTAACCCGCGTTAGAAATGCCATCCGGGCAAAGCACCGGGTTGTGGAGATCCCTGCTTCCAATATAAAGAAAGAAATTACCAAAGTTTTGTACGACAAAGGGTTCATCCAGAACTATAAGTTCGACGATAGCACTGCGCAAGGCACCATCAAAATTGCTTTGAAGTACAATCCAACAACGAAGCAATCGGCTATCGTTGATCTACAACGTATCAGCCGGCCAGGTCTACGTCAGTATCGGGGAGCCGATCATCTGCCACGTATCCTGAATGGTTTGGGCGTAGCGATCATCTCAACCTCTAAAGGTGTGATGACTGATAAAGAAGCGAAGACGCTGAACGTTGGTGGAGAAGTATTGTGTTACGTATATTAATCCGAACTGAACGATGTCACGCATAGGTAAGAAACCCATCGCCCTGCCCAGCAACGTAACGTTGTCTGTCGACGATCAAAACGTCGTTACGGTAAAAGGGCCTAAAGGCACCCTGCACCAAACAGTTGACCCGGACATTTCGGTAGCCATCGAAGAAGGTCAGATTCAAGTGTCCCGTCCAACGGAGCAGAAACGCCACAAAGCACTACACGGTCTGTATCGTTCGCTGGTTAGCAACATGGTACAAGGCGTTAGTGAAGGCTTTAAACTTAACCTCGAAGTTATTGGGGTAGGTTACAAAGCATCGGTTACTAATAATGTTCTTGAATTGCAACTTGGCTATTCACACAATGTGTACGTAGCAGTTCCTGAAGAGATCAAGGTAACGGCTGTAACCGAAAAAGGTCAGAATCCGAAAGTATATCTGGAAGGCTCAGACAAACAACTTCTTGGCGATGTAGCGGCTAAAATCCGTTCACTCCGTAAAGTTGAGCCCTATAAAGGCAAAGGTATCCGCTTCATCGGTGAGCAAGTTCGCCGGAAAGCTGGTAAATCTTCGTCTAAAAAATAAGTTTGTTTTAGGTTCCACGTTTCAAGTTCCACATTTAGTGATCGTACTTGAGACATGGAACCTGAAACTTGAAACTATAAACAGCCTATTTGGTCGGAATCAAATAACATGGCAACTACAAAACAAGAAAGAAGACAGCGGATCAAGTTTGGTATCCGGGCGAAAGTGTCCGGTACAGCCGAACGTCCTCGTCTATCAGTTTTCCGTTCTAATACGGGAATTTACGCACAACTTATCGATGACGTAACGGGCCACACGCTGGCAGCTGCATCGTCTGTTGAGTTGAAAAGCGAAATCGAAGGGAACACCCTCGAAACAGCGAAGAAAGTAGGTCAGCGTTTAGCTGAAAAAGCAGTTGCACAGAACATCAGCGCAGCTGTGTTCGACCGCAATGGCTACTTATATCACGGTAAAGTAAAAGCACTGGCCGATGCAGCCCGCGAGGGTGGCCTTAAGTTCTAAGCGATGAACATCAATTCAGCAAGACCGACAAAATTTAACGAAGCCGACCTGAAAGAAAAGGTTGTAGCCATCAATCGCGTAGCGAAGGTGGTAAAAGGTGGTCGCCGATTCAGCTTCTCGGCGATTGTCGTCGTCGGAGACGGTAACGGTGTCGTTGGTTACGGATTGGGCAAAGCCAATGAAGTAACGGACGCGATTGCAAAAGGAGTAGAAGACGCAAAGAAAAACCTGGTACAGGTTCCACTTCTGAAGCGTACCATTCCTCACGAAATGGAAGGCAAATTCAGTGGAGGCTTTGTCCTGCTGAAACCAGCTTCTCCAGGTACCGGTTTGATCGCTGGCGGTGCTATGCGCGCCGTTCTTGAGTCGGCTGGTATTCACGATATCCTGGCAAAATCGAAAGGGTCTTCTAACCCGCACAACGTGGTAAAAGCTACGCTTGATGCACTGCTTAAAATGCGGTTACCACATCAGGTTGCTTTCCAACGTCAGGTAAGTTTGGCAAAAGTATTTAACGGTTAATTTAAACGGAGCAACAGACATGGCACGAGTACGCATCACGCAGGTCAGCAGCACCATTAAACGGCCGCTATCTCAAAAAAATGCTATCAAGTCATTAGGCTTGGGCAAAATCAACCGCAGCGTCGAACTAGAATATAACGACGCGCTGAAGGGTGCAATCAATAAGGTGCAGCACCTGGTGAAAGTTGAAGAAATTTAAGTATCTTTGCGATTCTTTTGGTTTTCAGGCCTTTTTAACCTTGCGTTAGAGCTGGCTGAAAAGCCAAAAGAATCATCTTTTTACTAATATAGCAATGAATTTAAGCAACCTTAGACCGGCAAAAGGTTCCGTCAGAGAGCGCAAGCGAGTCGGACGCGGACAAGGATCAGGCATGGGCGGTACGTCTACGCGTGGTCACAAAGGAGCGCAATCGCGCTCAGGTTACAGTCGTAAGACACACTTCGAAGGTGGTCAGATGCCACTTCAACGTCGTGTGCCTAAGTTCGGCTTCAAAAATATCAACCGCGTCGAATACAAACCTCTCAACCTGGATGCTATTCAGGCATTGGTTGATGAGACCAAGGCAACGATCGTTGACATGGAATTCCTGCTTCAGCATGGTCTGGTTAGCAAGAAAGACCTTGTTAAAGTATTAAGCCGTGGTGAATTGACAACTGCCGTTGAAATCCACGCCCACGCTTTCTCAGCTAGCGCAAAAGAAGCTATTGAAAAAGCAGGTGGAAAGGCAATTGTGCCTACAAAAGAAGCGAAAGAAGAAGCAGCTAACTAAGTTGTGAGCACGGCAAAGACCGATCTACTTTTATGAACCGACTCATCACCACGTTCAAGAATATTTTTGCAATTGACGAGTTGCGGAGTCGAATCCTCAACACGCTGTTGTTCATTACGGCGTTTCGTCTCGGTTCAGCAATTGTGCTACCGGGCGTTGACCCCCAGAAACTGAATCTTAATCCGCAAGGGTTACTCGGTTTATTGGACACCTTTTTAGGTGGTGCGTTCAGTAAGGCTTCGATTTTTGCACTCGGTATCATGCCGTACATCTCGGCATCGATTGCTATTCAGTTACTCACGCTGGCTCTTCCTTACTTCCAGAAAATGCAGAAGGAAGGAGAGTCGGGTCGTAAGCGGCTGAACCAGATTACTCGGATATTAACGATTGGCGTAACAGCTGTACAGGCTATTACCTACGTTCGTACAACAATTCCACAGGAAGCACTTTTGATTGATCGCGGTTTATTCACGATCTCCTCATTATTTGTACTGACAGCAGGGACTATTTTCTGCATGTGGTTGGGCGAACGGATTACAGATAAAGGGATAGGTAACGGGATTTCCATGATCATCATGATTGGGATTGTATCTCGGCTTCCAGGTGCCATTATCGGTGAACAACAATCGAGAGGATCAGGTGGAATCCTGCTTTTCGTTTTGGAAATCGTTGCCTTATACTTTGTTGTTATGGGTGCCGTTGTATTGACGCAAGCCGTTCGTCGGATTCCGATTCAATATGCAAAGCAAGTCATTGGGAACAAAGTTGTTGGTGGACAGCGTCAGTACTTACCCCTAAAGTTGAATGCAGCCGGTGTAATGCCTATCATTTTCGCTCAGGCGTTAATGTTCATTCCAACTTATGTGGCAGGTCTGTTTGCTGAGAAGAGCGATTTTGCTGCTAGCGTACAAAATGCATTTCAGAGTTATACAACATGGCAGTACAATGTTCTGTTTGCCCTGCTGATCATCATCTTTACCTTCTTTTATACAGCTATCTCGGTTAACCCGGTTCAGATTGCTGATGATATGAAGCGTAGCGGTGGTTTTATTCCGGGTGTAAAACCAGGGATTCAGACCTCTGAATACATTGGTACAGTACTTGACCGTATTACGCTGCCTGGTGCTATTATGCTAGCTATTGTGGCGATTCTACCTGCAATTGCCAATCTATTAGGAATGACTAGTGGTTTTGCCCAATTCTTTGGTGGCACATCCCTGTTAATTATGGTAGGTGTTGTATTGGATACGCTTCAGCAAGTAGAAAGTTATCTGCTCATGCGTCGGTACGAAGGTCTGATGAAATCAGGTCGAGTACAGGGACGGACGAGCGAGACTGTAGCAGCTTAATTGAAATGGCCGGTTCTGATAAAAAGGAGAAGATGATTTTTTATAGAAGCGATGATGAAATTGCTTTGATAAAAATCAGTGCCCAGTTGCTCGGAAAAGCACATGCCGAAGTGGCAAAACTTATCCGGCCTGGTGTTACCACAAAGGAACTGGATATTGTTGCAGAAACGTTTATAAAGGATAATGGTGGTATCCCATCATTCTTAGGTTATAACAAGTTTCCGGCTTCACTCTGTATCTCGGTCAATGATGTGGTGGTTCATGGATTTCCAAGCCGCTACGAACTTCGCGACGGGGATATTATCTCGATTGACTGCGGTGTTAAACTGAACGGTTTTCATAGCGATAGCGCCTATACGTATCCCGTCGGCGATGTAAGTCCATCTGTTCGTCGGCTTTTAAGCCGAACAAAGGAGTCTCTTTATATCGGCTTAGGCCAAGCAATAGAAGGGAATCGGGTTGGCGATATCGGATATGCCATTCAGACCTACACTGAGAAGTTCGGTTATTCGGTAGTTCGGGAGTTAGTTGGTCATGGCGTTGGTCAGAACCTACACGAAGCGCCTGAAGTACCTAATTACGGAAAGCGAGGTCAGGGTCCCAAATTACGGGAAGGTATGATTTTGGCGATTGAGCCAATGATTAACTTCGGTAAGAAGGGAGTTGTGCAGGAACGCGATGGTTGGACTATTCGGACAGTTGATCGTAAACCTTCGGCTCACTTTGAACACACAGTAGCCGTTCGGAAAGGGAAACCCGAGATCTTAACCACCTTTGAATATATCGAAGCAGTTACCGCGAATACTAGCCTGATGGTCGATACACAGGAACTGATGGCAGTTTAAAGCAACATGGCAAAGCAGAATTCAATAGAACAAGACGGTGTGATTTTGGAGGCATTATCGAATGCAATGTTCCGGGTCGAATTGGCCAACAAGCATGAGGTAATTGCTCACATCTCTGGCAAAATGCGGATGAATTACATCAAAATTTTGCCCGGAGATCGCGTAAAGTTAGAAATGTCGCCTTATGATCTAAGTAAGGCAAGGATTGTGTATCGGTATAAATAATCGTTTGAAGTTTGTGGTTCGTAGTTTGAGGTTTACCCTCTGATAACTACAAACTTCAAACTACGAACTACAAACTTTTCAATCATGAAAGTTAAAGCGTCCATCAAAAAGCGCAGTGAAGACTGCAAAGTGATCCGGCGGAAAGGGAAGCTGTACGTGATCAACAAAAAGAATCCCCGTTACAAACAAAGACAAGGCTAAGCATGGCACGTATTGCAGGTGTTGATATTCCAGACAAGAAGCGTGGTGAAATCGCGCTAACTTACATCTACGGCATTGGTCGTAGCCGGGCTAAGAAAATCCTGACCGACGCTGGCATCAGTGTTGATAAGAAAGCCAATGAGTGGTCTGATGAAGAAGCGAGTGCGGTTCGTAACGCAATCTCGAATGAATACAAGGTAGAAGGCCAGTTACGTTCGGAAATTCAGTTGAGCATCAAACGTTTGATGGACATCGGCTGTTACCGGGGCTTACGTCACCGGAAAGGATTGCCGGTTCGTGGCCAGCATACCAAAAACAACTTACGTACCCGCAAAGGGAAGCGTAAGACAGTTGCTAACAAGAAGAAAGTAACTAAATAATTAATCGGTCGCTCATCGTCATACGGAGCATTTGAAGTCATTCTTAACTGATTGGCAAGTAATGATTCCCGGTGACACATTGACGATTACCTACAAACAATGGCTCAAGCAAAACGCAAAGACAAAGCGAAAAAGCGGGTGGTAGTTGTTGAACCCGTTGGTCAGGTGCACATCCGGGCTACGTTTAACAACATCATCATTTCGATCACCAACATGAACGGCCAGGTTATCTCCTGGGCATCTGCGGGTAAAATGGGCTTCCGTGGCTCAAAGAAAAACACCCCTTATGCTGCTCAAACAGCCGCTCAAAACTGTGCTGTCGTTGCCCACGATCTGGGTATGCGCAAAGCAGAAGTATTCGTGAAAGGTCCAGGATCAGGTCGTGAATCGGCTATCCGTACCATTCAGAATTCAGGTATCGAAGTAACAACGATTCGTGATATTACCCCGCTGCCGCACAATGGGTGCCGGCCGCCAAAACGTCGTCGCGTATAATTTACGGATGGCATGAATAGGGGCAGGCGACATTTAGTTGTGTCTGTCCATTGTTTCACAATTATTCATTCATTGAAGAATGGCACGTTACATTGGGCCAAAAGCCAAAATCTCGCGCAAGTTCGGTGAACCCATCATGGGCCCGAGCAAAGCGCTTCAGAAAAAAAATTACGGACCGGGTATGCACGGTCGGGGTCGCAAACGGAAACAGTCCGAATATGCACTCCAATTGCTGGAAAAGCAGAAAGTAAAATACACGTATGGTATCCTGGAGCGTCAGTTCCGTGCACTGTTCCACCGGGCACAGGTTCGCGAGGGTATCACAGGTGAAAACCTGCTCAAATTATGCGAAGCCCGCTTAGATAACACGGTTTATCGCTTGGGTATCGCTTCTTCACGCCGGGCTGCTCGTCAGTTGGTGTCTCACAAACATATCGTTGTTGATGGCGAAGTGGTTAACATTCCTTCTTATTCACTGAAACCTGGTCAATTGATCGGTGTTCGTGAGAAGTCGAAATCACTCGAAGCTGTTTCAACAAGTGTAGCTGCCCGTAATACGAAGCGTTATAACTGGGTTGAATGGGATGCACAACAATTAACGGGTAAGTTCATTAGCTACCCTGAGCGTGATCAGATCCCTGAGAATTTCAACGAGCAGGCAATCGTCGAATTGTATTCGAAGTAAGCTTACTAGCAGAACTCATCCTGGGTTCTGCTGGATTTTGTATAAATAAGTTACGGTTTAGGTTGATTGGTTTTAGTTGAAAGCTGGTCATTCGGCCAGTAAAGTTCTAAAACCGAAGTACTGAAAACCGTACCATTTCAGTCTTCACGCCAAGGCAGAGAACTGCTGTAAAATACGAAACGTATGTCAATTTTAGCGTTCCAAATGCCCGACAAAGTCGTAGTGGAGAAAGCTGACGACTTTCACGGGGTGTTTGAATTCAAACCCCTTGAAAAAGGATACGGTGTAACAATCGGCAATGCGCTACGTCGCATTTTGCTGTCATCACTGGAAGGGTACGCCATCACCAGCGTAAAATTTCCAGGTGTGTTGCACGAGTTTTCTTCTATCGAGGGCGTTGTTGAAGACGTGACAGAGATTATTCTGAACCTGAAAATGGTTCGATTCAAGAAGATCAATGACATGGTCGACAACAAGATCACCGTCAACATAAAGAAACAATCGGTCCTCAAAGCCGGTGATATATCTAAATTCTCGCCATCGTTCGAGGTGTTGAACCCTGAACTGGAAATCTGTCACATCGACGATACCCGAGATTTAGAGATGGAAATTTTCGTGGAAAAAGGTCGTGGCTATGTTCCGGCTGATGAACCACGTGCAAACGAACTTCCGTTTGGTCATATCCCCATTCGATGCTATTTACACGCCAATCAAAAACGTGAAATATAGCGTTGAAAACACGCGGGTTGAGCAGAAAACGGACTATGAGCGGCTATTATTAGATATCGAAACGGATGGTTCTATCCACCCTGAAGAGGCTCTAAAAGGTGCAGCTTATATCCTGATTCAGCACTTCATGCTGTTCTCAGATCAAACGATGACGTTCGAAACGGCTAAGCCAGAAGAGGAAAATGTAGTAGACGAAGAAGTACTGCACATGCGGAAACTTCTGAAAACGTCGCTGGCTGACCTCGATCTGTCGGTACGTGCTTACAACTGTCTTAAGTCGGCTGATGTACGGACGCTGGGTGACCTCGTTCGGTTAGAGATTTCAGACATGATGAAGTTCCGTAACTTCGGTAAGAAGTCTCTAACGGAGCTTGAGCAATTAGTTGCTGAAAAGAACCTGACGTTCGGTATGGACGTCGCTAAGTACAGATTAGACGAAGATTAAGTCGGTTTACGGTTTTTGGTTTACGGTGGCGCGAAGCGATTTCTATCTGCATCAGTCGGCCGTAAATTGTAAACCGAAAACCGTAAACCTCACAAGATAATGAGACACGGTAAAAAAGATAATCACCTAAGCCGGACGCACTCGCACCGCGAAGCGATGTTGCAGAACATGGCCTCGTCGCTCATCCTGCACAAGCGCATTGAGACGACGGTAGCGAAGGCGAAAGAACTCCGCAAATTCGTGGAGCCTATTTTGACCCGGGCTAAAGATGACACCTACCAAAATCGTCGCGTTGTATTCCAATCGTTGAGCGATAAGGAGACGATTAAAGAATTGTTCGGCACTGTAGCCGATAAAATCGCTAGCCGTCCAGGCGGTTACACACGCATCATTAAATTAGGCAATCGCCTGGGTGATAATGCTGAAACCTGCCTGATCGAACTGGTTGATTTCAACGAAACTCTTCTTGCGGCTGCCGCTGAAAAAGCTGCTGCTACCACCAAAACCCGTCGTAGCCGCCGTAGCAGTGGTGCACGTGCTGCTGAAACAGCTGAAGTACCTGCTGCAGAAGTAGTAGAAACGACACCTGTTGCTGCCGAAGAAGCTCCTGCTGCTGAAGCCGCTGGTGACGACCTGACTAAAATTGAAGGTATCGGTCCAAAAATTGCTGAGTTGCTCAATAATGCTGGGATTATTACCTTTGCACAGTTAGCCGATGCACAAGACGAAGCCGTTCAACAAGTTTTAGCTGATGCAGGTCCTCGTTTCAACGTACATGACGCAACAACCTGGAACGAACAGGCAGCCCTGGCCCGCGATGGCAAATGGGATGAACTGAACGAGTTACAGGATCGTTTAAAAGGTGGTAAAGAAGAAGCATAACGGAGTGACTTACAAAAACGTCATATAGAAATGGGTTAACCGCAATGGTTAGCCCTTTTTTTTTAGTCTTTCAAGCCAAAACGCATAGATGAAACATACGAAGCAGCCTGAAGCCCTGTTAGTTTTGCAGGACGGAACCGTATATCGGGGATTAGCCCTTGGTAAAATAGGAACAGCTGGTGGTGAAATTTGCTTCAACACAGGCATGACCGGTTACCAGGAGATTTACACAGATCCCTCCTACTACGGTCAGGTAATTATTAACACAACATCGCACATTGGCAACTATGGTGTGCTGAATAACGCCGAACAAGAATCTGGTAGCGTGAAAATTCGGGCGATGGTCTGCAATTTTTTCTCCAATGTACACTCACGCTATACGGCGGACGGCTCATTGCAGGATTACTTCGAAAAGGCAGGCATTGTTGGCATTCACGGTGTTGATACTCGGCAACTAGTGCGTTATATCCGCTCGAAAGGCGTTATGAACTGCATTATTTCGTCTGAAATTCTGGACCCGGCTGTATTGCTGGCTGAACTACAGAAAGTGCCTGATATGGATGGCCTTGAACTGTCGTCGGAAGTCTGCACACAGCAGGCTTATGAACAAGGCAACCCAGAATCGAAGCTACGGGTAGCCGTTCTTGATTTAGGGGTTAAAAAGAGCATTCTAAGCAACTTTAACCAACGTGGTGTATTCTGCAAAGTGTTTCCGGCTAAAACGCCATACGCTGAATTAGCCGCCTGGAAACCGAATGGCTATTTTATTGCTAATGGTCCCGGCGATCCAGCAGCTATGCCGTATGCTGTAGAAACAGTCAAGCAAGCCTTAGAGACCGAAACGCCTTTGTTTGGTATTTGTTTAGGCCATCAGATTTTGTCGCTAGCCAGTGGTATTTCAACGTACAAAATGCATAATGGCCACCGCGGATTGAACCACCCGGTGAAAAATCTGATTACTGGCCATTGCGAAGTCACCTCCCAAAACCACGGTTTTGCTGTAAAAGCTGACGAAGTGATGGATACCGATAACGTTGAATTGACCCACATTAATCTCAACGATAAAACGATTGAAGGTATTCGTCGGAAAGATAAGCCTGCATTTTCAGTGCAATATCACCCAGAATCATCACCAGGTCCGCATGACTCGCACTATCTGTTCGATCAGTTTATTGGTATGATGAACGAATAAATAAAAAGCCTGAGGTAGCTCAGGCTTTTTTTATTGTAAGTAACGCTACGGCACACCGCGCTACTGTTTTCGCCAAAATTCGCGACTCCAAACCCGCTGAAATGGCCACCTTCGAGCCCGCAAGGCTATTGGTAAATAGGCATGCGCCTGTTTAGCTGTTTGTTGATAATAGGCATCGTCATCCGTGAGTATAAGTGCTTCATAGGCTTCACCCGATTTGATCGTTAAATCGGCGAAGGGAAGATCAGTTTTCCAGTTAGGATGTTCAACCACTAATCGGTCCTTCAGTAATGTATCTGACGGTATGCTTTGTTGTGGTTGGGGTATTGGTTGAAATTGCTCCTGCGCCACATTTAACGCATAAGAGAGATAAGCCTTTAGTAGTTTAGGGCCTTCATTTGCCGTTTCTGCAATTGTCAATTGGTCAGGCCATAGGCTTGTCACAACGTACACACGTTCTCGTGCTCGTGTTACAGCTACATTCAGGCGGTTTTCGCCACCTCGTGTATTTAGGCTACCAAAATTCATCGACAAACGGCCACGCTCATCGGCGGCATAACCAATGGAAAAGATGATGACGTCGCGCTCATCCCCTTGCACGTTCTCGATGTTTTTGACGAATAAATGTGAGGTAGACATCTTGTCCGCATTGCCTTCTACAGACAAGATGCTTTCGCTACGTTTACTCTCCAGCATATCCTGAATTAACTGCTGCTGGGGATAGTTGAACGTCACAATACCTATGGAACGATCAGGTAATTCAGTGGCTAATTGCTCGAGGAGTTGTAAAACGGCTTCAGCTTCAACAGGATTTGTGTTCTGTTGCCAGATACCTTTTACATTCAAATAACGGATGGCTGGTTCTTGTTTATTAATCTCATCGAAATGTGGCAAGAGTGATAGTTTATTCTGATAGAAATGTTCGTTTGAGAAGCTAATTAGATCGAGTGAATGACTACGATAATGTTCCGTTAACGACACCTGCGGGAGTTGTTGAGCTGCCAGTTCCAGAAGCGACTCCACTTCTAAAGCTACGGGAATTTCCTCGTCAAACTCTGATTCGTCCAGGCGTGTACGATAAAGATCACTAGGGCGCAACTGTTGATTATCGCCAGTTACAACTACCTGTTTGCCCCGAACAATGGACGGAACGCCATTTTCAGAAAAACACTGTGACGCTTCGTCAAAGATGACCAGATCAAAAAGTCCTTCGGTCAGCGGGAACATAGCTGAAACTGATTCAGGCGACGCTAACCAGCATGGGACCAGTTTAAAGACTTCGTCGGCAAACGATTCCATCAATTTTCGGACCGGCCATACATTCCGCTTTTTGGTTGTTTGATGGAGTAAATCACGATACGTAACGATGTTGTTCAGGCGGTTGAACGTCAGATTTCGATAGGTTTGTTCACGGAGCTTGACAAGCAGAATATCGCGACTCAAGGCTTGCTTTCGTAAGACGCTTTCCTGTAGTATTTGCTCCCATTGTCCCATTTTGAGCGACGATACACTCCGAAGTTCAGGGTACGCCATCTCAATATGGTCGAGCCAGGCACGACGCAGGCTTGTCTGGAAATCAATTACCCACCGATCTGGCTCTAGTTGTTCCAGTCGTTTAACCACAATTTGCTCGTGCTCAGAAAAGCCTTCCTGTAGCCGATCTGATTCGACCAGAAGATCGAAATCCTCGCGGAGGGCCTGCCGAAGTTGAATGGCTAATGAACTATCTTCCCAAATACCATTAAGTTGGTTCGCGGTCAGATAGACTTGCGCGCTAATTCGTTCCTCCTCTACAGTTGCCGCAACCCCTAATAACTGGGTAATTGTTTCAACAAATTGCTTATACGACTGCCAGCACGATTCGGGTAATTGCGCTATCGGTTGACTATCATTAATGCGCTCCACTATATGTTGTGCACGATGCAAAAGCCGAATACTATCAGGCTGTTCGGGAAGCGATAACCCAAGCAATAACGAGTTGGCTTCATACCGAGTAGCCTCCAACCGGATACGTTTATCTACTTTGGTAGCTAACGTTTGTAAATCAGCTTCCGTAAGCGTTAATGAGTTTGCTGATGCAACCAGCTGTAGTTGCGCCTTACCCGCATTGGTCAATTGCCACCAATTCCAGCTTACCCAGGCTGATCGGGCTGTCAATGCATCGGCCAACAAAGCTTTAAACGCTCGCAATTCAGCTGTTACCAGCGAAGTTTCAGGGCCAGGTAATTCTAAAGATTCCTCCCAGGCATGCGCGAGTTGCTCAAATTTCGCTTCCTCCGTTGTTAGCACCGGATGGGTAGGCAAATTGCGCAACTGTTTTGCGACGGCCCATGCTGGTGAGTCAAGCAAATTTAGCAAGGCCGTTATTTCCCAATCATGAGCTTGCCAAGTTGCTAATTGTGCCAATGATAATGGATTTCCAACCAATCGAACTGTCTGTTCATTCGTCGTATCGTATAGCTGTACCCATTTAGTAATAGTTTGATCTGCTTTACTTAAATCAGCGTTTGTAAATGCCGCAAAACTGACACGCTCCGCCCAGCTATTCTGTTGGCCTAACCGTTGTTGATAAGCCGCATAATCTGTCAGCCTCCGAATAAAGTTATCCACATTCAGCAAGTGGAATTGTGGATAAATATCATCCAACTGAATAACTGGAACAGCTGATGCACAGGTTAAATACAACTCCTTTGCTGATACCCCACTCTCAGTTGTATCAAATAACGCCTGCTTAAAGGCTTGCAATTCGCCAAGCGTTTCATCGATCCGGCGACTTTCAATCTCGAAATCACGTTCGAGCAGCACCGCATTTAAGCTATTATTCTGTTGTCGATAGGCATCTAGCTGATTAATCTGGCTGGCAATTTGTGCGTACAACGTCCGACGATCGTCTTGAAAGTCATGAATTAGGGCAATAAATGGAGCCATACCTACTTGGCGAAGTCGTTCCTGAACGACATCAAGCGCAGCCCGTTTCTGACATACTAACAGCACACGCTTGCCCGATGCAGCTGCATCGGCCATCAAATTGGCGATCAGCTGCGATTTTCCCGTACCCGGCGGCCCCTGTACTACCAATGACTGCCCTGCTTTTACCGCCCGCACAGCTGCCTCCTGCGATGCATCCAATGGCAAAGGCGTGTGAATGGATTTTTCAGCGAGGAAAGATGTAGGGGGCAGGGAGCCAGGGACAGGGAACAGCAATGAGGGCACCAGGGCTTCTGTATCAGCAATGTCTTGCCCGTCTACTACTTCCTCTTCATCCCCTGCTCCCTGTTCCTGGCTCCGTGCAAGGAGCGCATCATAGTCTGGAACCAGAAACGAGCCTGCTTGCGGAAAAATACCAAGTACCGCTTCCGAATAAAGCTTTAGCTCGCCAGTACGTTCAAGTTGAGCAAGGTCCTTAGCGCTCTGCTTGTTAAAAAACTGGAATTTATCGGTAAATAAGTCTTGATTAAAATTGATTTCGAGCGGAGTGGTCTTTAACCATTCATACAGTTGCGTACGAAAAATTGTCGGGTCTCGATCAAAATCATCCATCGTCTTTTCAACGATTTCGTCGGGCAGTTTTACCTGATTAAACTGTCCATAGGCTAAGGCAAGCGTTGGATTTAAAAAAGCTAATTCATCGCCCCGGCGAGTAATTTTCCAGAATTTCCCCTGCTGTTCAATTTTAACAGGGAAGAAAAGAAGTGGCCCATGCACCACGGTTTCGTCCAAAAATTTCCCTTTTACAAATGGCCAGCCAACATAGAGATCTTCTGTACCGCGCTCCTCTTCGATGAATCGGGCCATACGGTCAATCCGGCGAAGCTTTCGGCTAACTTCATTACTACGTTCCTGACGAGCATCAAGCACCTCGCATAATGCAACCGATGGCTTCCGTCCGATCAAATCAGCAATGATCGTGAATGCGGGCTTATTTAGTAGAAAATCTGTTTCCTGTAAGTCCAGGTACTGTCCGGCAGGTAGACTCGTTAGCAATAACGAACGATTACGACTACTCAGATTAGTTAAGCGTCGACGAAAGGTTTTGAGTACAGTTTGAACCGCCAGGCGGCCTTGCGGGGTTTTCACAGGATTTATAGGATTCACAGGATTATAACGTTTTACAAGGTAAAAAATCCTCTGAATCTTTTAAATCCTATAAATTCTGTGAGTTATAGTGGTGTCAGTCAGGCAATGATCAGCTAATCCGGCTGACGGGCTGATAGTCGCTCTTCATCGAGACAGGCTTGGCAAGCGCCTTTTTCGATTGTTTCTTAGCCTTCTTACGACGACCCCACCAAATTATAAAGCCCGTAATGGGGAGAGTAGCGCAAATCAGGCTAGCACAAAATGCCACTATTTTTCCGGGTAGACTCAAAATAGCGCCTGTGTGAATATCGTAATTCATTCGCCGAAATTTATCTCCCAAACCCGCCTTCGCATAAGGACCTGCGTAGGGGCCTTCAACAGCGATGGGTTTTAGCGTTTGCTGGTCAAACGTGTAATAATCTAATTTGTAATAGGTGCCGGGCACGTAATTCACATACGCAGAAATGGTTTCAGATGGCTTTTCTGGGCAAGAGACATAAATGCCTGCGGTTTCAGGCTTGTTTTTTGATAACTGCTGCCAAACGACGTCTATGGGGGCTATAAACTGCCGGGCAACTGTCGTGTCTGAAAATTGCTGTTTGTATTCAGGAATAGTTTTACCACCCGTAGTAGCCCAGTAAATCGAATTCGAAAACCATTCCAAACCAAAAATCAGTCCGGTTACCGCCAACAGCAACGAAAAGAGGAGAGCATAAAAACCGGGCACATTGTGTAAATCGTAGTTAACCCGACGCCATTTAGCACTCCATTTTATTTTAAAGCTCTTATCGCGGTTGGCTTTCTTAAAGTTTTTAGGCCACCACAGCACCAGTCCTGTAACTAACAAAATGGTAAAAACCAGGGTCCCATAAGCGACTACAGACTGCCCAATGGTTTCGGGTAGCCACAAATAGTAATGGCCGTGGAGAATAAAATGGAAAAAATCGGTCTCTTCATCCTGCACATTCAGCACTTTCCCCGTATACGGATTGATGTATACCTGGTAGTAGTAATCGGGAGCAGCGCCGTAAAATTGGACAATAGCCGTACGGCCGCTTCCTCCATATATAATCCCTTTAGCTGGTTTACCATGAACTAGCTTCTCGGCAATGGACTCTAGCTTTGAGGGAGCCATAAGCGTTTTATTGACTTCAGGCTCCATAAATTGATAAGGACGCAGAACGCTCTTAATCTCTTGCTCAAACGCCAGAATACATCCTGTTGTCGCGACAACAAATACCAATAGACCGGACGCCAGCCCTAGCCAAAGATGTATCTGACCAACCAGTTTTTTCGCTGTCATCGTTTATTTTATACGTAGTAGACTATGCAGCCCATACTTCAGTAGGGTCGTATTTCGTGGCATGTCCGACAAGCATACCAACGATATACGTAATTTTATTTAGATTAACTCTAAAGTAAAAATATATGATCCATGAATAACCAATCCTATAAACCTTAAAAAATTACATATATTCCCATTTTAAGAATAAAAAAAGGCCCATCGGTAGAAATTACCGATGGGCCTTCTTACATCATTCTGGAAATAGCTTAGCTACTGCTTTCCTCTTTCTTTTCAGGTATTAACCACGATGCCAAAATACTGACACCAAGAATTCCGATAATAATATAAAGCGAATAAACAGGCTTGAAGCCCATTTCCGCCAACCAATGCTCCGCCAACATTTTGGCTCCGATAAACGTCAGTAGTACCGCTAATCCAATTTTCAGGAAACGGAACTGGCTCATGATGCTGGATAAGAAGAAAAACATAGATCGCAGCCCCATGATAGCAAAAACATTCGAGAAAAAGACGATATAGGGGTCTTTGGTAATGGAAAAAATAGCAGGAATTGAATCAACGGCGAATACTAAATCGGTAAAGGCGATGACAATAACGATCAGAAATAAAGGAGTGACAAAAAGTTTTTTATCGGACTTCCGGCGGACAAAGAAATTATCCGTCACATTACGATGATAAACATTCAGGTATTTGCTCGCAAACCGAATAACAGGGTGGCCGGCAGGTTCAATTTTTTCATCTTCTTCTTTTTGAAAAAACAATTGGATTCCTGTATAAACCAGAAAGGCACCGAACAGATACATAATCCATTCGAAACGCTGAATCAGTGCTGAACCTACGAAAATGAAAATAAATCGTAGTATAATTGCGCCTAGAATTCCCCACACCAGAATCTTTTTGTAGTACCGCTCATGAACGCCGAATGAACTGAATATCAGTATAAATACAAAAATATTATCGGCCGAAAGAGAATACTCCACCAGGTAGCCGGTAATGTACTCCAAAGACATATTGGCCTGAAAATGATCTAAACTGGCCGCGAAATTGCCGGGAACAATTTTTACATGATCAGCATATAGATCGCGTACTTCCTGAAGCCGGGCAAATGAATCGATGCCGTGAACCAGGTAACCGTAATTTTGCAGAAAAAAATAAAAGCCAATAGATAAAGCAACCCAAATGGCACTCCAGATGGCAGCCTCTTTGAACTCGACAACATGGCTTTTCTTCTTGGAGAAAATTCCAAGATCTATGGTCATGATTAGAAGAACAAAAGTGGCAAAAGCAAGAAAAAATAGAGTTTCGCTGGAAAACATAATTGCTAAATATACAGCCAATTAAGGCCGGGATCTGATAGTAGGCTTGGTTAAACAACAAATCTACACCCAATATCCTGAAGGAAATGGCTGTAATTGTTAAAAATATTGGTACAGTAATACCCACCTGTTAATTTTGCCCCATGTTTAATGACAAAAAAGTGATTGTAGTAATGCCCGCCTATCGGGCAGCCCTAACGCTGGAACGTACCTACCGTGAAATTCCATTTGATTTAGTTGATGATGTTATTTTAGTTGATGATGCCAGTCCTGACAACACGGTCGAAGTAGCTCGTAATCTGGGAATTCGGCATGTTATCCGTCACGATCGAAATAAAGGCTATGGTGGCAACCAGAAAACCTGTTACGCTAAAGCAATTGAATTAGGGGCCGATATTGTGGTTATGCTCCACCCCGATTATCAATATACGCCCCTACTGCTGCCTGCCATGATTACAATTATTGGCAATGACCTATATCCGGTTGTATTTGCTTCGCGTATTCTGGGGAAGGGCGCGTTAAAAGGTGGCATGCCAATGTATAAGTACATTGCCAACCGGTTTCTGACGCTCACGCAAAATATTCTCATGAACCAGAAACTTTCGGAATACCATACAGGCTACCGGGCATTTTCTGGCGAAGTCCTCCGCAATCTGGACTTCACCCATAATTCTGACGATTTCATTTTCGATAACGAAATGATCGCTCAGATTTTCTATAAAGGCTATGAAATTGGCGAGGTCACCTGTCCGACCAAGTATTTTGATGAAGCCTCTTCTATCAACTTCCGACGCAGTTCTATCTACGGTCTCGGCGTTCTTCGTACTTCCCTCTTTTATTTCCTGACGAAACTTGGCGTGATGCGCTGGAAGATTTTGAAATAAGTGATAGTCAATGAATAATGGGTAATGTAGAATGACTAATGACGAGCAGAGGCTTTTCATTAGTCATTCTACATTACCCATTATTCATTGACTACAAGTGAATCGCTTCACCGTAGGCAGCTTCGGTAGCGTCTTTAATAGCTTCCGACATGGTTGGGTGCGGGTGAACCGTTTTCAGGATTTCCTCGCCCGTCGTTTCCAGTTTACGAGCGGCTACTACTTCGGCAATCATTTCGGTCACGTTTGTGCCGATGAAGTGAGCGCCTAAGAACTCGCCGTATTTAGCATCGAAAATAACTTTCACGAAGCCTTCTGGAGCCCCAGCTGCTTTCGCTTTACCCGATGCCGTAAATGGGAACTTGCCAACTTTTAATTCATAACCTGCTTCGCGAGCAGCTTTCTCGGTATAACCTACTGATGCGATTTCGGGTGTGCAATAGGTACAACCAGGAATGTTATTGTAGTTCAGCGGCTCAACGTGTGGTAAGCCAGCAATTTTCTCAACGCAGATGATCGCTTCGGCAGAGGCAACGTGTGCCAGCGCCTGGCCTTTCGTTACATCGCCGATGGCATAATAGCCTTCAACGTTGGTACGGTAATAATCATCAGAAACGATTTTGCCCCGATCAACGGCAATACCCACTTCTTCCAGACCAATATTTTCGATGTTCGCAACTACACCAGCAGCTGATAGTACGACGTCGACATCAAAGGTTTTTTCGCCATCAGGAGTTTTTACAAACACTTTACAACCGCTGCCACTCGTATCTACTTTCGTTACTTCCGACTTGGTGTAGATATCGATCCCGATCTTTTTGTACTGTTTAGCCAACTCTTTCGAGATGTCTTCGTCCTCAACAGGTACAACATTGGGAAGAAACTCGATGATCGTCACTTTGGTACCCATGCTGGCATAGACGTAGGCAAATTCAACGCCGATCGCACCTGAGCCAATCACAAGCATGCTGTCTGGTTTCTTTTCCAGCGTCATGGCTTTACGGTACTCGATCACTTTGTTGCCATCAATGGGAACGCTTGGTAATTGACGAGCGCGACCGCCGGTAGCAATAATGATGTGTTTGGCTTCGTATTCGGTAACTTTCCCGTCAGCAGCCGTTACGTCGATTTTCTTGCCGGGTTTTACCTTACCAAAACCGTTGATCACATCAATTTTATTTTTCTTCATCAGGAACTGAACGCCTTTGCTCATGCCATCAGCTACACCCCGACTCCGCTTGATAACGGCAGCAAAATCAGCTTTCGATTCGCCCGAAACGGTGATCCCGTAATCGGCAGAATGCTTGATATATTCAAAAACCTGCGCTGACTTGAGCAGGGCTTTGGTTGGGATACAGCCCCAGTTCAGACAAATGCCGCCAAGACTTTCGCGCTCAATAACGGCGGTTTTCAACCCTAACTGCGACGCCCGGATAGCGGCTACATAGCCGCCAGGCCCGCTACCCACAACGATTACGTCGTACTGTGAAGCCATTAGTTTTTAGAAAAATGTATAATGAAAAATGTGTAATGTCCGTGATTACAGAACACAAAGGTAGGCCGAAAAGTTGATTCGGGGCTATTCGTCTCAATTCCCTGTTAATTACGACTATCAGCTTTCCACACGTACTTCGTGAAACCTCTCTCCCACTTTCTTTTGTTCTATCTTTGCGATTAATCATTAAAGGGGTGGAGATTTCCATAATTTCTCTGCATCACGATTCATTTTTTAACAACACGACAAGTTCATGACAACCGACCAGTTGACCGACTTGAGAGCCAGAGTAGAGGCTCTAAGGAGGTATCTTTGACTACGATGCCAAGAAAGAACAATTAGCGGAACTCGAACAGCAGACCTTCCAGCCAGAGTTCTGGACCGATGCCGCCCGAGCCGAAGGTGTAATGAAGCAGGTTCGCGCGCTAAAAGGCTGGACCGGCGGTTATGAAAAGCTAAATAGCCAGTTCGGTGATCTCGAAACGTTGTTCGAATTCTACGAAGCGGGCGATGTGAGCGAGGAAGAAGTGGACGAGGAAGGCAGTAAGCTCAAAGAAACACTCGACGAGCTCGAACTCAAGAAAATGCTGGGTAATGAGGAAGATCAGCTCAGCGCTGTCCTCGAAATAAATGCCGGAGCTGGTGGTACCGAAAGCCAGGACTGGGCCGAGATGCTCTACCGTATGTATATGCGTTGGGCCGAAAAACACGGCTATGGGCTGAAACAGGTCGATTATCAGGATGGCGATACGGCCGGTATCAAATCGGCTACCATCGAAGTAGATGGCCCATTGGCTTATGGTTTCCTGAAGTCAGAAAATGGCGTTCACCGGCTGGTGCGCATTTCTCCCTTCGACTCCAACGCCCGTCGGCACACATCGTTTGCTTCCGTATATGCCTATCCTCTGGTTGACGATACGATTGAGATTGAGGTAAATCCGGCCGATATTGACTGGGATACGTTCCGGTCGGGTGGTGCTGGTGGACAGAACGTAAACAAAGTTGAAACGGCTGTCCGACTCAAACACAAACCATCGGGTTTGATTATCGAGTGTCAGCAGGAACGGAGTCAATTACAAAATAAGGAAGTGGCGATCCGCTTACTGAAATCAAAGCTCTACGAAATTGAGGTGCAGAAGCGTAATGCGGCCCGTGCCGAGGTAGAAGCGAGTAAACAGAAAATCGAGTGGGGTTCGCAGATTCGCTCGTACGTGTTAGATGACCGGCGGGTGAAAGACCACCGAACAGGTTATCAAACATCGAACACCGAAGCCGTTTTAGATGGTGACCTCGATCCGTTTATCAAGGCGTATTTGCTGGAACAGGAATAGTCTGAACCGCACGGGCGGCCCCGCGGGATTTGTATGATTTTATTGACCGACTATGATTTTTAAAATCTGACTCTGTCTACTTACCGTTTATTGCAGATAGATAATCAACGATTTAGAGAAATCATGGTAATCAATAAAATCACACAAATCCTGGTTCTGGTTTCTTTCCTAGCTTCTACCCATTACGACATGCCTGAAGATACAGCTCCTAAGACATCGAAATACAGCTTTCTGTCGCTGGGCGATTCATATACTATTGGCGAAAGTGTTTCTGAAAGTGATCGCTGGAGCGTTCAGTTAGCAGGTCTTCTGCGAAAAGATGGATTAGATGTTGGCAACCCGGATATAATCGCCAAAACTGGCTGGACAACATCCGAATTGCAGACAGCCATTAAAGCCAGCGGAAACCAGAAAACATATAATCTGGTCTCATTGCTAATTGGCGTCAACAATCAATACCGAGGTCAGAGTCAGGACACATATCGAACCGAGTTTCGGGAGTTGCTACAAACGGCAACCAAATTTGCAGGGGGGAAAACAGCTCACGTTTTTGTGCTTTCGATTCCTGACTGGGGCTATTCCCCCTATGCAGTTGGCCAGAGCAAAGCCAGAATAGCGCAGGAAATTGACCAATTCAACGCCATTGCTAAGGATGAATGCGCAAAAGCAACCATCGCTTTCGTTGACATTACACCTCTTACCCGTGCGGCTTCAACTGATGACAAACAATTTGCCTCCGATGGGCTGCATTATTCAGGCAAACAAATGAAACTGTGGGCCGAGAAAGCGCTGGCAACGGCCAAAGAGTCGCTGCAAAAATGACTTAGGCAACCACCACGGGAGTCTTCGTAGCACTGAACTTCTTTTTATAATACGCTACAGTCCGACCAATAAGCATGCCGCCAATAATACTTGGCGCAATCCAGCCTAACGTACCAGCCCATTCAGGTGCGTTGGCGGGCAATATGCGAGCCAAATTCGTGACTAAAGCGGCTGTAAACGTAGCAATATAGGAACCGCCTATCCGGGTGAAATGCTGAAAGAACCAATGCATTTTTTCAGTAGGCTGCGTCATTTGTCGAACATCACGCCCAGCAAAGATCAAGGTTAATACACCGAAAAAGGAGAATAAAATAGGGAAGAATGATGCCCCGTTCAGCGCCATCAAATACATCCCGAAACCGATCATAGCTATACTGACCAAAAGCGTTACGAAGGTAAGCCCTTTGTCGAATGATGTTGGGCCTGTTTTCTTCTGCTTCGTGGCGCGCCAGCCCGTCATGCTCAGGTAGAAACTAAAGATTGCGATACCCGTCAGAAATAATCGCATCATTTTGAAAGGTTGTAAGCCGCATAGAAGTATGGCCGTAATGGCAACCGTAATCATGCAGTAGACATAAACTAGTCCAGCCCGATTATGCAGTTTATCGCCTTTTTTAGAAAACATCGGAATCAGGCCAACTAGCAAAGCCGTGAAGCCAGTAGCGATATGAAGAATCAGTAGAGAAATAATCAGCGTTTTCATGACCGTTTGTGTGCTTGTCGTTCGTTGAGACAAACTTACACTGGCCTGTTGGCTCGCTACAACTAAAAGGGGTGAACAGCAACTTTAGGGATGTTCGGCACCGAAAAACGTCATTTGGGACGAATGGTGGGGTATTTTACAACGCTTTCAACTCGGCAACCAGCGTTTCATTATACTGACGCGCTACCGGAATTTGAAACAGTCCGCCCAATAAGTGAAGTTTGTAGCCCTGTGCATTCCCCGTTACTCGCTCAACTCGATTCAGATTAACGACATACGAACGATGGCACCGAACAATATGTGGTTGATCGACCTGCTTTTCTAATCGGCTTAGGCTACTGCGCAAAAGTGGTTTGGCTGGCTGACCATTTTTAAGGTAAACAACCGTGCAGTAGTTGTCGCTGGATTCGATGAAAATCAGTGATTCGGCAGATAAAACCAATTTATCTTTCTCGTTATCGGCTAAAAGCGTCACCGTCGAATCGGTTAATTCAGGCGAATGAACTCTTACTTCTCCAGCTTCCGGTAATCCATCAGAAGCAGGAAGATAAACTGGTAGATCGGCTGCAGAACGGCTATATTTTTTGAGTTGCCGGATGTAGTTAAGCAGTACCAAAGCCGTCACAGGAAATATCCCGATCAGGAAAGTTACCAGAATCATGTTCAGCCAACTCAGTCCGCTCTTTTCGCCGGGCTCTAACAAGGCTGCCAGATACAATCGGTTGACGATGGCAATTAGTAAAACATTCGCCGTTACAAACAGAATTTCCCGGCTAACGGTCCAGGTATTCTCGGCAAACACCCGGGGAAATAGTAGCGGCCAAACGATAAAGTTGATGACCGTTATACCAAATGCCACAACTCCGAAACCTATTATTTTGAGGGTTTTATACGGAGTCTCCCATAAGCTGATGCCAAAGGGTTGAAAGATTAGCAAAAACAAACCAACAAATACCCCAATTAACGCAGCCTTACGCAGTTCCTGCAATGGTGGGTTGGTAGATGGGTACGGTTGATTGAATAGGCTAAACATGGTAAGACTACAACGAAATTGTATCCACTAAAACAGGCGCCAGCCAGCAATCTGTTCCAAAAAGGCGGGAATTACCTCAGGATAGACGATAATCATGAACAAGACGCCAAACAACGCACCATAGAAGTGAGCATCGTGATTGATATTTCCCATACCACGGCGAGATTCGTAGTAGGAATAAGCCAGATAGAGCGGGCCAAAAATAAAGCCAGGAATACCGATCGGAATAAAGAACAAATAAATGGGTGTTAAGGGCCGGAACAGAATCGTTGCGAAAATAATGGCTGCTACCCCACCAGATGCCCCTAGTGAGTTATACCCAGGATCGTTTCTATGCTTTAGAAAGGTTGGAATGTCGGATACGACAATAGCCGCTATGTAGAAACCAATTAGATAGATAGCGCCATTTCCACCAAACAAATAGTAAAATAGTTGCTCAATGAATCCAGCAAAAAAGTAAAAGCTGATCATATTGAAGAGCAAATGCCCCCAATCGGCATGCAGAAAACCCGACGTGATGAGTCGATAATATTCTCCCTTATGCGTCACTCGATAAGGGTTCATAATAAACCGCTCCATCAGGCTGTAGTCCCTCCAGGCCAGCACACTGACAAGGACCGTGATGATTATGATAATTATGGTTATACTCATGGTTTTATGTAGGATGTATGATGCAGGATATATTATTGAGAGACTAGCCGTCCTACACCATATATCCTACATCATACATAAGCTCAGCTTTCGCGTTCGACTAGTTGGCGAGTGAATTGAATCAATAAATTTTTCCGATCTGGGTCAGCATTGATTTGATCGAAATTGGCAAAACCGCGGGCAAAGTATTCGTTAATGCGCGTTTCCGTTTTTTGGCGAATACCCAACTGATCATAAATAGCGGTGACCGCCTGTACTTTTTCGGCTTTATCAAACGTCGTTAGCGTTAACCAGTTGGTCAACTCATCCCGAACTTCTCCTTTGGCTTGCTGAAGGGCTTCGATCAGTAGAAAGGTTTTTTTATTTGCAATAATGTCGCCACCAACCTGCTTCCCGAACTTGATAGGGTCGCCATAAACATCCAGCAAATCATCTTTTAACTGGAAACCAACGCCAATGTTCATCCCTCCTTCATACAAATGGCGAGTCGTTTCGGTATCAGCACCCGCAATCAATCCACCCAGTTCAAGTGCATAACCGAGCAACACCGACGTTTTCAGGCGAATCATGTCGACATATTCGGCCTCAGTAACATCCCAGCGAGTCTCGAAATTCATATCCATCTGCTGGCCTTCACACACTTCGGCGGCCGTTCGGCTAAAGCGTTCTAAAGCGGGCTTTAATTTATCCGCTTCTATCGACAACAATAACTGATACGCATTGACCAGCATGACATCTCCCGACAAAATAGCCGTGTTTCCGTCCCACTTTTCGTGCACAGTTGGATGTCCACGACGTAAAGGAGCCTGATCCATGATGTCGTCGTGCATGAGTGTGAAATTGTGAAAAACCTCTACGCCTAAGGCAGGGCGAACCGCTTTCTGCCAGTCGTCGGTAAAGAGGTAAGTCGACATGAGGGTTAGTAGAGGCCGCATGCGCTTACCACCAAGATTCATAATATACCGAATGGGATCGTAGAGTTCGGGAGGATCTTGCCCATACTGAATAGATTGGAGTTCTTGCTGAAGGGCATCGACAAAAATTGCTGGATTCATTCGGTTGAGAAAGGCATCACTGCCGGGTTTAGCCCCAAAAATACAGTAAAAGCCCCCAAAAGCCTAACGACCAATTTGCCGGCGATAACTCCGCTGACCGGGCGTGATAATAACGAAGATCAAACGACCTGATACGACGAAATACCCATCATTTTTACCCGTATTTCCCCGCTGTTCACCCGGTTGATTGAGCGTTGTTCCTAATTCAGCCCGCCTATCTGATAAGGCCGCAGCTAAGGGTTGCATACCACTACGATCCGGATAAACCGAACTGACGTCGTCCAGATAATCGCTTAAAACATGCGTGTAAGTACCCTCCAGATTAAATCTAAAGCGTTCATTAGCCAACAAAGGCACGCCAAATCCATACCGAATAATACCCGTCAACTGACTATACTTAACCCCCTCCGTCTGAAGTACGGACAAACCGTAGGATTGCCCCAGATAAACCGCCTTAGGGCGCATGTACGTCATACCAACACCCGCTATAGCATAAGGAATGGTGGCGCGGTATGGATCATTAATTGGCCAGAAATCCACTTGCACGCCTGCCCAAACATCGGGATTTAGGCTTCTGAACGACAGATTGTTGTAATAATTTCGGGTATATTTTTGATCGGCGTAGATGTAGTAAAATTGGGCCTCAGCTCTATATGACAGCTGTTGTGAAACCCGATAGGTTGCAGCCAGATTAAAAGCTACTCCTACCTGTAAATGGCTTATGTTCCCAAGTTCGCTTAAATCACCGGTATAGCGTGTAGTGCCTAAACCACTATTGAGCAACCAGGTTCCGGGCTTTTCACGCCAGATTTCTGATCGTTGAGCTTGTACGTCAAAAGCAAGAGAATAGCCTATTGCAAGCGCAATAAAAAGCACAGAAAATCGCACAAGTTCAGTTAGTTACGGTGATGCCTTATGTGACGTATCAAGCCTGCATAGGTAACATAAGGCATCCACTTATAACTCGCCGATATCCTCGTTCCAGAGTGTTGGTTTTTCGGCAATGAACTGATTCATCATGTCAACGCATTCGGGCAAATCGAGGTCAATCACTTCTACCCCATGCTGCTCCATGAATTCCCGTGCTCCTGGAAACGTCCGTGATTCTCCGACAATTACTTTCGGGATTTTAAACTGAACAATGGTACCCGCGCACATATAGCATGGCATCAGGGTGGAGTAAATAACGGTATCCCGAAACGAGCCAACACGGCCCGCATTATTCAGGCAGTCCATTTCGCCATGCAGAATTGGGTTGTCTTCCTGAACGCGCTTGTTGTGGCCAGAAGCTACTAGCTTACCATTTTTAATGAGTGTTGATCCAATAGGGATGCCGCCTTCGCTCAAGCTTTTTCGGGCCTGGTTAATGGCCTCCTGCATAAATTCGTCCATAATATTTTGGTTTATGGTATTTAGTTTACGGTATTCGGTTAAAGTTAGCAGGTCTCAAAAACGCGTCAGCCACCGTAAACCAAATACCATAAACCGTAAACCTGATTATAACAACTTCATTGTCTCATAGTCCTTAACATGCTGCAAATACAGGAAGTTAAGCAACAATCCATTCACATTAGTGATGAGTTTGTGCGATTCAGGGATGGTAGCCACTACACTCGTAATACGTTCATGCTCGGCTTCGCTACCCATATTTTTTAGGTGAAAAGCCATAATCTCGTCGCGACTCATTTCTTTCTCGATATAGAAAAAATGCATGCCTTCATCGCTGGTGCCGGTGCTGGGATACCAAACACGGGGGTTGAGTTTCGTCAATTCATCCGCCGTAACGGTCAGCCCGATTTCCTCGCCGATCTCACGCGCTGCCACATCGCCCGGATCATCACTGGCATCGACCATACCGGCCGGGTGTTCGAAGGTTTGAGAGCCATCGGCAATACGTCGTTGCTTCACCAATACTACAAATTTCTCGCGCGTATCTTTATCAATCAGGCAGACCAGCATGGATGCGGCATGGCCTTTCAGAAATAACGCGGGCGGAATTTTATCCCCTTCGGGCGTATCGGCATCCACTTCGAGCATGGCAAATAGCACTTCGCCATTATGCCTGCGCCGAATATAGGCGTCCTTGATAGCATTAATTTTCATACCGTTCGCTTCCATCTGGCTTTTCCAGTAGCGAAACTTATGGGCTTCTTCGAGCGATTCCTGTTGCTTACTCATGTTTGCAAATCACGTAAAAAAAAGTCTTCATATCGGCTTAAAAACCCATATGAAGACAAAATGATCGAATTATCGATGGAATGTATGTCCTGGTTACCTGTATAGGGCAAATCAGGTTTAGTTTAATTTCAGTCTGAATGTGCCATTCGTAATAACGATCTGGTCCACTTTCTCCTGCTTTTTATAGCCGTTTCCTTCGGGATCGATATCCGAATCGTAACCCGACGCTTTGGTAATAGCTTTATCCTGCACTTTATTCATTAGGCGTCCCATACCGCCAAAAACGGTGGCAGACGCTTTTTCTTTCCAGTAGCTACCTTCTAGGGTACTCGCAAAGGTGGCTTCCAGAAAACCATCTGAACCCATTTTAACCTGTATGGTCTCGTCGGCATTCTTTGATTTCCCGACGTGGTACTCCATACGAGGCTCTCTGGTTTCTTCGACGTATTTGATCACGGCAATACCTTTGTATTTGCCCATATCCTCATATTTCTTCTTGTTCTCCTTGGTGTCCGGTTTATCGGCATCGACAACCAGATAAGTACCTGGCTCAAGCACATCATTTTTATCAAAGCGACCTAACCAGATCCGGAGCGATTTGTCGGGCTTTACGGTATTGGCAGTTATCCACCAGAAGGTGCCAATCTTAATCCGACGCGGCTGCGTTGTAAACTCTTTTCCGTCGATCTGCGCTTTCAGCGTATTATCATTTGCGATTTGCGCGAAGCTGGCGGTTGTCAAAAAAAGCAAGCAAAAAAACAGGTAGCGACTAGTCATGGTTTGAGCAGGTTAATGATCGCCATAAACTTATTGAAATAAAGAATTGAGCCTCATTCTCCTTTAGTTTACGGTTCATTTAAAAAGTAGCGCGGGAGGAAACCCGCGCCTGGAGTTCTAATGTGAGACTCATCAGGCGCGGGTTTCCTCCCGCGCTACTTAACACTACATCTATTTCACCAACTGCGAACCGGGACCGATATATCGTTCGAAGAATTCATAAATGCGTAGTATCCGGTCAATTCGCTGACGAACATTACCCGTCCGGCTCAATTCATGTGTAGCACCCGGCATCCGTACATATTCAACGGGGCGACCCAATATTTTGAGGCTCTTATACATCATTTCGCTCTGAATAGGCCCCGTTCGAAGATCATTTTCGCCGTGCTTGATCAACAAGGGAGTTTTGATATTCTGCACGAACGTGTATGGGGAATTAGTCTCCAACACCTTGGCATCCGCCGACCAGGGGTAAGCGAAGTAGTTCGGAATGAGACGCCAGGCATTGCCTTCGCCCAGAAACGTGGTTAGGTCATATACACCCCGTTGCGCAAAAGCAGCCTTAAATCGGTTATCGTGGCCAACAATCCAGGCGGTGAGGTAACCTGCATACGAACCGCCCGTAATCACCTGCCGACTCGTATCAACCCAGGCCTCCTTAGCGGCATCGCTTTCGGCGGCTAGTACATCCTCAGCTGGACCAGTACCCCAATCTTTAATATTGGCTCGCTGGAAATTGATGCCATAGCCTCCCGACCCACGTGGGTTTGCATACACAATGCCATAGCCTTGTGCACACATGTACTGGAACTCGTGCCACATCGACTGCTCACCGGGACCCCACATAGCCGTTGGGCCACCGTGCATATTGAGCAATAGCGGGTATTTTTTATTGGCCTCGAAAACGGTAGGTTTCATGATCCAGTAATCCACCGTTTGGCCGAGCGAATTTTTATAGGTGCGCTTTTGTGGGAAACTTAGCTGCCGTTGCGCCACCCAATCGTTATGATTACTTAGTTTCGTTTGCGCTTTAGCCGTTTCGTCCGTCACATACAATTCCGATGGGTTCGCGACTT
Source organism: Spirosoma foliorum (assembly GCF_014117325.1). Taxonomy (NCBI): domain Bacteria; kingdom Pseudomonadati; phylum Bacteroidota; class Cytophagia; order Cytophagales; family Cytophagaceae; genus Spirosoma; species Spirosoma foliorum. The sequence continues at coordinate 7,709,278 of NZ_CP059732.1, read as the reverse complement.
CAGTTCTGGCCAGAACAACCCGATTGCCTACGATATCAAATCCTGTAACACCCGTTTCAAAATCGGTTAGTTGGGTTACCTGACGAGTGGCCGGGTCAAGCCTATATAAGGGCGCACCGCCGTTCGAGGAAGCTGTAAAGTAGATAACCTCGCTCGTAGCGGCTTTTTTACCCTTTGCGGAGCCAGAGATAGTCGTCCAAACCAGATTTCCAGCGGCCCGATCGAAGGTGACAAGTTGAATACCCGACGCTGTTGCTCCGTTGAGTGCGGCTAAACCGATCTGCGAAAAATTAACTCCTTCGGACGGGCTAACCAGAAATGCCAATTGCTTACCATCGGCTGAGATTTCTGGTGCGCCATAGCTTTTGCCTTCTTCGCCCAAGACCAGCGTTTTTTTACCAGAACCATCTGCTGCAATAAAGAAGATAGCATTGTCCTGTTCCCGATCCGGATGCTTGAGTGAATCACGATCTGATACCGCTAACAAACCCTGTCCGTTAGGTAACCAGTTAGCCGCAACGTAAGAAGCATAACCCCGCGTTAATGGTTTGGGAGTTGCGCCTTCAACCACATCAATTACGTATAAATGCGAGAACGTAATATCTGGCTCGGTCGTGGCTTCACCCTGAAAATTGAGTCGGGTGATTACTTTGGCCTTTTTATCCTCAACATCTTTGTTCAGGTAAGCGCGAATTTCGGCCAGTGAACCATCTGGATTAGCCTTTACCTTCTTATCGACCTTAATAAAGTTGTTGTTAGTAAAACCCGGTTTTTCCAGCGACCACGACGGCCCGCCTTTTGCTGGATTTAGCAACGAATCGGTCAGCATCTGCGCCATAGTGACGCCACCCGTAAACGCAATTCGTTTCCCATCAGGGGACCAAATCGGGTTAGAAGCACCATAGGTACTGTTCGTCAACTGCCAGGCTTCGCCCCCATCCAGCGACATGATGAAGATCTGACTCTTTGCTTTTACTGTCCGGGCAAATGCGATCCACTTTCCATCCGGCGACCAGGTAGCCTGCCGGGCCGATTCGGGGCCGCGAGTCAAGGCTTTGGTATCACCGGGCTTCAGTCCTGTTAGGTAAATATGCGTTTTGTAGTCGTATTCTTCTTTCTGATCCGGGTTAGGCTCAATAGTTGTCAGCGTGTAAACGGCCCGTTGCCCATCGGGAGCCAATTCAATACCGCCAACCAGTTTAATTCGTGTGAGATCAGTAGCCGTTATTTTTGATTTTGTCTGGGCGCACACAACCTGCGCCGTCATGGCGATAAAGAGGAAAGTTTGTTTGATCATAGTTTGTTTAGAAGTGGTAAATAGCGTTCTCGGATAATATTGGCATGATGGCGGGCATGACCCACAATCACAAAGCCAAGGGCCAGTACCGAAATGGTCTGGTGGAAACAAATGCCGCTGCGTAACAGCATTTCATTGTCAAAGCTTTTGTAGAGTGCAATGGTCGACTGCCTGACGTCAGCATATTCGGCGTATAAATCGGGAATGGTTCGGCGCGTAGCGTAGGCATTTTTGGCAAACAGCTCCTCATCATAACCCGGCAAACTAGTCTGATCATTTCGAGCAAATCGCAAAGCCCGGTACGACATAATCCGCTCGGTATCAATCACGTGCTGCAAAATATCTTTTACCATCCATTTTTCGGGCGCATAGCGTAGATCGCCAAGTGCTTCGAGTTTGTAGACTGGCATCAGCGTTTCAAATGATGCATATTGGGTGAGGGCATCCATGATGAATACATTATCGGCGATATTGATATACCGGTCGAAAAACTGAGGCATCACTGGAATTTCAGATTTAGTCATTGGCTTGGGTGGGTGTATTGGTTGGTAATTAATTGGTTTATAGTATTCGGTTTATGGTGGCTGGTGCATGTATAGCTAGCTGACGCGTCAGCCACCATAAACCGAATACTATAAACTGAAAACCTTTATTTCTTCACCGAAACGGGCTTAGCGGGTGGCCCAACCAGTTCGTTTATCAGGCGATCAGCTTTGTAAATATATCGCATAGCAGCAATGATGCCACCTGTATGGACCGAAATCGTTCGGTTTAAGTCGGGCACGAAGATAAACTCACCAGGCAGGCTCTCCATATTACCGTCGAAAGCTAGCCCTACAGCCTCTCGATTCTTGTTGATCATTGGACTGCCGGAGTTACCGCCAATAATGTCGTTTGTAGAAATAAAGCACATGGGCTGCTTCAGTAATTCCATCGGTGGGTTTTTCCAGCGAGCCGGTAAATCCCAGGGCGCTTTATTGGCGAACGAATAATTACGATCATATAACCCAGCAAACGTGGTCAGAATGGGTGCTTTTGTACCGTTGTAGTTATATGATTGCACAACACCATCATTAATTCGGAGCGAAAATGTGGCATCGGGTGGCACTGCTGTACCATACACATCATAGAGCATACGCCCCAACTGGCCTCGTAAAACCTCCTGTCGCTGTGTAAGTTGGCGGGCTTGCCGAGCCGCAGCCAGATAACGCGGAAAGCCTATTTGAGCCAACTTCAGCATGGGATCATTTGACGAACTGGCCGCATTGGGCCGCGTAGATAATTCTTTTAGAAAAGCCGGATCGGTTAGCTTCGTATTTTTGATAAGATAAGCTGCCGCTTCTTTCGGGCTTCGTCTTTTGCCGTCAGGCCCGGTTAGTGCTGCTTTTACATAAGGGTCGTCGTTACCGAGAGCGGCCTGCGCTTCCGTAAGGTGAGCTACCAGATAAGCCTCCTCCAATCCCATATCGGTTACCTCTGGCGAAACCATCAACGAACGAGCTCGCTCGGCGTCCTGTGGTCGTGAAGCTAACAATTCACTAAACTGCGTGGCCACGTTGGCAAACGTCATCAGTTCACCCATTGTCCGCTCGCTGGGGGCGAGGTAATTCGCGTCTTTAAAAATAGCCCGTAGCTGGGCGGTGCTGGCTGCAATTTCATCCCAGGTACTCAATTGGCTGGCAGGAAGATTCTTGGCTTTGGCAGCCGCCTTGAATTGATTTTCAAAAACGGCTTTACGCGCCATCAAACTGGCGTCCCGCAGCCCCTCCAATTGTCCACCGTACGCTTTCAGACTATTTTCGTAGCTAAAGATTTCGTTCAGGATACTGTCGTTTTTAGCGGTTGCATTATAGGCTTGCAACGCAGCAGATCGATTTTTGAGCAACTGAATCGTCGCAGGAGTCTGTAAATCACGATCAAACTCAAGTTCCGCCACGGTCTTAAGGCGTTCCGTGTGGCCAGGATTGCCAATCACGAAAATGGGTTCTCCATCCCGAACGCCATTCGGATTAAACTTAAAAAAATGGGTCGTTTGTAGCGGTTTCCCGTTATCATATACGCGGAAGAACGAGCAATCAAGCGCATAGCGAGGATAGGTAAAATTGTCGTAATCTCCTCCGAAAAAGCCAAGCTGCAACTCAGGCATAAACACTAGCCGCACATCGGTATACCGTTTGAAGCCATAAATGGAATAGCGCCCACCGTTATAAAACGTAATGGTTTGTAATTCCAGCCCTTTCCAGCCTTCCTTCTGTCCATATTCCTGTTTCACGGCGGTAAATGCCTCCTCACGCGCCTGTAGTTGCGCCTGTTCTGATTGAGATGCCGCACCCGTCATAGCTTCCTGGATACGCTTCGTAATGTCTTCGATCTTAACCAACTGATCGACGAACAGCCCGTTTACTTTTCGCTCTTCAGCTGCTGTTTTGGCAAAAAAGCCTGTAGCGTTCAGATCTTCACCTTTACGAGTCACGCCCGTTCCCGATTCGCGAGCACAGTGATGATTGGTCATCACCAGACCATTCGCCGACACAAACGAAGCGGAGCAGTAATCGGCAAACCGGAGCGAAGCCAGACGGGTTTCATCAAACCATTTTTCGTCGGCAGTGAAGTTATACGTTTTCTGAAAATAGGCCGACGGTGGATTGTCGAACGTCCACATCTTACCCAGGTCGAGTGGGCCGCCTTTAGTGGTATCGGATGTGGTTTGGGCTGGCGATGAACCAGCCAGAACTGTCAGGCAAGCACTCGCCAGCAGGGCAGTGCGAAGGTTGATACAGCGCATGGTGTAATCAGGAAAGTGATACTAATGGAACGCGAATTTGGGCCAAACGTTTCAGACCGACGCATGATCTAAAATTTTAACCGAAGCTTAATTACCCTGGTTAATCCTTTGAGTGTTCCATTTATCTAACCTATGAATTCCATAAAAACAGGTTAATAGTTATGAAAACTTCAAGATTGCTCGGATTCTTAATCGCAGTAATGATGATAACATCTGTTTCTAGCTGCACCTCAACTTACTATAGCAGACCCAATTACGGCCGTCATTATGGATACCGTCGTCCTGCTGGCCCACCACCCCGCCCCCCACGCCCTTACAATGGTAACTACGGGTACGGTCGTCCTGGCTGGTAAGTAGATCGATTTATCCCCCAATGAATACACCAACTAGGTATATACATTGGGGGATATCTGTATACAGTTGGTGCGGAACTCAAATAGGCAAAATACGCTTTATGTATCATTTGTTTCCTGCTTACCATTTCACCACCGTCACTTGCTGTGTATTGTATGAACCGTAAATCTTTACTCCTTACGAGTCTATTATACTGTTTTTTATATCCTGTTTTAGCTCAACAGTCGTTTCCTGAGAATTCAATCAAGCTGGGTAAACAGCGCGGTAGTTTGTATTTCACCTGGGGCTATAATCGTGATTGGTACACCAAAAGCACGATCCACTTTCGCAATACTACCACAGATAATTACGACTTTACGTTCATTGATGCCAAAGCCCACGATCGGCCTGATATGGAGAGTTTTTACAAACTCAACGCGCTGACGATCCCGCAATATGACATGAATCTGGGTTATTTTTTCAACGATAAACGGGATTTAGGCATCGAGATCAGTTGGGACCACCTTAAGTATATCGTTACCGACAACCAGGTCATTCACGTAAAGGGGCAGATTAGAGGCCATCAGATTGACAAAGACACCCTTGTAACGCCCGATTTCGTGCATTTGCAACACACCAACGGCAACAATTACCTGATGCTCAATCTGGTGAAACGACAAAAACTCTGGCATTCCAAAGCCTTCCAATTAAGCGCCATCGGTAAAGTGGGTACTGGTCCGCTGATTTCATACACGATTTCCAGTGTATTAGGCAACAATGATGATGGCTACTTCCACTATCATGGCATGGTAGCCGCCCTGAGCGGAGGCTTTAAACTTGATATCTTCAAGTACTTTTTCATACAAACCGACCTGCAGGGCGCCTGGGTAGATTACACGAATACCAAGCTTGGGGCCGACCATCAGGGGCTTGCCACACACCACTTCTATTCGTTACAGTACAAATATCTGTTCGGCTTCAATTATCCGCTGAGTAAGCTGTAAATAGGTTGTACCCATGTGCTTCAGCCCGTGTATGTATTGACTAGAAACAATACATACACGGGCTGAAGCACATGGGTACATTATAAACTGCCTTTAAGCCTGCTCGTTCTGTTCTACCATTTCCTGTCCTACTTTATCGTCTTTTCGCACGAACGGGCGAATGATAATGCGTGTGCCGCGCTCGTAGGTAAAGAGTCGGTATACCCAGTTGCTAAACACGATTAGCTTACTCCTGAAACCGACCAGGTACCAGATGTGCACGAACAGCCAGGCCATCCAGGCAATAAAACCACCCAAATGAATCTTACCGGGCAAATCAGCAACGGCACGGCTTCGTCCCACAATCGCCAACGAACCTTTATCGAAATATTCGAAGGGAGTCGTGGGCTCATTTTTTAAGATTTTCTGTAGGTTCTTGGCTAAGTGTTTGCCTTGCTGAATGGCTGGTTGAGCCACGCCAGGATGCCCTTTGGGATAATCGTCCAGCTTCATAAAGGCAATGTCGCCAATGGCAAATACATCGGTCAGGCCCTGTACCCGATTAATTGGATCGACCAGAATGCGTCCCTTCTCTGTCGACTCAGCTGGAATGCCATCAATGAGTGCTCCCGTTACACCGGCTCCCCATACCAATGTTTGGGTTTTGATCTGTTCGCCCCCTTTGAACGTTACCGTCTCGCCATCATAGGACTCGACCATTGTATTGAGCTTCACGATAACTCCAAGGTCTTCGAGGTATTGCTGTGCTTTCTTTCCGGCCTCATCCGACATGGGCGGCAATACTTTGCCCAGCCCTTCAACCACATAAATACTCATCTGGCTGAAATCCAGTCCTGGATAATCGCTTGGCAAAACATGCTTTCGCATCTCAGCCAACGAACCAGCCATTTCGACACCCGTAGGACCGGCCCCGGCAATCACGAACGTGAGTAAACTCTCACGTTCGGCGAAATCGGTAGTAACGCTGGCCTGTTCGAAGCATTGCAAAAACTGGCTTCGCACATTGAGCGCTTCGGGAATTGTTTTCAGCGGGAAAGCATATTTCTTTATCTGTTCATTACCGAAATAGTTCGATTTCGAACCGCTGGCAATGACCAAAAAATCGTAATGCAAATCACCAATCAGCGTGGTGACGGTTTTTGTGGCAGGGTCAATTTTATTGACGCGAACCATCCGATAATGAAAATCATCGAAACCGTCGAACATTTTACGAAACGGCTCGGCAATGGCATCTGGCTCCAGACCAGCCGTAGCGACCTGATATAATAATGGCCAGAAACCGTTGTAGTTTTGTTTATCGAACAGCACGACTTGTACATCTGTCTTGCGCAAGGCTTTAGCCAGATTCATTCCTCCGAAACCACCTCCGATAATGATTACACGAGGTTTTCCGGTATCGGGTATATTGAGCGAAAGTTTATCGAATTGAAGCATATCTATTCAGGCCTTAAGCATAATGCACTGCACTCGATATAGTACCTTATAATCAGTCGTTTTGTTTTGATATGGCTCAGAAACTGAGCAATGAATACGCTGCTTGTTCGTTTCCTGATATAATTCTTTTCGTATAAACTATTGACTTAAAAAGATGACCGTTTATTAGGGTGGCGTCTTTATATATATTCCCAACCCAGAATAGTACGACCATCCCCCTTTATGCAGAAATATGTTTACTGGAGTGCTCTATTTTTCTTCTTATTAATCAGGCCATTAATTGCCCAAACAATATCAGGAAAATTTACTATAAGTGGTTATGTGCGCGAAACAGGAAGCCAGGAAGCACTGATTGGTGTAAATGTCTATCTACCCGGCACTACCATTGGGACAACTACCAACACATACGGTTTTTACTCGTTAACCCTACCCGCTCGGGATAGTGTTCGACTCGCCTACTCCTTTGTTGGCTACGAAACAGTAGGGTATTCGCTTAGTCTGCGGGCCAATCAGACACAGAATGTCTCACTAACACCCGGTCGGGCCTTGTCGGAGGTGGAAGTAAAAGCTGAGACATCGGGCGAGAAAGTGAGCGAAAGTGTCCGGATGAGTACCATTGATATTCCGGTAGCGCAGATCAAAAAAATACCTGCTTTTCTGGGCGAAAAAGATGTATTGAAGGTTTTGCAACTAATGCCTGGGGTTCAAAAAGGCTCAGAAGGCCAAACGGGTATTTACGTTCGAGGGGGCGGACCAGATCAGAATCTTATTATTCTGGATGACGCTGTCGTGTATAACGCCAGCCATTTATTTGGCTTCTTTTCGGTGTTCAATGGCGATGCCATTAAAAGCGTTGAGTTAATAAAAGGAGGTTTTCCAGCCCGATATGGTGGTCGTCTCTCATCGGTTATTGATCTGAATATGAAAGATGGAAACCGAGAGAAACTTCACGGCGAAGGAGGCATTGGGCTGATTGCGTCTCGGTTAACCCTCGAAGGCCCACTCACTAAAAATAAAAAGGGGTCATTTCTGGTATCAGGTCGACGAACGTATCTTGATATTATAGCGGCTCCGCTTATTAATGCCCAGACCAAAGGCCAAACCCAAGCGGGCTATTATTTCTACGATCTGAATGCCAAAGCCAACTATGATTTCAGCCCAACGAATAAGATTTATCTAAGCGGCTACTTTGGGCGGGATAAATTTTATGCCCACGACAACACGCAAAACAATGATACTGGGTTAGGCTGGGGCAATGCAACCGCCACCTTACGCTGGAACCACCTTTTCAACCAGAAACTGTTCGCCAATCTGTCATTAATTTTTAGCAACTATAAATTCCAGATTTCGGCGGTAGAGAAAAGCACATTATCTACAGACACCTATTCGCTTCTGTATAATTCCGGCATTCGGGATTTTACGCTGAAATACGATGTTGACTACTACCCAACTCCGCAGCACTCCGTAAAAGTGGGTTTGCAGAATACCTATCATCGGTTTACGCCAAGTGCCATCGTATTGCAAAATGCAGGCATAAGCCAGGCGGTTGACAATGTCAATACTATTGATGTCCTCGAATCAGGGATTTACGCCGAAGATACCTGGCGCCCCTCCAATCGACTACGCCTGAACGCTGGTCTGCGTCTGAGCTACTTTCATCAGGCCGACGTAAACTATTTTAAACCTGAACCTCGACTCTCGGCAGCCTATACGCTCAAACCCGACCTATCCCTTAAGGCATCTTATGCCATTATGAACCAATATGTGCATCTGCTATCCAATACAGGCATCGGTCTCCCTACCGATTTGTGGGTACCGAGTACCGACCGGGTTAAACCACAACAATCGCAGCAGGTTGCGATAGGAATTGCCAAAGACTTTACGACCGGGGGGGCGTTCGCCAAAGGGCTGGCTCTAACTGTTGAAGGATACTATAAGTCGATGAACAACATCATTAATTATAAAGAGGGAGCTAGTTTTCTATTGTTAAACGATCCCTCTTCGGCTAATAACGTACGCTGGGAAGACAATGTAACCGCAGGCCGAGGCTGGTCGTATGGGGCCGAAGTTCTCTTACAAAAGAAGATAGGCCAGTTCTCTGGCTGGGCGGGTTATACACTCTCCTGGACCCAATGGCAATTTGCAGAACTCAATGGTGGGCAACCCTACTACCCTCGTTACGATCGGCGACACGACGTTTCGCTCGTGGGCGTTTACGAACTGAACAAGAAAATCACGCTGTCGGCTGTTTGGGTTTACGGCACGGGTAATGCGCTAACGGTTCCTGTTGGTCGTTTTGATACCTATCGAGCAGGGAATACACTGGTGTATGGCGGCTCGCCTGGTATTGTACAAACGTATTTCAATAACCCACGCACCGCCGATGATTATGGCACCCAGAAAAACAGCTTCTGTGCCGAACCCTATCATCGTTTTGATGTCGGGGTTCAGTTTCATAAGCAGAAGAAACACCACGAGCGAACCTGGGAATTCAGCGTTTATAACCTCTACGATCGGCGAAACCCGTTTTTCTATCGGCTTGAATCCGTAGAAGCAACGGCTACCCAGCCCGCCCGAACAGCTTTGTTTCGGTACTCTGTTTTTCCCGTTGTACCAGCGGTTAGCTATAACTTTAAGTTCTGATGCAACTCGTACAAAAAACTCATCTGCGCTTCGCCCTACTTGTTTTTGTGGCTAAGCTTATGTTGCTTACTGGCTGCACTGGTTTACGGAATGAAGTTGATCCAGGTCAATTAGGAGCAGAATCAGCGAAGCTGGTAGTCAGTGGTTTTTTATGCCCACAGGATACGCTGCTGGCAATTAGAGTAAGCCGCTCGAATACCGTAGTGGGCGATAGTATCAGCTTGCTACAACCCGGTATTATTGTTCCGAATGCCACCGTTACGCTTTCAGAAGGTGATCGCTCGGTTGTATTACCTTATTATAAGGTCCGTCCTTCAGCTGATTCTGCCTATAGTATAAGCGCTAAGCTATTACCAATTATAGCAGGGCGGACGTATAAACTTATGGTCGTAACGGCGAATGGCCAGAAAGCCACAAGCACCTGTACCATTCCGGAAGCTGTTGCTCCGTCGGTTGTTAAATTTGATTCATTGATCGAGCAATCGCGTACACAACCCAAGCGGTATTATATCCGCGTGCTCTGGAAAGATCCTGTCGGACAAACAAATGCCTATCAGGTTGCCGGTATTTTCCGATACACAACAGCGACCAACATTCGCGAGAGCAAATACACTAGTCTTTCGTTCGACGATGACAACCGGGGCTTATTTACGGATGTAGGAATAGACGGTGATACGATCTATTCTGGAAGAGCTTTCCTAACACCTAGCTCTTCTTCCATAATTAATCAGCAGGCAACCTTTTACAATCAATATAATACCGCTTCAGTCACGGTTAATCTCTTGAGTGTCGATCAGTCCTATTACCGTTACCAGGAAGCTGTGATTCGTCAGCGACGTTCACGTGGTAATCCGTTTGCCGAGCCAGTAATTATTCCAAGCAACATCGAGGGTGGCCTAGGGTGTTTTGCCGGTTACAACAACGCCACCTTAATACGTAGGTTCAAATGATGAACCCAGAGATTACGCAAAAAGGGTAAAATTGGTATGACAAGGCGAACCCTGTCATACCAATTTTACCCTTTTTATCTAGTAGGCTAACCGAAACTAAGCGCTTTGTGCTGCGCTGTGGATAATTTCCGTTTGCTTCCGAATCGACTCCATGTGGATAATCTTGTAGATTTCTTCCACTAACTCAGGGTATAAGCCCAGTTTTTGGCCTAATTCGGTACGTGTTTTCAGAATCTCTTTCCAACGCTCAGGCTGGAACAAGGTTACGTTGTTATCGCGCTTGTACTCAGCCAGACGCTCAACAAGAGCCATCCGGGCTGCCAGCATCTCAACAATCTGCCGGTCTACGTTATCGATGCTACGACGCGATTGCTCCGTGAAACTCTGGAATTCCAGATTTTGCGACTCCACCTGACGAATTTGCAGATGATCGAGCATTTCACCGAAAGCCGTAGGAGTTAACTGTTGTGCAGCATCACTCCATGCTTTATCTGGATCGATATGCGATTCAACAATCAAACCATCGTAGTTCAAATCCATAGCCATCTGCGCTAATTCGTTCAGATAAGCCCGTTTGCCTGCCATGTGGCTCGGATCGCCGATGATTGGCAACTGAGGGAAGATCGACTTCAGCTCAATAGCCATTTGCCACATTGGTACGTTACGATACTTGCTCGCTTCACCCGTTGCAAACCCACGGTGAATAGCGCCCAATTTCGAGATACCCGCTCCAGCAAGGCGCTCAAATGCACCTACCCAAAGGGCTAGATCTGGATTTACAGGGTTTTTCACCAGAACAGGTACGTCAACACCACGTAGCGCATCCGCAATTTCCTGTACGTTGAATGGGTTAACAGTGGTACGAGCACCAACCCATAGGATATCAACACCATATTTCAGAGCCAGTTCGATGTGCTCAGGAGTAGCTACTTCAACGGCAAATGGCAAGCCTGTTTCGGCTTTAGCGCGTTGAATCCAGGGAAGAGCGGCTTCGCCCATACCCTCAAAGCTACCCGGACGAGTGCGGGGCTTCCACACACCCGCGCGAATAACGTGAACCGCGTCCAGTGCTTTCAGCTGGCGAGCAGTTTCCACTAACTGATCTTCGGTCTCGGCACTGCATGGGCCAGCGATGATCAGAGGTTTGCCGTTGGTATCAATCCACGATCCCAGCGGCTCTACGGCTAATTCGACTTTCATACTTAACGCTTAATCTACGAGTAATATCGACTACTCTATGGGGAACTTTCAATTTAATTTTGTAGTATATTTGCAATGGAATTGACTGTATTTCAAGCCGGTTCCTTATTTTGTCTAAAACGTTTTTTAGTTTGTCCTAATAAGCCGCGCCGGTGAGTTAACTGATTGACCGAAATTTCGTTATATATTTCGGTCGTGTTAGCCGACACGCATTTTAGTTATGCAAGTAGCACCGCTCAAACGGAGCACTGATATGTCGAACCGAAGTAATCTAATGCCGGAGACAGTCCAGGGCCTTACTGATGTAAAGCCGAACCTCCGCCCCGTTTCATTTGAGGACACTTCGATTGCTTTTTCCTCCCAGTCGGATTTCAAACTCCGAAAGACCTACTGGTTATTTGCGTTGATGAATAAGGGATGGCTGGTAAATTTAGGTACTTTTTTTATAAAGATCGCCTTACGCCTTCATCTTCCCATCAAATTCCTCATTAAAAATACCATTTTTGAGCAATTCTGCGGGGGCGAAAGCATTCATGATTGTGAAAAAACCATTGCCAATCTCCACGACGTTCATGTTGGCACTATCCTCGACTATTCTGTTGAAGGAGAAGAGACTGAAAAAAGTTTCGATGAGACAACATTAGAAATTCTCCGCACGATCGAGCGAGCCAGCGAATCCAAAGACATCCCTTTCTCAGTATTTAAAGTGACAGGCGTTGCCTCTACGGCACTGCTGGAAGCCGTACAGATTGGGGACTCGCTCAATAAATCGCAGAAAGCTGAATTTGATCGGGTTATGCAACGCGTGGATTCGCTTTGCCGGCGAGCCTACGAGCGGAATGTTCGCATTTTTATCGACGCCGAAGAAAGCTGGATTCAGGATACGATCGATACCCTGGCCTACGAAATGATGGATCGCTACAATCATGAGCGGCCCGTTGTTTATAACACCTATCAAATGTACCGCTGGGAGAGTTTTGACCACCTCCGGCGTGACACGGCCGAAGCCCAGGCTAAAGGCTATTATTTGGGTGTGAAGCTTGTTCGTGGCGCTTATCTTGAAAAAGAACGACTGCGTGCCCATGAGGAAGAATATCAGGACCCTATTCAGGCAACTAAAAAGGATACCGATCTGGCCTTTAACGGAGCAATCGATTTCTGTTTAGAGCATCGCGATACCATCTCGGTTTGTCTGGGCACCCACAATGAAGATAGCTGTCAGTATTGTATACAGCACATGAAGCAAATGGGAATCGAGCCTAACGACTCGCACATCTATTTTGCGCAGTTGCTGGGCATGAGTGATAACATCTCCTATAACCTGGCCAATGCAGGCTATAATGTAGCGAAATATGTCCCTTATGGGCCTGTTGATACGGTTATGCCTTATTTGTTCCGACGGGCCGATGAGAACAAATCCATCGCTGGCCAAAGTAGCCGGGAGTTTAATTTGATTAGTGATGAATTGAAACGCCGGAAAAACTGCCGGTCGCTATAAACGGTCAAGTGTGATCAGAAATAGTCAAGTAATCAAGGAGCAACTCCTGACTATACTTGACCATTTCTGACTATGCCTGACAAGCATTGACAAGTATTTTAATAACTGGCACAGCAAGCCGGGCAATCCGAGCCATGCTGTGCCACCTTTTTTTATTATGATCCGTAAAAGCCCGTTTAAATTCTTTCTATTGACGTTTATCCTGATCGCGATTGATCAGGCAGTAAAACTGGCGGTACACCACTATATGGCTCCTGGCTTTGCGGGTCAGATTAAGCTCGTTGGCGATTGGTTCAAACTGCATTATGTACTCAATCCGGGCATGGCATTCGGCATGCAGTTAGGCCATGAGTACGGCAAATTATTACTTAGCGTATTTCGTTTATTTGCCATGGTTGGTATTGGCTATTATCTGGTCAATTTAGCCCAACGGGGAGCACCAAACGGCCTTTTATGGGCTATGGCGATGATTTTAGCCGGAGCCGTAGGGAATGTTATTGACAGCACATTTTATGGCGTTTTTCTGAATAATGCGCCTTATGGATCACCAACGCCCTGGTTCCACGGGCAGGTGATTGATATGATTTTTGTGGATGTTTGGGAAGGCTTTATTCCAGACTGGGTACCTGTTTGGGGAGGTCAGTACTATTCGACACCTATTTTTAACATTGCTGATTCCTGTATTTTCGTTGGTGTCTGCCTGATTTTGTTCTTTCAGCGCCGATTCTTCGGCGATCAACACGTAGAAGATCATATGCTTCCTGTTTCTGGGCCCGATCCTGTTGAAGCGTCGGTACTACCCGCCGAGGAGTTTGTTGACAACGATTCGATTGCTCAGGAAGAACCACAAATGACTGAAGAGGAAAGCGATAAAACACCTGCCGCTGAAATTCAGCAAGACTCCACAGAATCGGTTCTACCAGACGAAGAAAAACATCCAGAATAGCACTTATTACTGCATAAAAAATGCCCCGCTTATTCAGGCGGGGCATTTTTTATGTAATGCAGGTGAAGCTTATTTGCTACCACCAACTTGGCCACTCGATAGCAGATTGAAGAACTGATCAAGTTTTGGCGTGATGATGATTTCCGTGCGACGGTTTTGTTGACGACCAGCATCGGTTGTGTTGTCATCCTTCGGTGCGAATTCCGAACGACCACCAGCTGTCATGCGCTCAGGAGCCACAGCAAATTTCTTTTGCAGCGTCCGAACAACCGACGTAGCCCGCAGAGCGCTCAAATCCCAGTTGTCTTTGATGGCTGATGTAGCGATGGGGACAACGTCCGTGTGACCTTCAACCAGAATGTCAAGCTCTTTGTGGTCGTTCACAACCTTAGCTACTTTACCTAATACGGTCTCAGCAGCTGGCAGAACTTCAAAACTACCCGATTTGAACAGGAGCTTATCCGACAGAGAAACGTAAACAACACCTTTTTTCACTTCTACCTGTACGTCCTGATCATTGATATCGTCCAGTGACCGTTTCAGGCTCATTACTAACGCCAGATTCATCGAATCTTTCCGTTGGATAGATGAGTTGAGGTTGTTGGTGTATTTCGTTTGCTCGTTCAGCGTTTCGAGCGATTTTTTGATACTCTCAGCACCAGCCTTACTTACAATCGACAAATCAGACATACGATCGAGAAGATTCGTGTTTGTCTTTTTCAGATAATCGATTTGTGCTTGCAGATCGCCTACTTGTTTGTCCTTGCCTTGCAGGTCGGTGTCTTTGGCTGCTAATTGTGATTTCAGATCAGCCGTGCGTTGGTCACAATCGTTCAGCGAAGCAACAGCTTTATCGCGAGCGTCTTGTAGGGATTTAATTTCAGCTAGTCGCTTCTTACTATTGCAAGAGGCTAACATAGTTACAGCGGCAACAATAATCAAAACTCGTTTCATACTGATAGAGAAGAATAGTAACGGGTAACGAAAAGTTAGGTTATGAACAATATATACTCAGAATGTACTGAATCGTTTTACAAAAGTACTAGTTTCTGCTTATTCGTTTCAACTACATTTTTTATGTAGGGCAATTATGACTGCATTATTTGCTTAGAATTCCATTAGAAATTGCTTAGATCTTAATAAAATCGCGGATTCTATCGAATGCACGAAATGATATCGGTAGTTTAAAGCGGCTTCTCACTTATTAATTTGACTCATCATTATTTTTATGAATAAACTATTAACCACTGTTTTACTTGGTACAAGCCTGGTCGCACAGGCTCAGTCGGGTAAAGAAATTATGTATGTCGGCACCTATTCTCTCCGGGGTAGCGAAGGCATCTATGTATTTGAGTTTGACCGAAAAGCCGGTACAATGCAGCCGCTTCAATCGGTATCCAATGCAAAAAGCCCATCCTTTCTGGCTATTCATCCATCGGGTAAGTATCTCTACTCCGTTAATGAAGGAGCGGCTAAAACAGAGGGCGGGGTGAGTTCTTACGCGGTTGATCGGGCAACGGGTAAGTTAACCTATATGAATGGTCAATCTTCGCTCGGTTCCGGTCCTTGCCATGTTAGTGTTGACCAGACGGGCAAAACAGCCTTTGTCTCCAATTATGGTGGAGGCAGTTTAGCCGTATTGCCTATCAAAGCCGACGGGACATTAGGAGAAGCAACCGATAGCGTTCAGGATACCGGAACCGGCCCCAATACCCAGCGTCAGGACAAAGCCCACGTTCACTCGGCAACCCTGGCCCCCGATAACCGCTTTGTGTACGTAGCCGACCTTACTACCGACAAGCTTAATATCTTTGATGTTGACGTTAAAGCCAGCAAAGTAAAACCAGCATCTATGCCCTACGCAACCGTAAAACCGGGTTCAGGGCCGCGCCATTTTACGTTTCACCCCAACGGGAAATATGCGTATTTGGTTGAAGAGTTGACCTCATCGGTAGCCGTATTTTCCCGTAATTCTAAGACGGGGGCTTTAACAATGCTGGAGGATAATGTTAAAACGTTACCGAGCGATTTCACTGGCTCAAATACCAGCGCCGACATCCATATTGATCCATCAGGCAAGTTCTTGTACCAATCAAACCGAGGCTATAATTCACTGGCCATTTTTGCCATTGGTGCCGATGGCAAACTGACCAAAGTGGGCGATCAGCCAACGGAAGGGAAAACGCCCCGTAATTTCCTGATTGACCCAAAAGGCGAATTTGTATTCGTTGCCCATCAGGATTCCGATAATATTACCATCTTTAAACGCGATCAGAAAACGGGGAAACTGACCTATACTGGACAATCGGTAAGCGTACCAGCTCCTGTTTGCGTACTTATGGCAAAATCTAACTAAAACGTATCACTACCCTTTATGACTAAATTACTTTCTCTCGGCCTGGTTCTCACGCTATTTATCATGGCCGCTCCAACTAAAACCATTAAGCTCTTTAATGGTAAAGACTTAACCGGCTGGAAAATTTACGGTACTGAAAAATGGTACGTCGAAAATGGCGAACTCATCTGCGAAAGTGGTCCCGATAAAAAGTACGGCTATTTGGCAACCGAAAAATTCTACAAAAACTTCGACCTAACGCTGGAATTCAAACAGGAAGCCAATGGTAATAGTGGTGTCTTTTTCCGGTCGACGGTAGAAGGTACTAAAGTGAGTGGCTGGCAGGTAGAAGTAGCGCCCCCCAATCACGACACAGGTGGCATCTATGAATCGTATGGCCGCAACTGGCTGGTTCAAATTCCCGACGAAAAGGAAAACATCCTGAAGCCAGGCGAGTGGAATAAGCTTCGGATTCGGGTGGAAGGCGACCACGTACAGACATTCCTGAATGGTACACAGATGGTTGATTTAACCGACGAAAAAATTGGGAAAGGCGAAGGCTCTATCGCCTTACAAATCCATGATGGCGGTGGTATTAAAGTCCGCTGGCGGAATATGAAATTGCAGGAATTGTAAACACTAAAAATGCCATAGCTCAACAGTTATGGCATTTTTAGTTTAAAAGCCTTTTGCCCTATTGCCCCTAAATTCTCTCTCCTTATGAAATTCTTTTTCTTGCCGATCTGCCTTTATCTGGTTTCCCTTAGTTCGCTTCAGGCGCAATCCGCCCAGAATGGTAAATGGCAATCCCTCTTCAATGGTAAAAATCTAACTGGCTGGGAAACCTACCTTGACAAGCCTTATGCGAAAGATAATCAGGCCGACAAAACATCACCAATTGGCCTGAATAAGGACCCCAATCATGTTTTCTCCGTAACAACGGTGGATGGCCAACCCGCCTTACGGATTTCGGGTGAAACCTTTGGCGGAATTAATACATTGGCAGATTTCGAGAATTATCACCTCCGAATGGAGTTTAAGTGGGGAACACAAAAGTGGCCACCTAAGCTTGACAAGCCTCGCGATAGTGGTCTCCTTTATCATAGCGTTGGTCCGCACGGAACGCCCATGCTTTGGATGGAATCGTTCGAGCTACAGGTACAGGAAGGCGATTGTGGCGATTATTGGGGGGTAATGAACGTTCTAGCCGATATATCAGCCCGAAAAACGGATAAAGGCTATGTATATGAGCCGGGGGCTACCCCTATAGCGTTTCAGGACAAAACGCCCGTTGGTCGGTCGTGCCTCAAATATCCAGATGCAGAAAAGCCCTCTGGCCAATGGAATGTATTGGAACTATATTGTTTCGGCGACACCTGCTTACACGTCATGAATGGCAAGGTCAATCTGGTGCTGACTCATACCCGTCATTTGGTCAATGGGCAAGTAGTCCCACTGACCAAAGGCAAAATTCAATTGCAATCAGAAGGAGCCGAGGTGTTTTATCGAAACATCCAGCTACAGAACATTAAGCAGTTACCCGCTGAACTGCTCCGTTCAAACCTTTAGCCCTTGTGAGGGCAGATTCTCAAATCTGCCTTTAGTGAGGTTTCTTAAAACCGAACGGTTCATATAATTCGGTTTTAAGAAACCTCACTAAAGGCAGGTTTAAGAACCTGCCTCCACGAGTTCCAACAATCCTTTCAAATCCAATGGCTTAGTATACATCTCAATAGAATCATCTGGTTTAAGAGGCCATTGCTCACGAGGGCGATCCCAGTATAATTCAACCCCATTCTGGTCAGGGTCATTGAGATAGATGGCTTCTGAAACGCCATGATCCGACGCGCCTGTAATGGGATACTTTGCATCGACAAGCCGTTGTAACGCCACCGCCAGATCTCGACGAGTGGGATACAGAATAGCAGTATGAAACAGACCGGCCGATCGTTTGGGTGCTGGTGGTGCATCTTTGCTGTACCACGTATTTAATCCAATGTGATGGTGGTAGCCACCTGCCGAAATAAAGGCAGCTTCCTTGCCGTACATTGTTATTAATGAAAAGCCAAGGAGATCTCGGTAAAACGCCAGCGCACGATCAAGATCGGCAACTTTCAAATGAACGTGCCCAATACGAGTTTGGTCGGGAATGGTATAGGGAGAATCGGGCATAATGTCTAAATTTAGATGCCGTTTGCGTTAGCCATCAGCACTGTTAGCTGCACGGATTTCAACGAAAACGTGAATAATCTGAAAATAAATCCTCTTCCCCCAATGCACGCTTCGTCAAGACGTATACTACTTCGTTGTTTGCTGCTAACAGCCATTTCCCTGCCTTCTTTAGGCCAAACTCCAACAGGTACCCCATCACCCAAATTTGCCTTCGCTGAGCCCAGCCTTTCGCCCGATGGCGCAGAGATCGCGTTTGTATCCGGTGGTGATATCTGGACTGTACCGACCAGTGGTGGAGAAGCCCGGTTGCTCGTATCGCATCCCGATAACGAATCTCGGCCGTTGTATTCGCCCGATGGGAAATACCTGGCTTTTGCTTCCTCACGCACGGGCAATGGAGACATTTACCTGCTCACACTGGAAACCGGCGCGATTAAACGGTTGACCTACGACGACGGCAGCGAGGTATTGAACGCCTGGTCGCGCGATAGCAAGATGGTCTACTTCCAATCGACCAGCCGGGATATTTCTGGTATGAACGACATCTACCGGGTAGCCATCACAGGAGGAACGCCACTGCCTGTTACAGCGGATCGCTACGCCAATGAATTCTACGGCACTCCTTCTCCCGACGGCAAAACGGTAGCTTTTTCGGCACGGGGTATTGCCTCGAATCAGTGGTGGCGGAAAGGTCGTAGTCACCTCGACGAAGCTGAAATCTGGCTCTATCATCTGGACGCAAAAAAAGCCGAAACGGCCTATGAACAAGTCACGGAAAGCGGAGCTAAAGAGCTTTGGCCGATGTGGAGTCAGGATGGGAAAACGCTTTACTATGTATCCGACCGCAACAAAGCCCAAAACCTGTGGTCAAAAGACCTTTCGGGCAAGCCAACGATGTTGACTACGTTTACAGCAGGACGGGTGGTTTGGCCGTCGATTGGTTATGACGGGAAGACAATTGTGTTCGAACGGGATTTTGGCCTTTGGAAATACGACGTCGCCAGTCGTCAGGCTACGCCCATTGCCATTAAACTTCGGGGTGTTGCCGCTAGCCCTGCCGTTGAGCATCTAAAGCAATCGAGTCAATTTCGGGAGTTAGCCTTATCGCCCGATGGCAAGAAAGTAGCTTTTACGATACATGGTGAAGTATTTGCGGCCTCGGCTAAAGATGGTGGCGATGCAACCCGAATTAGTCATACGGCGGCCAATGAGTCGCAACCCGTTTGGACGCCTAACAGCCGGGGGCTAGTCTACCTATCCAGTCGTGATGGTGCGGCTCATTTATACCGTTACGACTTTGCTACACGCGACGAAACCCGTTTGACCAACGAAAATACCGACGATAGTTCGCCCGTATTCTCGCCCGATGGCAAGTCGTTGGCATTCATTCGGAATGGTCAGGAATTGCGTGTGCTGGATTTAGCCACGAAAAAAGAGCGACTTCTTAAAAAGGGTTTCCTGGGACGTCCGCCTTTTGCTTCTTCGGGTTCAGTTGTCTGGTCGCCAGATGGAAAATGGATTGCGTTTGCGTCGTTTGGGGCTAAAACGTTTCGGAATATTTCAGTTGTTCCGGCAGCCGGTGGAGAAAGTAAACCCGTTAGTTTCCTGGCCAATACGTTTGGCGGTAATCTAAGCTGGAGTCCCGATGGGAAATATATTCTGTTCAGTACAACCCAGCGTACCGAAACGGCTCAAATTGCCCGAATCGATCTGGTGCCCCGTTCGCCAAAATTCCGGGAAGATCAATTCCGGGATCTGTTTAACGAAGAAATTCCAAAAACGCTGAAACCAGCTACACCACCTTCGACCTCAAAAACCGCAGCTCGGGACACAACGGCCCGAGTAGACACAACGGATAAATCAGGAAAAGGCGGTGCAACGAAAATTGTTTTCGACGACATTCGGCAACGACTGAGTTTGTTGCCTGTGGGGGTCGATGTCGATGCGCAATCGATTAGCAAGGATGGCAAAACGCTGCTATTAACTGCTACGGCTGCTGGCCAGCAGAATTTATATACGTATTCCCTGGATGAATTAGGGCGCGAACAAAGTGTAGCCCGGCAGTTGACGTCAACACCCGGCAATAAAAGCAATGCCCAATTTTCGGCTGATGGGAAAGAGGTTTTTTACCTGGAACAAGGTCGTATTCAATCCATTGCACTGGACCGACGCGAACCCCGGCCTTTAAGTGTTTCGGCAGAGATGGACGTTGATTTCAGCGAAGAGAAAGTGCAGGTCTTCCGCCAGGCGTGGGATATTCAGAGCAAAGGATTTTATGATTCTACCTTTCACGGTGCCGACTGGAAAGCTATTCGATCTGAATACGAACCACTAGCGGCTGGTGCCCGTACGCCAGATGAACTGCGTCGGCTTATTAGCCTAATGTTGGGCGAGTTGAACGCTTCCCACTCTGGCATTTCAGCTCCTCCCGGCTCTGCCCAAACAACGACGGGACGAATTGGTCTTCGCTTTGATCGTACAGAATACGAAAACTCAGGTCGGCTACGAATCACCGAAATCATTGCACTGAGCCCAGCCGATATAGCGGGCAACATCAAAGTTGGCGATTATCTGTTGGGGGTCGATGATACCAAAATCAACGCATCCACAAATCTTGATCAATTGCTGGAGAACCAAATCAATCACCGGATTTCATTAATGATTGGTGCTTCACCCACGGCCCCACCGCGAGAAGTTGTTATTCGGCCTGTAAACCTGGCTACAGAAAAAGGCCTGCTCTACAAACAATGGGTGCAACAGCAACGGGAGTATGTGAATAAAGCCAGCGAAGGACGGCTAGGTTATGTGCATTTATTCGACATGTCGGCGGAGTCGCTCGCGCAGTTGAATATTGATCTAGATGCCGACAATCACGCTCGAGAAGGCGTTGTGGTCGATGTTCGGAATAACAACGGGGGCTTTGTAAATGCTTATGCTTTGGACGTGTTTACCCGAAAAGGCTATATGACCATGACGCCACGCGGACTGCCATCGGCTCCGGCACGGACGCAATTGGGTCAACGGGCGCTAGAAAGACCTACCATTCTGGTCACGAATCAGCATTCGTTGTCAGATGCCGAAGATTTTACGGAAGGTTACCGGGCGCTCAAACTGGGTAAAGTTGTTGGTGAGCCCACTGGCGGTTGGATTATTTACACCTCAGCTGCTCAACTTATCGACGGCTCGAACCTGCGGTTGCCCTTCATCAAAATTACCGACAATATGGGCAAAAATATGGAGCTAGCTCCCCGTCCGGTCGATATTCCAGTGGCACGTCCTATTGGCGAGAGCTATACGGATAAAAATGTTCAGTTAGACAAGGCTGTAGCCGAACTGTTGAAAGAACTGAACGAAGCGAAAGCCTCTAAGCTCAGCACGGGAAAGTAAAGTGATCTTTCCGACTGGCGCGAGTATTCACTCGTGCCGATTTATATCGTCAGTATTTACTGACGCTCAATGGATGGGCCAGCGAATGCTGGCAATATGAATAGGCACGAGTGAATACTCGCGCCAGTAGTAAACGTCGGGAAGTGATCACCAAAATCACTTCCCGACGTTTCTTTAGATAACCTGTTTATTTACCGACACGGTCAAAAACAAAAAGATCTGTGAAGGCCCATTTGCCGTCTTTCAGTTGCCCGCGTTGGATAACCAGTTGATTCGCTGATCGTTTTTCGTAGATGATACGAATCGAGCCGTCTTCTTTTTCGAAGGTCGCTTTGTCTTTTCCGGCGTCGATAAACCGATAGCGGTCCGATTTATCTTTTTCTTCCTGCCCAATCAGACCCGATTTGAAATGTTTCACCAGCACAATTGGCCCCTGTTCGGTTTGCTCAAAAATCAGCATTTCATACATGGTAACCTTGTTGTCGCGCATCATGCGCATAAAGCCGGTCAGGTTATCGCCAACAGGGGCGATCCAGGCGGCTTCAATGGGCCCGCCATTGAACGTTCCCAGCCAACGTCCTTCCATAAAAGCGACATCAGACAGCGAGCCAGTTTTGGACGATTGGGCCTGAAGATTTGTACTGACGAGGAGACTAAACAGGGCAATGGAGAGTAAACGGGTAATTCGCATAAAGATTTAGGAGTAGTATATAAGCGTTGCAAATTACAGGAATATGGGCTGATAAAGATCAACTATCACGGCAACTTGTCTTCGATTATTTTTACAACTATCCCTATATCTTCCGTGTTTAGTAGGTGTATTAATTACTAAAAACACTCCCACCCCATATGGATTTTATCGATTATTACAGCGTTCTGGGCGTACCGAAAACGGCGTCGGACGACGACATCAAGAAAGCCTACCGAAAACTGGCTCGGAAACACCATCCCGACTTGAATCCCAACGACGCGGAGGCCAACAAAAAATTTCAGCAGATTAACGAAGCCAACGAAGTATTGAGCGATCCCGAAAAGCGCAAAAAATACGATCAGTATGGCAAAGACTGGCAACATGCCGAGCAGTTTGAACAGGCCAAACAGCAACAACGGTCACGCCCGCAATATGCCCAAAGCGACGCCGGAGATTACGATTTCTCGGGTGGTTTCGGCGGGTCAGATTTCTCAGATTTCTTCTCATCCATGTTTGGCCAGGATGCGGGAACTGGTGGAGGCCGACGTCAGGCGAAGTTTAAAGGACAGGATTACCAGGCTGAACTCCATCTTAGCCTACACGATGCCTACACAACGCACAAACAAACCCTAACCGTTGATGGAAAGAACATTCGGATTACGGTTCAGGCAGGAGTTGAAAATGGGCAGAAAATCAAGCTGTCGGGTTATGGCTCGCCGGGCGTCAATGGCGGCCCCAATGGCGATTTGTACATAACCTTTGTCATTGCCGATGATAGCCGATACAAACGCAAAGGCAACGATCTATACGTGGATGAGGAGATAGACCTCTATACGGCCATCCTCGGTGGCGAACGCATTGTGGAAACGATGGACGGAAAAGTCAAACTAACCGTGAAGCCGGAAACGCAGGCAGGCACTAAAGTTCGACTGAAGGGTAAAGGCTTCCCCATCTACAAGCAGGAAGGCGCATTTGGCGACTTATATATTACCTGGCAGGTAAAGCTTCCTACTAATCTGACCGACGAGCAAAAAGAGCTATTTCGCCAATTATCAACCCTATAACCCCTTAAGATTATGCAACCTACGCACTTGATATCTATCCGTGACTTTTGCGTACATCACCATGTTGAGATCACGTTCGTTGAAACGCTTGCTGACAATGGATTGATCGAGACGACCCTTGTTGAACAAACTACCTACGTCCAGCCAGAGCAAGTAGGGCGTCTGGAAAAATTCGTGCGCCTACACCAGGAGCTGGCCATTCACACCGAAGACTTAGATGTGGTTAGTGATTTGCTCGATCGGGTTGAGGATTTACAAAAACAACTTGCCCGACTAAAAAATAGACTGGTTTTCTACGAATCTTTAGAACACTGATTTTTATGAGTTATAAGGTCAAGTATGATTTTATCGACTATCGGCGTCTATTTATGCCGTTTGCTTTCCTGATTTTCCTGTCCGGTTGTGGCCAGAGTTCTACAAAAAAAGAAGCCGCAGCTGATTCAACAGCAAACGGCTCAGCATCGACTACCGGGCTACCCGATACACTCTGTTTTCGGCAGGTAGTTGGACGGGATTCCACGATCCTACATTTAGTAATCAAAGGTTCAACGGTAACGGGCGAGTTGAGTGTGCTGCCTTTTGAAAAAGATCGGGCACGTGGTTCTGTAGAAGGCACATTAACCAACCATCAGATTCAGGCCGTTTGGCAACGGTCAGGAGAAGGCGTTACCCAGCCTTACGAAGTTGTCTTTACGATGAAAGGCGACGCAGTAACCTGGCGTGAAGGCGAACGGATTGAAAAGAACGGCAAGTGGGTATTGAAGAATCCAGAGCAAGGGTATGAGTACGTCTTAATGAAGGCTGATTGCCAATAAAGTTGCTATTAACAGCGATAAAATGGCATAATCCAGTAACTTGAGCAGTCAGTAAACCGATCTGTCGAATGGCCTTTGTTTCTCGTTACCATCTCTTCTCAACAACGCTTATCCTCCTCACCACTGGCTTTACAATGGCTCAAACGCCTAAACGTCCTCGCGAATACGGCATCCAATTGGGTGTATTACCCACTGGAACTCATAACGCCATTACCGATGTACCGGGTGTTCGAGTTGGGCAGGTTACGCTCAAACAAGGCCAGAACATACGCACTGGCGTTACGGCGATTTTACCTCACCAAGGCAATCAGTTTCAGCAGAAAAGCCCGGCAGCCATTTATATTGGCAATGGTTTCGGCAAGCTCATGGGCTATAGTCAGGTCGAAGAACTCGGCACCCTCGAAACCCCTATTGTGCTGACCAATACATTAAGCGTGCCCACTGCCGCCGACGCCCTGATCGATTATACGTTAACTCAATCCGGTAATGAACAGGTACGCTCGGTCAATTCGGTTGTGGGCGAAACCAACGATGGTTTTTTGAACGATATCCGTGGGCGGCATGTCACAAAGCAACACGTGCTTGATGCGTTAAAACAGGCTAGTACCGGCCCCGTTGAAGAAGGTAATGTCGGTGCTGGTACAGGAACCGTTTGCTTTGGATTCAAGGGTGGAATTGGCACATCCTCCCGCAAATTACCCGCGTCACTGGGTGGTTATACTGTTGGGGCATTAGTACAAACAAACTTTGGCGGTGTTTTACAAATTGCGGGAGTACCCGTTGGTGTTGCCTTAGGTAAGTATTCGTTCAAAGAGAATCTGGATGGTTCCTGTATGATTGTCGTAATGACCGATGCTCCTTTAGACGCCCGCAATCTGAAGCGGCTGGCCAAACGGGCTTTCATGGGCCTGGCCCGTACCGGCGGCATTGCGTCGAACGGCAGTGGCGATTATGTCATTGCCGTATCGACTGCGTATCAAATTCCGCACGACACCAAGAGTTCATTCGATGAAATGAAAGTACTCCGCAATGACAACGCATCCCCACTCTTCCTGGCAGCTATCGAAGCTACCGAAGAAGCGATCATCAACTCGCTCTTTGCCGCCCAAACACTCACCGGTGATCAGGGACATACGGTAGAACAACTACCTGTAAACAAAGTAGTGGACTTATTGAAAAAGGCAGGACAGGTAAAATAAAGCCCACTTTTAAACGCTGGCTACTTAATGCCTGCTCTCCGCTACACGCCAGAGTATAGTTGCCAATCCCGCAAAAGCTATTGCCCCCAGCAGTTCATACCCGCTTTCACCTAATGCTCCTGCTAATACAGGCTCCAGGGTCAGTGACGCCAATCCGTTATAAATCGATTCATTGACTGATAGCAAAGCCACCATAACGCCAGCCAGTGCGCCACCTGCCACTAAACCGGTTGCAAAGAGGTTTCCTTTGCCCAGATCGGCGTCCTCTTCTACGGTGCCTTTACGCTTGGCATTCCAATCCACAATCGACTTCACTAAACCACCCGCAAAAATGGGTAGCGTTGTCGAGAGCGGTAAATAAAGGCCTACAGCGAAAGCCAGTGCACTCACGCCAACCAGCTCAAACACGAAGGCAATGAATGCTCCAACCAACACAAACTGCCAGTCGAGGTTGAAGGATAGCAAGCCTTTAATAAGCGTGGCCATGAGCGTTCCCTGAGGAGCCGGAAATTTATCGGAGCCAATGGCGTGCGTAATGCCCTGCGCCAGCAAATCGGGTGTAGGTGTGTCCAGAATTTTCACCGTAGCCCCAACTACTAACGACGATACAATAACACCAATGAACAACGCCATCTGCTGGTATTTAGGAGTCGCTCCAACCAGATAACCGGTTTTAAGATCCTGAGATGTTCCACCTGCGTTGGCAGCCGCTACGCAAATCATACTCCCAACCACAAGTACGGCGGGTTCATACACTTTACCGGTCAAACCAAAACCGATAAATACGAGCGACGTTCCCATAATTGTAGCAATGGTCATCCCCGATACGGGCGAAGAGCTGGAACCAATAAGGCCTACAATTCGACTGGCAACCGTCACGAAGAAGAATCCGAAGACAATAACCAGTATGGCAATCAGCAATTTAGTTATAATCGAATCGCCGGGAATTTGGGGTAGAACAACCATCAAGGCCGTCAGCACAATACTACCGATAACCACAATTCGAACGCTTAAATCCTGTTCGGTTCGGGGTATCCGGCTGTTGCCGCTTAACTCATCTTCTTTCTCAATGGCGCTAAGCGAGGAACGGCTGAAACTTTGTTTGAACGAAGAGACAATTGTTGGGATCGTTTTGATCAATGTCATAAAACCACCCGCTGTAACCGCTCCTGCACCAATCTGCCGAATATAGGCCCGATAAACCGCTGCGGCTGTATCCGTAAACGTATGCGTGGCCGGATTCCAGCCGCCGGGTCCACCCGCTGTTTGCAGATTGGTTAAATAACCCAATTTTTGAAGTTGCAGAGCAATTGTATCGCCTGGCACCAGCGATGCCAACAGCGGAATCAGGCCCAACCAGGCTAATATGCCACCACCAACTAAAACCGCTGAGATTCGGAAACCAATGATATAACCTACGCCCAAATACTCTGGTGTAATTTCTCCCGCAACCTGCGCCGATGGAAAATATCGATTCGCCTGTTTTGTAGCCCAGACGGGCACTTCGGCAATAACGTGAAGCACTTTTTGGAGTAGAGCATAGAGCAGAGCTGCTCCTAAACCCTGGTAAGCTGTTTTGGCGAAATCGCCCCCTTTCTCGCCCGCAATCAACACCGACGCACAGGCTGTCCCTTCAGGATAGGGCAATGTGCCATGCTCCTGCACAATCAACGATCGACGTAACGGAATCATCATCAATGTACCGATGAGTCCCCCCAAAATAGCCAGCGTCAGGATTGTCCAATAGTTGAAGAAGTCAGCGCCACTACCATTCGTCAGGAAAAGAAAACCTGGCATGGTAAATACCACACCGGATGCAATGCTTTCGCCTGCCGAACCCGTAGTTTGAATGATGTTGTTTTCGAGGATGGTCGTATTCAGAAAGCGACGACCCAACGAAATAGCCAGTACCGCAATAGGTATGGAAGCCGATACAGATAAACCGGCTTTGAGCGATAAATAAACCGTGGCGGCTCCAAACAATACACCAAATACAGCTCCGGTAATGATCGCTTTAAGGGTAAACTCTGCGGGCGATTCAGTAGCCGGTACAAACGGTTTATGATTGGCTAAGGGTTGAGACATAGTCGTTGATTTTGTGATGCACTATTACGAGCATCACAAAGTAAGACTTTCCCAACATATACCCAATTCTACTGCACAGCTCGCGTGGTGTATTGATCCATTACATCACCTGGATGAATCTCCAGCACATTGGCCAGTACCAGCAGTACTAGCGTTCGAGAGGCAATCCGACGCGAAATCCCGGCAATATTCGCAAACAGATCGACCGTAATGCTGTCGTGTTCGCCAAGGTGCTGCATGAGCTTATGCTCTTTCTCGCCATAGCTGAACCGAATGTCGCGTTCGGCCTGTTCGCCCTTCAAAATTTCCCGCACTTCGCGGCTGGCCTGCACCGATTTGTCGGCCACGCGCACGTACGCTTTCTTGTTGTCGGGTTCGGCAGGGTCCGGAATAATGTAGTGTGGTCGAGTAGGGCTACGAGGCACCCGAATCACGAGAACTTCGCGTTCATCGTAAAGCTGTACTCGTTCGATCGTGTAGGAAATTCGCGGAAAACAGAATTTGTTAATAGCCCGGACGAGCAGGTATTCGTCCTCATCGGCATATTTCAATCCCACAATCTTTTTGTCGTCGCCGACGCCGATGAGCATGATTCCGCCATTTGTATTAGCGAAGGCTACCACGCCCCGGATGATTTTCTCGGGATGGTTTGTTTTCAGCTTGAACTCTAAACTGCTACCCTCTCCCCGTTTGACCAGGTTTTTGAGTGCTTGATAGTCCATAACCGATGGGGTCATCTGGTTGAACACTGACTTGTGCTAAAGATACGGCTTTTCTGCAAACATGCAAATATTAGACTCGTATCTCTATCTTTTGTTAAAAACTCGGTTTATCTCCGTCAACTTTTCGACGTCTTTAACCGTTACTAAAGTACACTTTACTTTATAGAAAACGTAAAAATGCTGGTAAACGTTGCGCTGGTTTTAGGGACTTTTGGCTTTATGGAAGGGGTTGCCTGGTTTACGCACAAGTATGTCATGCACGGTTTTTTGTGGAGTTGGCACCGCGATCATCACAATCATCACAATGGCTTCTTTGAGATCAACGACTTATTCGCCGTTGTGTTCAGCCTGACAGCCATTGGCTTAATTCTGATTGGTGTAGAAATTCCGGAATGGGGCTTTTTGGCCTGGATTGGCGCAGGCATTACCCTCTACGGCTTCTTTTATTTTGTCTTCCACGATATTATCGTTCATCGCCGGGTAAAAGTGAAAGTGGACACCAGTGGGCGTTACATGCAACGCATTATGCGGGCGCACTACATTCACCACAAAGTACATACGAAGGAAGGGGCCGAAGCATTTGGCTTCCTGTATGCTCCGAAAAAATACGATCGTCCCGTGAAAAGCAAGAAGGCAGAGTAGCCTGGTAGCGCGGGTGGAAACCCGCGTAGCCGTAGGCTAATAATATTTATGTCAATAGTTAGCCTAGGGCTACGCGGGTTTCCACCCGCGCTACTTACAACTAAAAAAGGCGTAATCCAGTTGTGTTGGATTACGCCTTTTTTATGTAAAAAAACCTGAACGACTCAATATTCGTCTTCGTTGAAGAAGAAGTCATCTTTGGTTGGATAATCTGGCCAAATCTCTTCGATACTTTCGTATGGCTGACCATCATCTTCGAGTTCTTGTAAGTTTTCTACTACTTCAAGAGGAGCGCCTGAGCGAATTGAATAGTCAATCAATTCGTCTTTAGTGGCAGGCCAGGGGGCATCTTCTAGATAGGATGCTAATTCAAGAGTCCAGTACATAGTGTTCGTATTTTGATGTCTATTTTCAATGAGGGTGCAAAAGTAAAAAAATCGGTAATATCCAAGCTATTTTAAGCAAAAATGTTCGTAATCGCTATTATGCCGGGTTTTAGGCGATTAACGAGCAGCAACAGCATTTGTTTTTGCCGAAGTAAATAAATTTAAAAGACAAACTAGTAAATGGTGATTCTATTTATTTCGCATCCCATCTTATTTATTTTACGAACCACCTCTATTACCAGTTATGATTACTGAAGTATGTGCCTTTTCGCTTGATTCCTGTTTAACAGCCCAACAAGCCGGTGCCGGACGAATTGAACTCTGTGGTGGCTTTGCCGAAGGGGGCACAACTCCCAGCGCTGGCCTGATCCAACAGGTACGTCAACACATCACCATTCCATTCTATGTGATGATTCGACCACGGGGAGGTGATTTTCTGTACTCCGAGACTGAATTGGCAGTCATGAAAACTGACATCCAACTAGCCAAAACCTTAGGAGCTGATGGTGTAGTGCTTGGCATTTTAGAAGCCGACGGTCGCGTAAATGAAGCCCAGACAAGAGAATTGGTCGAGTTAGCCAAACCCTTGCCCGTTACGTTCCATCGGGCATTCGATATGACCCGTGATCCAATCGAAGCTCTGGAGGCCGTTATCCGTACAGGTGCTGTTCGAATTCTGACTTCTGGCCAGCATCAGAACGTCGACCTTGGTTTATCGGTACTTCAGAAATTAGCCGAAAAAGCCGCCGGACGAATCGAGATTATGGCTGGAGCTGGTGTAAACGCTAAAAATGCCCAGCAACTGATAGAAGCCGGGGTGCATGCGCTCCATCTGAGCGGTGGTCAGAAAGAAGATAGTGGCATGATTTTCCGCCAACCGGCAGTATCGATGGCGTCAACTCTACCGAATGAATACGAATACGTAGAAGCCAATGAAGCGAAAATACGGGCGGTTGTTGAACAGATGTAACGTTTCGTAGCGCGGACATCCTGTCCGCATAGCCAATATAACTACGCAAAAGTTTTTCTGCTATGCGGACAGGATGTCCACGCTACAAAACAATCGCCCGGTTACCCGAAATAAAGACCCGATCGTTGAAGACCAGTTTCAAGGCCTGCGATAGTACGATTTTTTCTACGTCTTTACCTTCCGTAGCCATGTCGGCAGCAGTATGCCGATGATCGACTTCTTTTACATTTTGCGCTATTATTGGCCCTTCATCTAAGTCGTTATTCACGAAATGAGCCGTAGCACCAATAATTTTCACCCCTCGTTCATACGCCTGTCGGTAGGGATTCGCGCCGATAAAAGCGGGTAAGAATGAATGGTGAATATTGACAATTCGGTTTGGGAAATGATTCACAAAATTAGCCGTGAGTACGCGCATGTACTTGGCTAACACCACGTATTCAGGTTCATAAATTGCCATCGTTCGCAGAATGGCTTCTTCGTGCTCTTCGCGAGTTTTGCCCTCATGCGAAACATAATGAAATGGAATTCCAAACTTGCTTACTAAAGGCTGTAACAGATTGTAATTGCTCACAACAGCCAGAATATCAGCATCTAACTCATCAAACGCGTACCGAATCAGCAATTCACCTAAACAGTGATGCTCTTTGGTAACCATCACCACAATATTCTTTTTGCGCTTTGGGTTCAGGCGAAATGTAATCTCAGATTGACTGGTAGAATCAGGCAACGTAGTCTGCAATTCGTGCAGTAGAGCGGCATTATCAAAGGTACCTTCAAACTCTGTACGCATGAAAAAACGCCCTGACGGACTCACGTATTCATCATTGTGGATAATGTTCAGATTATGCCTGAATAGTACACCTGTTACGTGATAAATAAGGCCCTTACTATCGGGGCCATCCATGAGCAATATATGTTTGTCTGTAACCGCCATGCGTGGTTTTGAATAAATTGGCTAAAAGTAGCAAATGCCAGCCGTTTATTCCTTTATTTTGGGTCATAACCTGCCTACTTATGGTAAATAGACGCCGTTTTTTAACGCTCAGCTCGCTGGCCGGGCTACTTCCTTCACTGTCATTTGGCGCAGCCAAAACAGTTACTACTTCTGATACGCTAGACAACCAAACAGCTACTTCTGAAAACCTAAGGCCTTTACTCAGTGGCCCCGTTGTTATTTCAACCTGGAAACAGCCCAAAGCGAATGCGGCCGCTCAGGCCGTACTGGATCGCCATGGCCGGGCCTTGGATGCCGTTGAAGCCGGAGTCCGTATTCCAGAAGCTGATCCAGCAGATATGAGCGTGGGGTACGGAGGGCGTCCTGACCGAGATGGTCATGTAACACTCGATGCCTGCATCATGGACGAGAAAGGCAATGCGGGCTCTGTAACCTTTCTGGAGCACATTATGCACCCTATTTCGGTTGCTCGGGCTGTTATGGAAAAAACACCCCACGTTATGCTCAGTGGCGAAGGTGCCCTAACATTTGCCTTATCGCAAGGTTTCAAGAAGCAGAATCTGCTTACCCCAAAAGCAGAAAAAGAATGGCGTGAGTGGCTAAAAACAGCCAAATACAAACCCATTGCCAACATCGAACGACATGATACGATTGGAATGCTCGCCATGGATAGCAAGGGCGACATTTCGGGGGCCTGTACTACCAGCGGACTTGCCTACAAAATGCGCGGGCGCGTTGGCGACTCACCGATTATTGGCGCTGGTTTGTTTGTTGATAATGAGATTGGTGGCGCTTGCGCTACGGGCTTGGGCGAACTCGTTATGCGCACCTGTGGCGCTTTTCTGGTTGTCGAATTAATGCGTCAGGGCCATACACCGCAGCAGGCTTGCGAAGAAGCCGCTATGCGAATTATCAAAAAGCAAGATTATAAAGATATACAGGTTGGCTTTCTAGCTTTAAACAAAAAGGGTGAATATGGCGCTTATAGTATTCAGCCCGGTTTCAATTACACATTATCACAACAAAATAAGATGGAAGTGACCGACGCAAAGTCGTATTTGAAATAAACAAGTTTTTCTTTTATTGTTTATAGTACTTAATTGCCGTCTAAAAAGCGGCTGATTACGCGACTAAACAACTATTTAAAATCACGAACTACATTGGAATCGGTATTTTCAACATCGAAGCGGAAGCTCCTACTCGAAATCGCCTGGGAGGTGTGTAATCAGGTAGGTGGAATTTATACGGTTATTCGGTCGAAAGTGCCAGCGATGGTCGAAAAGTGGGATGATAACTATGTGGCCCTGGGGCCATATTTCCCCCAACGATCTGCCGCCGAATTTGAGCCCATCACTGAACCCGACGAGACCGAAATTGGCCAAACGGTTCGTAAAATGCGGCAATTAGGGTATAATGTTGAATATGGTTATTGGTTGGTTACAGGGCGCCCTCGGGTTGTATTGTTCGACCTGAATAGCATCAATATTGACCAGCTTAATCAAATCAAAACGCAGCTCTGGCTAAACCATCAACTATCCACCCTCAACATTGAAGATCTGGTTAATCAGACAATCATATTTGGTGAGATGGTCAGAATTTTCATCACGTTGCTGGCTGAAGATCACGCCCGACGTGTTGATTTTGTCGCTCATTTCCACGAATGGATGGCCAGTACCGGTTTGCCCGATCTGCGCCGTGATAATGTTAAAGTAGCCACCGTTTTCACAACCCACGCTACAATGCTTGGCCGCTATCTGGCCCAAAACGAGCCGGGTTTTTATGGCAAACTTCCCTTTTTCGACTGGAAACGGGAAGCTCAGCACTACGGCATTGAAACACAAGCCACTATCGAGCGGCTGGCGGCTCTGCAATCACACGTTTTCACTACGGTTAGCGATGTGACCGCCCGCGAATGTGAGGTTTTCCTGGGCCGTAATCCAGACCTGGTATTACCTAATGGATTGAATGTCACCCGATTTGCAGCGGTTCACGAGTTCCAGAATCTGCACGTTCGGTATAAGCAAAAGATCCATGAATTTATCATGGGTCATTTTTTCCAGAGCTATTCATTTGACCTGGAAAAAACACTGTATTTCTTTACTTCAGGTCGGTTCGAGTTTACCAACAAGGGGTATGATCTAACGCTCGAAGCCCTTGCCCGACTGAATTATCGGATGCGCGAGGCCAACATGGATACAACGGTTGTGATGTTTATGGTAACGAAACAACCTTACACATCCATCAATCCTGATGTTCTTCACTCACGTGCGTTACTGGACGAAATTCAGGAAACTTGCGAAAGCATCGAAAAACAAGTCGGGGAACGTCTGTTTCAGGCAGCAGCTTCTAATACACAGAGTACGTCGTTGCCCGATTTGAACAATTTTGTCGATGAATACTGGCGACTTCGGTTGCGCCGTACTGTTCAGAGCTGGAAAACGAAACACCTTCCTCCTTTTGTGACACACAATCTGGTACAGGAGGATGATATGACTCGGTTTATCCAACAAGCGAACTTAGTCAACAACGAATACGATCGGGTCAAAATCGTTTATCACCCCGATTTCATTGCCTCTACGAATCCATTGTTTGGCTTAGATTATAGCCAGTTTGTCCGTGGTTGTCATCTCGGCGTATTCCCCAGCTATTACGAGCCTTGGGGCTATACACCCCTGGAGTGCGTCGTTCGGGGAATTCCAACCGTTACAAGCGATCAATCGGGTTTTGGTGATTTCATCATGCAAATCATGCGTGATTACGAAAACCGAGGCATTTACGTGATCAATCGTCGAACGCAATCGTTCAACGAAGCTGCCGACCAACTCGCCGATGTCCTTTACCGATTTGTTCGAATGGCTCAGCGCGACCGGATCAAACAACGCAACCGGGTTGAAAGCATTGCCGATGTATTTGACTGGAGCAGCCTTCGCTCCTATTACGATACAGCACATGATTTAGCCCTGAAGCGGAAGAAACCTTAAGCTGATGTATGATGTATGATATAGGACGTATGCCTGTTCAATAACTACATCATACATCCTATATCATACATGATTAAAATTGGTATTATCAACGTTTCGGATCGGGCGAGTGCAGGCGTTTATGAAGACATTCCAGGAAAGGCTGTTGTTAGTCTGCTGACCGAATGGCTCACCTGTTCCTGGGAACCTGTTTATCGGGTTATTCCTGATGAACAGGATCAACTGGAAGCTACGATGATTGAGCTGGCCGATGCAGAAGGCTGCTGTTTAGTTGTAACAACGGGAGGTACTGGCCCGGCACTACGCGACGTGACCCCTGAAGCTACCAAAGCCGTTTGTCAGAAAATGATGCCTGGTTTTGGAGAACTCATGCGGCAGGAAAGTTTGAAGTATGTCCCTACGGCTATCCTATCACGCCAAACAGCCGGTATTCGAAATCAGACATTAATCTTGAATTTACCGGGCAAACCTACGGCTATCGGTCAATGCCTGTCAGTCGTCTTCCCAGCTATTCCTTATTGTATCGATCTCATTGGTGGTCCTTTTTTAACCACAGATGTCGAAAAAATGAAGGTTTTCAGGCCAAAAAGTTGAGTCATATAGCCTGGACGTCCACGTAAGGGTATAAATAAGTTTGATTTCACCCGGACGTGGACATCCAGGCTACATAGGAAAACTGACTTTCCCCATTGTTACATTGGGAACGCCTTGTCTATCGCCAAATGAGGTCTTTCCTCCTGCCAGACTCTCATTAGCTAAAACTGCAAATAAAACAGCTTCTTTCGCATCGCCACTGATGCCCAGATCGTCTGTACGCCCAAATACACAATTAGGCAGCATTTTTTGGAGAGCCTCGGTCAGCACGGGGTTATGCATCCCTCCCCCACTCATATAAACCTGATAGATTTCTCCTTCCTGCATCACGCGTTTAATAGCATCGACAATGGTGTCGGCACTAAATTGAACCAGCGTAGCCATTAAATCGGCGCCCGATAAATCGGTGGTTTGGCTACGGCTTTGTGCCTCTTCTACGTAAGCCGTATTGAAAACCTCAGGCCCTGTTGTTTTTGGAAATGGAGCCTCGAAAAAAGGGTTTGTTTTTAAAGCGCTTAGTAATTCAGCGTTTATCTGCCCCTGAGCAGCGAGTTTCCCATCTTCGTCATACGGCTTGTTCAGTAATTTCCGGGCATAAGCGTCTAAAATCGTGTTCCCAGGCCCTGTATCAGTTGTGAAAACACGGTTAGCGTCTTCGTCGGCGGGTAAATAGGTGAAATTGGCAATACCGCCCATATTGAGCAAAAGACGGTTTTCGCCTTTTTTAGAAAACATAAAATAATCCCCATAAACCGCTAAAGGAGCCCCCTCGCCACCGTGTGCCACATGTTTCTGCCGAAAATCACTGAGGGTAATAATACCCGTTACTGCCGCTACGTGATCGCCGTCGCCAATCTGAAGGGTCGCATTTGGGAACTTATCCCGTCGGTGCTGGCTTTTTGGTGCATGATATACTGTCTGGCCATGACTGGCAACAATATCGACCTCCTGAGGCTCGATGCTCCAGCTACGTAGACAGTTAAGTATCATTTGTCCGTGTAGCCGTCCGATGTATGGATTCAGCAAACACAGCTGTTCAAATTCAATTTCTGTTTTGGCAAAGATGGTACGAATGTCGGCCTTTAACTCATCACCATACGGCACCGTAGAAAATCGCTCAAGTGTGACAAAAGTATCGGGACCAGAGTCAGAAATACGACACAGAGCAACATCAAGGCCATCGAGTGAGGTACCCGACATCAGACCAATAATTCGACGCTTGGGTTTCTGAGCAATATGATATAACTGTTGAATTTGTGAGTTCATTTTAAATTAACGGTTCCTGATTTATCGTTTACAGATTATCTCAATCGAGTAGTTGGCCAATTTGGCTCAGCAAACTACCGAAAATCCTGACGAGGAACCGCCTAAACCACACACTAAATAACACATGGATTTCTGGGGCGACGAGCAATTTTCCTTCTTTGAAAACATTCTGTTTTCAGTATTAGGTCAATCCGTTGATGTCATTGAAGCCCAGTTTCTATCGGGGGGAGATATCAATACGGCGGCTCAGGTATTTTCGTCGGCAGGGGTATTTTTCATTAAATGGAATCATGTCGACAATTCTGCAGTGGGAAGCCCCAGCATGTTTGAATCCGAAGCCTGGGGGCTCGATCTACTCCGCCCGACTGGCGCTTTTCAAATTCCGCAAGTGATTGGGCATGGCCATTATCAGGGAAAATGTTATTTAATTCTGGAATACATTGATTTCGGAAAACCGGCCAAAACGTATTGGGAAACACTTGGTCAGAAGCTAACCATCTTACATTCTCATACACAGCCCCAGTTTGGTTTACATTTTGACAACTATATTGGATCACTGCATCAGAACAACAAGCTTACGGATAATGGCTTCGATTTCTTTTTCGACCACCGACTGTTGCCTCAGGCAGGCTTAGCGTTCTATAAAGGTTTATTGTCTAAGCAAGCCTACGATGCCTTGTTTCGTTTACGAGAGCGCTTACCCGATCTTATTCCTGACGAACGGCCAGCACTGCTTCACGGTGATTTATGGTCTGGCAATGTATTGATAAACGAAGAAGGGTCTCCTGCTCTCATTGATCCTGCTGTTTATTACGGATTCAGAGAAGCAGAACTCGCTTTTACCAAATTATTCGCTGGATTTGATGAGCGCTTTTACGATGCTTACGATGAAGCATTCCCCCTACAAAGCGGTTTCAACGAACGCGTATCCATCTACAATCTCTACCCACTACTCGTTCATTTGAATCTCTTTGGCTCTGGTTATGTTAGTGCCGTGGAACGAATACTGAAACAGTTCTAAGTTTATGGTATTTGGTTTACGGTGGCACGGTGCTATCTGATAAGAATAAACAGAGATGACAGGCCGCACCGCGCCACCGTAAACCGAATACCATAAAGCGAATACCATAAACCATTTCTATGGAAATTACCTCTTTTGAGCAATTCGAGTTGAACCGCCAGCTCCTTAATGCTGTAGCAGAACTCGGCTATACCGAACCAACGCCTATTCAGCAACAAACGATTCCGTTGAGTTTAGGCAATCATGACGTACTGGGCATTGCTCAAACGGGTACGGGAAAAACAGCGGCTTATTTATTGCCGTTGCTCATGAAAATAAAGTATCCGCAAGGAGAGGCTCCTCGTGCTCTAATCCTTGCGCCAACACGCGAATTAGTCATGCAGATTAATGAAGCGGTGAGCGAATTAGGAAAATATACTGGCTTGCGTCATTTAGCACTTTATGGCGGTTTAGGCCCCAAAACACAGATTGAGACGCTCCAAAAAGGCGTTGACCTGTTAGTGGCTACCCCCGGCCGCTTTATGGACTTATACAGACTAGGCGAGATTGTAACAAAAAATATTCGGACGCTGGTACTGGACGAAGCCGATAAAATGATGGATATGGGCTTTATGCCTCAAATCCGTTCAATTCTGGAGATTATACCTACCAAGCGGCAAAATTTACTCTTCTCAGCAACATTTGGCGGACGAGTCGAACGACTGTCTGCTGAGTTTCTGGAATCACCCGTCAAAGTAGAAGTGACCCCCCAGGCTTCGACTGCCGAGATGGTTAGTCAAGTGATTTATGAGGTGCCCAATTTTCGCACCAAAATCAATTTACTCGATTACCTGATCAGTAAAGATGCCTTTCAGCGAGTTATCATTTTTGCCCGAACGAAAACCACCGCCGAGAACATTTATAAATTTCTGGCACGTAAAGTGGTAGAGACCGATAAGATCAGGGTGATTCATGCCAACAAAGGTCAGAATACGCGTATCAACGCCATGGATGCCTTTAAAGAAGGCAATGTTCAGGTATTGGTAGCTACAGACGTGGCTGCCAGGGGTATTGATGTCGCCGAGGTGAGTCATGTTATTAATTTCGACTTACCACTGATCTATGAAGATTATGTACACCGGATTGGCCGTACGGGCCGTGCCAATCATGCAGGTGCAGCGATTACGTTTCTGACCATGGCTGAAGAATACCATGTGCAGAAAATTGAACGGATTATCCGCATGACTATTCCCCGGGAGCCGTTACCTGCGAATGTTGAGGTTGCAGAAACCCCTTTCGATGAACAACAGGCGATGCTCCGTGAAGTTGATGAGCAGCGCCGAAAAGAAAATCCAGAGTTTCAGGGTGCATTTCACGAGAAAAAAGCAAAAAATCTGCCCCCTGGCAAAGCCAGATCAATCGCTAAAGCCAAAGAAACGGGTGCTAAAAAGCCTGTTTCAAGCACCACATGGTCACGTTCCGGTGGAGTTAGCCATAAAGCTGGTGGAGCAAAGCGATCTGGGCCACGAGGAGGACGGCGCTAATTTGCAGATAATGCACTAATTTGGATACTCCTTTCGTTTTACCAAAGCATGTACCCCAGGTATATTGATTTACTATGAGCGTTCGGTTTAGTCTGATACAGTGTACTTTAGTTGTGTTACCGTTTTTTGCGGCTGCCCAAACTAAGCAGTTCATTACATCGGTACGATCGGGCGATGCAGTACAACACGCCAAATCGGTACACGAAAACCTGGAAGAGTCGATTCAGTCAACGGAAGCGGCTAATTCAGGCGGATCAGTTGATACAGGAGAGGCTGTCAATACATTACCTCTTTTTGGCGAACGCCCTAAAACAACCGCTCAGATTGATGAAGAAATTCATTTCCTGAACGACTGCGACCGTAATTTTGCCACACGGACCGAAGCCAGCACTTTCTTTGCCGCCCGCGGGTGGGACTATATTGGTGATGGTCAATTAGACACAGCAGCCCATCGCTTCAACCTCTCCTGGTTACTCAATGACCGAAATGCCGATGCCTATTGGGGATTGGGTGTGGTCTGTTACCAGAAAAATCGACTACCCGAAGCGATTCGGATGATGAAAAAAGGCATCGCCGTGGACGATAGCAACACGGTTCTGATGACCGATCTGGCAACGGTACAGATTAAACAATACCAGGAAAAACCGGATGAGAATATGCTGACCGAAGCCGAAGGGCATCTTCAGCGGGCCGTTTCGCTGAATCCTAATGCCCTATCTTATCAGAAGATTTCGATGATTTATTATTTGAAAGCAAGCTATCAGCAAGCGTGGGAGTATTTCCACCAGGCTCGAAATCTTGACTTTGCTTCGCTTGATTTAGGCTATCTCAATGAATTACTAGCCAAAGCCCCAGACCCAAAAGGGGTGTTTAAATAAATAGTCGTTAATCAATAGTCGCCATGACGACCACTGATTAACGACAACCAGTAACTAGTTTTCCGTTTCGTTGTCTTCTACAACCTTTTTCTTCGATTGCTCAAACGTGACTTTCCCTTTTTCGTCCCATTCTGTAATGGTATACGGTTCGAATTCGGTATCCCACTGATCACTGGCATATTGAATGAGCTTCCGACGCATTCGCCGACCACTTGGATTGATAGGATAATATTCTGTCCAACGGCCAACTTTCACACCGTTCTCATACTTTCCCTCTTCCGCTAACAGGCCATTTTCGTGAAACGCCATGTAGGTTCCCTTTACTTTCCCATACTCTTTGGGGATAATCTCCTTGATCCTATGGTGAGTCGAGTCATAGTATACTAACTGAGATTCGGCGGGCATTCCCCAGTGCCACCGGGTTTTATCGACCAGCATAAAATTACCGTCGTATTTCTCCCAGCGCCCATCTTTCATGCCCGCATAATAATAGCCCTCCTCCACTAAATCGCC
The DNA here is from genome assembly GCF_014117325.1 of Spirosoma foliorum. Lineage (NCBI taxonomy): Bacteria > Pseudomonadati > Bacteroidota > Cytophagia > Cytophagales > Cytophagaceae > Spirosoma > Spirosoma foliorum. Next base: position 7,668,986 of record NZ_CP059732.1, on the reverse strand, counting down.
GTTCTGATAACGCTTATAGGGTCCATGCAATAGTAACCCGGCTCCCTCGTCTTTAACAATCGAGCTTGTCACACGAGCTGATTTCTGGTAATACCGAAATATCTCCCGGACATAAGCTAATGGTTTAGCCGCATCATTATCGCGCAGAATATGAAACTCCTCAACAATAGTCCGGTCGCCACTACCAAATTTCGTATAGGCCTTAACCATCGATAGGCCTTCATACTCCGTTTTTGACAGTTTATTTTTGGATTTCCGGTCGGCCTTTAGTTTCTTTAATTGTTTAACCTTTAGCCCTAGATCGGGCATAATCCCAGCTACATAAGCGTCTTTCTGCTCTTTTAACGACGACATGGTTGGTAAACCAAGGGTCGTGAGCGATGAAGGCACCGATGAGAAAGGGGCAAATGGAGACGGGGCAGCCCCAGAAGGTGCCAACACGGGTTTCGACGCCGTTGTCAGCGAAGAGGGCGCGGTATTTACAGTTTGTGCCTGAACACTATATACCGTAAGACTAACAACGCCGAATAATAAAGTCGGTAACTTTAAGTCAAATGCAAACATAATATGGGGAAATGATTGATCCCTAAAGTTTGTTAGTTTTGCAACGCATTATAAAGACGTATTATTTTATCAACTCGTCCGCCTAGTAGTTGGCGGTTTACTTATAATCAATTCTTGTGGAAAAACAGGCTCGTATTTATGTTGCCGGACATCGAGGTATGGTCGGGTCGGCTATTATTCGTAAACTTCAAGAAGAAGGCTACACAACTATTATTACACGGACATCATCTGAACTAGATTTACGCAATCAGGAGGCAGTTGCTGACTTTTTCGAACAGGAACGTCCTGAATATGTGTTTCTGGCTGCTGCTAAAGTTGGTGGCATTATGGCTAATAACACCTATCGTGCCGAATTTCTGTACGATAACCTGATGATTGAATCAAATATCATTCATCAGGCTTATAAAACAGGTGTTAAGAAATTGTTGTTCCTGGGTTCGTCTTGTATTTACCCAAAATTAGCACCGCAACCGCTTAAAGAAGAATACCTGCTTAGTGGTTTTCTCGAGTCGACGAACGAGCCCTACGCCATCGCTAAAATTACAGGAATAAAACTTTGTGAAGCCTACCGAAGTCAATATGGCTGCGATTTCATTTCAGCGATGCCTACTAACCTGTATGGCCCCAATGACAACTACGACTTGAACGGTTCGCACGTATTACCCGCTTTGATTCGTAAGTTTCACGAAGCGAAAATCAATAACCAGCCAACGGTTGAAGTTTGGGGTACGGGTTCGCCCATGCGTGAATTCCTTCATGCCGACGACTTAGCTGATGCCTGCTTCTTTTTGATGGAGCATTATAACGGTGAGCTGTTTGTCAATATTGGCACGGGTGAAGATGTGACAATCAAACAGGTTGCCGAACTCATCAAAGAAATTGTGGGCTTCGAAGGCGAGCTACGCTGGAACACGGATAAACCCGACGGTACGCCACGCAAACTGATGGACGTGTCCCGGCTTCACGACATGGGCTGGAAACACACGACTGAGCTCAAAGAGGGACTCGAACGTACCTATCAGGACTTCTTAGCAAACGAGGTATTGTACGTAGAATAATCTTGATGCATAATCAAATCGGGTGTCGTAAGTGAAATGTGGTTAATTCCTGTTTCACTTACGACACCCGATTTAATTTATGACTTTTAAAGTTTCTTAGCCGGATTGCCAAACACAGTCGCGCCAGCCTCAACATTCTCGACTACAACTGAGCCTGCTCCTACGCGAGCCCCTTTTCCAATAGTGACTCCGGCAATTAACGTGGCACCGGTTCCGATAAAAACACCCTCTTCAATCGTTACCCCACTGTTTACAATACATCCTGTTCCTATCTGAACGTAATCGCCAAGTTTGGCCTGGCTTTCAATAATAGCACCAGACTGGATAATGCAGTGCTGCCCTATTTCAGCGTAAGGATTGACTACTACACGAGCTGCAATCAAATTACCGTGACCAATAGTGGCCATGATCGAAACGGTGGCCGTATCATGAATAGCATTTACAGGTTGCACCTTCCGCCGTTCGTTCAGCATCTTTACGAGCCGTTTCCGTACACGAGTATCGCTAATCGCAACAAAGGCTTCGCACTTTTGACCAATTAGCTTTAAGAAGCCATCGTCGTCCGTTTCACCCAATACCGATATATCTCCGAATTCCTTTCCATGCAATTCTTTATTATCATCAAGTAGTCCATACACTACCACATTATTGCGCTGAAACAGGTCTAAAGCGGTCAGACCCAGACTTCCTGCTCCGAAAATAAGCACCGGATTTTCCATTAGTTGTCGTTTGTTAAGTCAATATGAACCATCGCCCAATTAGAGCTATAATCTTGTCAATTTGGTAACACTTCGATAAATCTTACGTCACATGTGATGTCTAGTTTCGTTCATGCAAGTAAGCACTCAATTCCGCACAATTGTGCTCTCCGATATTCACCTCGGCACTGCTGGGTCGAAAGCAAAGGAGGCTACCGAGTTTTTGCGAAATTACTCCTGTCAAAAGCTTATTCTCAATGGCGATATCATTGATGGATGGCAATTGAAACAGTACGGTACCTGGAAGAAAAAACACACTGCTTTTTTTAAAACGGTTTTACGACAAATCGTTCACTATAACACGAAAGTTGTTTACCTCAGGGGTAATCACGATGACTTTCTGGATCAGATCATGCCGCTCAAAGTGGGCAAGAATTTTTCGATTCGGAAAGATTACACCCTTACTTCCGGCGATAAAAAATTTTATGTCACGCACGGCGACGTCTTCGATTCGATCACATCCCAAATGAAATGGCTGGCCTATCTGGGCGATATGGGGTATACCTTTCTGCTTTGGGTCAACAAGTTTTATAATCACTACCGTACCTGGCGGGGATTACCTTACTATTCGCTCTCCCAGCAGATTAAATCGCGTATCAAAAAAGCGGTAAGCTACATCTCCGATTATGAACAGAAGCTTACCGAACTAGCTCGCGCCCGTTATTGCGATGGCGTTATCTGCGGTCATATTCATCAACCCGCCATTCGCGAGATCGATGGAATCATTTACATGAATTCCGGCGACTGGGTTGAATCATTGAGTGCACTTGTTGAAGATCACGATGGCAACTGGAGTCTGCTTTATTATACCATGACTTCAGCTGAGGACGATGAGATCAACTCGCCGGTTCCAGCAATGCAATCCCCAGGTTCTCTTATAAACCGCTCCATTCCTGTACCAACAATTTAATTTCTCATTGCATTATGCGCGTATTATTCTTAGTACAAGGTGAGGGTCGAGGCCATTTGACACAAGCATTATCACTGGCTCAGATTTTACAAATGGCTGGGCATGACGTTATTGGGGCAATTGTTGGCGTAACTGCCGATCGGGATGTACCCAAATTTTTTAGTGAGAAATTTTCAGCGCCTATTACGCCTATTTTTAGTCCGGGGTTAGTTTACAACGCAGGTACCAATGCACTGGAGCCCGTTAAAACTACTTTACAGGCTATTCGTTACGCAAAACCCTTCTGGCGCAGCTTGGTACAGGTGCGCGACATAATTGAAACGGAACGGCCGGATGTAGTTGTTAATTTTTTTGAGATGCTTGGCGGCATGACTTACGCCCTATTACGTCCCTCTGTTCCAATGGTGTGTATTGCTCATCAGTACATGGCTTTCCACCCGAATTTTCAGCGCCCCAAAGGGCAGTGGTTATATCGTCAGGCCTTTAAAATAAACACCCTACTAACTTGTTTTGGAGCCAAGGAGTTGTTGGCTTTATCCTTCGACAAACAAGCTGATGAACCCCGTCAACGGCTACGTATTGTACCGCCTTTGCTACGACAGGAGGTTACCGAATTGAAGCCCACCGTTGGCGATTTTCTGTTGGCTTATGTTACACAGCCTGGCTTGAAAGTTGAACTTCTTAAAGCCCACGAGCAACATCCAGAAATTCGTATGGATGGCTTTCATTCAGGGACAACACTGCCTGATCAACCTGTTGACGATACGCTAACCTTTCATGCCATCGACGGTAAGCGTTTTGTTGAGTTTATGGCTCGTTGCAAAGCCATCGTTACCACAGCGGGGTTTGAATCGGTTTGCGAAGCTGCTTATTTGGGCAAACCGGCACTGATGATTCCACAGGCAAACCATTATGAACAAGCTTGCAATGCTATCGATGGGCAACGGGCAGGGGTTGGCGTTGCGTCAGATCGCTTCGATTTAGATAAACTGATCAATTACCTACCTCAGCACGATAAACAGCTCAGCGAGCGTTTTCGGGCGTGGCATGCTCAGGGATACTTCCTGTTTCTGGCAGCTTTAAACCGAGCAGTTACTCCAACTAGTAAACCCTCATCAGGCGGATTCTTCCTGACACGTATGCGTCATTTGCTCCGCTCATAGTTCATAGAAAAACGTAAGTGGGTCAGGGTATTTAAACTGGTAGTTCGTTGCTGCTATTAATTTTTCGGGACTCACAACTTTATATGGAACTGGCTCGGCAGACGTAACGAACGTAGGTAATTCATACCCAAAATCGGTACAGCTTTTTCGGTAGATCGCTTCCCGCGTGGGGTGTATTGGCGAAATGGCATTGAACGTACCGCCAATAGGCTGTCGAATTAGTGCTATCAAAAGCGCCACGGCATCGTCGCGGTGGAGGTAATTTACGGGTACTAAGCCGCTCTCTACTGTTCGTCCGGCCACATACTTTCCCGGAATACGGTTGTAGCCCACCAGGCCTCCGCTACGAACTATTGTAACGGATTTCTCTGGAGCAAGATTCTGCATCAATTGCTCAGCTTTGATGAACCCAGGAGCTGCCGATTGATGTAGTTCGACAACATCATCTTCAACCACTGTTCGGTTAAGTTCTGGATAGACCGATGTCGAGCTAACATAGATTATGTGCTTTACGGGCGATTGCCGGATTGCCTGAGTTAAGTGCTCAATTTGAATCGGATGAAAATCATCCCCCAATTTTCCGGCTTTAGGTGGAATATTGACAACAAGCGTATCTGCCTGAAGCAAGTTAGCCAGATCGCCAATAGGCTCGGGATTCATTTGAAGCAGATAAGTGTCAATAGCTTCCTGCTTCAATAAATCTACTTTTTCAACTGAGGTAACACTGCCTTTTACCTGAAACCCCTCAACCGTTAATTGCTTTGCCAAGGGTAAGCCTAACCAGCCTAGCCCAATAATCGATATCGTTTTATCCTGCATATAGTTTAGAACCCAACCCCAAACGTAAGCGTTCGGAGATCTGGTCCTTTACCTACTTCGAATAAAGGGTTTAGGTCATACTTCACAAAAAAATCAAAGCTTCGAATACCCAGATGCGCCACTAAACCGTATCGGATGTTGTTCAAGTAATAATCTGAATGCAGACGGTTTTTGCTCCCATCCGCTTCTTTGATTTTCCGATAACTATCGAGTCGATAATTCACATAGCCTCCCAAACCAATATGGCATACTTTGCGACCGTCGCTATTGTAGAACGTTACGCGAGGGACAACGGGCACTCCGATAGTACAAACCGTCAATTTACTTTTTTGTAAATCCCGACCAGCATCGGGGAAGGCCACTCCTGTTGCCGTTTTTTCGACTATGTTGTTGCCTTCGAACATAAAATTGTTCCAGGCTAGCTCAACACCATAATACAGTTTTAACGACGCATATTTACCCCGGATAATCGTCGGCATTGCCCCTACAGATAACGCAAAATAACGTGACCCTAAGGGTTGAAGATCATAGCCATCTTCAGGATATGCAGGTAATGCACTTTGTTGAATGAAGTTGTTAAGCCCAAAACTTACCCCATAATCAAAGTTCCCTCCCTCTCTCCGACGTTTCGCTCGTTCAGACGCTTGCCTATCCTGTTGATCATTCTTGTCTTTCTGCGACTCGTATGGTTTAGCGGAATCTGTGTTTCCATTAATAATAACCGTCATTCCGTCTTTCTTTTGGGTCACAACGAGCACAGTATCTTTCAGGAAGCGGCCACCATCCTGCGAAATGGCCGTTGGCCCACCCGACACGGAGTCGAGTTTCATACCCATTTCACGCACGATTTTATTCAAATCGTAATTCGACAAAGCCTGGATACTCGCCTTGTCAGGTCCATAGATAACCAGACGTGTACGATTAGCAAACCGAATAACCAATGAGTCGGTGGGACTTAATGGCTTGGCCTGAACTACCAATACCATTAATAATGCTTTTAAAACAACGACAAAAAACAATCCCCTTTTCATTGTTTAGCTGATTTATCCTTATCAAGACTATGTTTTAGGCCAGTATAAGCCCGGCCAAGTAAGCCCCGCTCATCATCATTTGTATTATCCCCACGAGCGAATACTTCCCCTTGTTTGATGCGCTTTACCTGCTGCCACAGCCCACCTGATTTTGTTTCTTTTTCAGGCTTATCAGCAGCGGCAACCGATTTCTCTTCCACCGCCGTTCTAGCCGCTTCACGAGCCGCTACTAATGCTTCTGGCTCCGCAATGGTGACAACCAGCACCCGTTCCGCAGCTGGCGCAGGCTTTATAATTGGTTTACTTTCAGCGATTTGCTCTATCACTGGTTGAACAGTGGGCTGAGCAACTTCCTGTTTAATGACTTCTGGATTTGCTTTATTATTGGCAGGACTTGTCTGTGCCAATACAGGTCGATCGGTTGCAATCGTTACGGGCTTATGGCTTGCTTTATGCGTACTAGCTGGCACATTAGTCAACTCATGGCTCTGCTTATCGACTTCCGACGATTTATTTACCTGTGCGACTTGTTCAGTAGATCCACGCTGCTCCAGATTTAAGCGATCATTGTCCTGATCGGTCGATTTATTGTCAACAGACGGTTCCTGATCAATCTGTTTTTGGGCGGGTTTTTTCGCTATCGAAGTTGATTTTTCAGACTGGGTTGTTGCCACTTGTACGCCATTCAACGGCGATGTGCCACTCGATGGCCAGTATAACCACCCGAATAAGCAGACAAGCAATAAACAAGCCGCAGCTGCCATATAGCGCTGCATAGCAGGATTGCGCCAGAAGACTACTTTTGCCTCCTGTTTACCCTGCCCCATACGCGCCTGTAAACGTGCAAAACCATCGTCGCTAGGTGGCAGAGACATGTTACCCAGCTTCCGGGCAAACAGATCATCAATGGGCTGCTTTTCTGGCTGTTTTTTCATAATATCCATGTTGGCCAACCTGTTGTTTTACTTTTGGCTCCTGTTCTAATTTCTTCAAATTTGCCTGTAACAGCATTCTCGCCCGACTCAATTGGGATTTCGACGTACCTTCAGAAATACCCAACATTTCGGCAATTTCTGCATGCGAGTACCCTTCAATTGCATAGAGGTTAAATACGGTACGATAACCGTCAGGTAATTGATTCACCATGCGCAGTAAATCGTTTTCATTAACTGCCGTATCTGCCCAGGCATAGTCTGGCTCAACCGTTACCTCTTCAATTGGTATCTCTTGACGCCATTGTTTGTTCTTTCGCAAAAACATAAGTGACTCCGTCACCATCACACGCCGTATCCACCCCTCAAAACTCCCATCCTCCCGAAACTGCTCAATCTTTTCAAATACGCGCATAAACCCATCGATCATCACCTCCTCAGCATCATCGCGATTGGCACAATAGCGTGTGCAAACGGCAAGCATTTTACCTGCAAACCGCTCATATACGACCTTATGAGCGCGGCTTTCGCCCCGCTTCAAGGCAGCAATCAACTGCGCTTCAGTCGTAAAAAACGGTATTAGTCGGAGCATATTCGTTTAGGTTCACTAGCAAGATGCAAGATAACAGGGTGCAGGTTGCATGGCCACCAATTTTTTTTTGAACACAAAAAAAGGGCTCTTAAAGCCCTTTTACATACTGGATACCGGCTACATAATGCAGCCAGATAACACGCGATATTCGAAAATTAACGGGCGCGATGACAATCATAACTGGTATGATAACACCCGCATATATCCATCCTGCCGGATCATGCCCCAGGTAGAATAATAAGAAGCCCAGAACTAAAGCTACTCCACCTGAAATGGCGTAACTAACATACATTGACCCTATAAAATAACCTGGTTCGACTTCGTATCGTAATCCACAATGCGGGCAATGTTCATACATTTCATCGAAACCCTTCAGCGCGTAGAATGGCTTTTTGAAAATCTTACCCTGCCTACATCTGGGACATAGCCCGTTTAACGCGGCCTGCAATTTCGATACGTCTTCCATGCTCTAGCTTACTGTTCCTATACCATAGATAGCCAATGGAGGCAACAATAAGGTAAGGGGCCAACAACAAATATAAAATACCCAAATTCAGATCAGAGGCCACCACACTTCGGCCATTGCTAACTGTGCTTTCAACCGTACCCCGACACATGGCGCACTGGGCCATTAAATCAGGGGCAACCACCACTAAGGCTATGATCAACAAAACTAGTTTCCAACTTCTCATATCTTTCTCCAGATTAATGCAAGTAATATGGCTTGATCATTAAATAAACTATGACTCCTGTGATGCTAACATATAGCCAAATTGGAAAAGCATATTTTACTGTTTGCTTATGCCGAGCTATTTGTCCGCTCAACGCATAGTAAACAGCTCGTAAGACAAACCAAACAACCACAACTGACAGTACGATGTGTGATATCAGCAGAAAATAATAAACCGGACGAATCCAGCCCTGTCCACCAAATGGAGTTGATTCATTTGTCAGATGATAGAGCACATAACTTATCAAAAACAGCGACCCAAGCGTAAAGGCGGCCAACATTGTACGTTTGTGGGCCTCTATGTTCTTTTGCTTGATAAAATAGAATCCCATTAACAGTAAGACCGTTGTCAGGGAATTGATAATGCCATTAATGTGCGGCAAATAAGTTGTCCAGTCTCCTAAATCAACCTTTTGTCGAATACCAAGCAAAACAGCTACGGCAAGCGGTATGGCCAGCGCTAACGCGTTGATTACCCGATTTGCTTTTTGCTCCTGAACTGGTTGTACTGTTTGCATTTTTTCACAAATTTATTCTTTACTATAAATATCCAACAACACACGGATTTCCAGCACCAACCGGTCTACATCTTCCTTGTCAGTCCCGTCGTAAAACCCTCTAACAATCCCTTCTTTATCTACTAACACCAACTTTTCGCTATGAATAAAAGTTTCGTCGGGTTTGCCTGCTTTAAGACCTGCATCGACCGTTGGAAGATAATAGCCGTGCATCGCCAGATTGTAAATGTCTGTTTTACTACCTGTCAGAAAATACCACCTTCCAGGGATTGCATTGTACTTCTGTGCGTATGCCTTTAATTGCTCAGGGCGGTCATGTTCGGGATCAACCGTGTGCGATAGAAAAATGATATCAGGATTATTGACAAAAATATCCTGCACCCGTGTAAGCTGAGAGGAGATTCGGGGACAAATTGTCCCACAACGCGTAAAGAAAAAGCTAGCTACATAAATCTTATTCTTTACGATAGATTGGTCAATTACTTTCCCATCCTGATCGATTAGTTTGAATGGGGGGATGTGGTTGTAAATCGTATCGACTATTTCGCTGCCATCGGGCAACTTGACTTTCCCCATTAAGGGCTCTCCTCGGGTCGAGTCAATTTTGGGTAAATAACGGCCCAGCACATAATGATTCTGCGTACCAAACCGGAGGAAAAGATACAGCAAAGCCGGGACCAGCAGCGTAGCGAGCAGGATCCCGGCTTTTTGAATGGTTGTCATACGTTAATGAACCCCAAAAACTGCGTTGCCTATTGCTCCACCTTCAGTTAATAAAGCAACCAGTAACCAAATGACAAAAACTACTGGAATGACAATTGCCCAGATCAGGCTTTTTACCTCGTGCTTAAGGTGCATAAACTCACCAACGATATAAAAAGCTTTAACCAATGTCATCAATACGAAAATTGTTGTTCTTAATGTACCCGCTTTCATTAAGTAAGCCAGCGTAAACTCAAACGCTGTAATGACAGACAGGATTATGAACGTGCGCCAGATAAGGCCGGTATTAGCGGGTGGTATTTCGCCAACCTCGTGGGTTCCGTGTGAATGATCAGACATGATAGACAGTTATTATACCAGATAAAAGAACGTAAATACAAATACCCAAACCAGATCGACAAAGTGCCAGTAGAGACCAACTTTCTCAACCATTTCATAGTGGCCACGACGATCATATAATCCTGTTGCCGTCCGATAGAAAATCAGAATGTTCAATACCACACCACTCAATACGTGTGTTCCGTGGAAGCCCGTGATAAAGAAAAACAGGTCAGCGAAAGCAGGAGGGCCGTACTGGTTTTCGACAAGGTTAGCACCGAAAATGGTCCGTTGAATTGTTTGGCCATTTATAAGTTCGCTAATGGTTGTACCCGTTTCTGTTCCATGAATAAAGTGAGACCACTCCCAAGCCTGGCTTCCCAGGAAAGTGAATCCGCCAAGAATCGTCCAAAGCATGTACTTTTCTACATCGGCACGATCCATTCGGTGTCCAGCTTCAACAGCAAGTACCATCGTAACGCTACTGAAGATAAGGATGAAGGTCATGATACCAACGAAAATCAGCGGAGCGTGTACGCCATGCAAGAAGGGTACTGACGCATAAACCATTTCGGGTGTTGGCCAGTATAAGTTCGAAAACTTAAATACTTCGCCGTAAATAGCCGGGTCCCAGGAGGGGTAGCTATAGCGAATTAAGCCATACGTGACCAGCAAAGCCGAAAACGTGAATGTATCGGAGATCAGGAAGAACCACATCATCAGCTTGCCGTAGCTCACTTTCATTGGTTCAACCCCACCCATCCAGGTTTTCTTGTCGAATATTTGATCCGATTCGTGCGTCAGGGTATCGTGTGTTACAGTAGCCGCCATGCGTCTAAGAGATTATCAATGGAAATAGACTAAAAAGAAAAACAAATACAACCACAAAATATCTAAAAAATGCCAGTAAACGGCCGCAATCTCAATCTGGTTCATGCTTTTGGCATGAATGCGAAGCCGAAAAGACGCTATCAATGCTACGACTAATACGACAAGGCCAGAGATTAGATGGAACCCATGCAAGCCCGTAAAAATATACATGAACGACCCAGCCGGGTTACCAACGAAGAAAACGTTTTCGTTAACCAAGGCAACCCAACCCTGAAACTGCATGTACAGGAAAATCACACCAAGCACAAAAGTAATAGTTATCGCAATTTTCAGACTGCCAAAATTGTCTTTTTTTGCAGACAGATAAGCCCAGTGCATTGTCAGACTACTCGCAATCAGTACAATTGAACTGTACTTAAATATTGCAGGTATATCATACTCCAGCCAATTGCCTTCCGCCCTTCGAACCAGATAAGCACTGGTCATAGCGGCAAAAAGCATAATAATACTAACAATGAACAACCACAGTATAAACTTGCGGGGATTCATCGAGAGCGTTTCCTGCGGCTCTTCAACTAATGTAATGTCGTTTACTAATTCACTCATGATTTGTTGTTATACTTTATCTAATAGGTAAACAATCTGTACCACAGGCAAATACAACAATGATCCAAACATCATTTGTAGAGCTGCCTTATCAGTACACGTTCTCATCAAGTGAAACGTTTGCGCTAAGAACAAGATTCCGCCTATTGTCGCAACTAAAGCTGAATATATTCCTGTCACCCCCAGAAGGAAAGGAAGCCATCCTATAGGCAACAGGAATAGCGTATAAATCATGATTCTAAAAGCCGTATCGGTCGTTTTCCCATTTCCGGGCATCATTTGAATACCTGCTTTTTTATATTCATCAAAAGCCAGCCAGCCAATAGACCAGAAATGAGGGAACTGCCAGAAAAACTGTACCGCAAACAAAATACCTGGTATCCAACCAAAATGGTTTGTTGCGGCTACCCAGCCTATCATTGGCGGAAAAGCGCCAGGCAAAGCACCTACAAACACCGCGACTTGCCCTTTTCGTTTGAGCGGTGTATAAACAAATCCATACAGCAATAAAGAGAGTACAGCTAAAGCAGCGGCTCTAATATTAAAGAACTGAACGTATAAGTAACACGCTGCCCCAAAGAGAATAAAGGCAAAGGTTGCCGCTTCGCGAACGGTAAGTCGCCCCGTTGGTAATGGCCGAACTGCGGTTCGTTTCATTACCTTATCTGAATCTTTTTCTATTATTTGATTGATGATATTAGCCGCTCCTGTCATGCAAATAGAAGCCACAATTAATATAGCTATCATCCACCAGTTAATCTGATCTACTGCCAAACAATAACCAAACACACCGGAGAATACGACTGCCAGCGTAAGCTTTAGTTTCAATAACTCAATGTAAGCTTTAGCTTTTACGTTAATAACTGCTATTGCCAATGTCTTTTCCATATTATGCCTCTACTAATCGCGACCTCTCAGATTTATGACCAGACACTATCAATGCTGGCGTTACCAGCAACCACATCGAAAATTGTAACCCAATTAGTATTGTGGCAAGCTCCAAATGGACAGGTTGCGCGAATGCTGGCACTCCCCAATAAGCCATTATAATACCAGATACAATTTCTATCGTAATAACAGCAATTAGCGCTGTAGTTAACGTAGATACTAAACCACCTTTGACTGTTTTACGTAGTTGGTAAACAACAATTACGTGAAAGATTAACAGAGCTAATGAAAACGAGCGATGAACATAAAAACGCCAATCTAAGCTACCAATCCAGTTATCTTGTTGTGAATATCCTAATCGCTTAACCACTTCATCTAAGGCATCTCTTACCTGCGTTCCCAATATAATCTGCCCCAGTGTCACGATTAAGGCTGTAAACAATAACCAGCTTAACGAGGAAGACTTAGGAGAATCAATTTGCAATCGACCAACGTTAGAACGAACCAGGATAAAAAGTAATGCAAAGACCACTACTAACGCTAAAAGCATGTGTATGGTAACCATGTAATGAGCTAATTCCGTAGCAACTACACGGGAACCTAACCATCCATTAACACCAATTAAAAGAAATGCGACCAGACTTCCCCAGAAGATTGCTTTATCTTTCCGAAGATAGGTTATAGACGATAGTAACGTGGCAAAAACAAAAAAACCGGATAAAACACCTACTAATCGATTGGCGTATTCTATCCAGGTCTTTGTAGCGTTAAACTCAATTTCTCCTTTCAGTTTAGCACCATAAATCTCCTGATAGTTTGCCGGAAGTTGCGAAATTTCAGTAGGTGGTACCCAACGCCCAAAACACTTTGGCCAATCAGGACAGCCCATTCCGGAGCCTGTTCCTCTGACAATTCCACCGGCCAATATAACCAGATAGATAGCAATTACTGTCAGTAGAGCCAGGCTCCGAAAACGCTGTTCTTTTTTATTAATGAGGCTGATTGAACTGGTCATTCAGATTTTGTGCCTCAATCTCTTTTTCCAAACCAATCAGCTCATTTTCATGGGGCAGATTAGATTCAGGAGTTTGTGAATATGGCACGTTTTGAGGAATGAAGTCATCCTTGGCACCTGGCTTGCTATAATCATATGGCCAACGGTACACGGCAGGAATTTCACCAGGCCAGTTACCATGTCCAGGATTGATTGGAGCCGTCCATTCCAGGGTATTTGACCGCCATGGATTTTGAGGAGCTTTCTTTCCTTTGATTAAGCTATAAACAAAGTTATAGATGAATATCCACTGAGCTGCGAAGGTGAAAATAGCAGCCAAGCTGATGAATGCATTCATATCAGCGAAGATGTTCTTCGTGAAATCGTAGCTCGTAAATGCATAGTACCGACGAGGGAAACCTGCGATACCAATGTAGTGCATTGGGAAGAATACGAGATAGATACCGATAAACGTCAACCAGAAGTGAACATAACCGAGCTTCTCGTTCATCATTTTGCCGAACATTTTTGGGAACCAGTGATAAACACCAGCCAATAAGCCAAAGGCCGACGCAGCTCCCATTACTAAGTGGAAGTGAGCTACTACGAAATACGTGTCGTGCAATTGGATATCAAGCGCTGAGTTACCCAGAATAATACCTGTCAGACCACCCGAGATAAAGAACGATACCAGACCGATAGAGAACAGCATGGCCGGTGTGAACCGGATGTTACCCCGCCACAGCGTCGTAATGTAGTTGAATGCTTTAACGGCCGATGGAACAGCGATGATCAACGTTAGGAACATGAAAATTGATCCCAGGAATGGGTTCATCCCCGTTACGAACATATGGTGAGCCCATACAATAAAGGCAAGGAAAGCGATACCCATCATAGATGCAATCATGGCACGGTATCCGAAAATTGGCTTCCGTGAATTGGTTGCAATGATTTCAGAAGTCATACCAAGTGCAGGAAGCAATACGATATATACTTCAGGGTGACCCAGGAACCAGAATAAGTGCTGGAATAAAATCGGGCTACCACCTACATTTGGTAGTGCTTCTCCTTTGATATAAATTTCAGAGAGATAGAAGCTCGTACCAAAACTACGGTCAAAAATAAGCAACAGAGCAGCCGAAAGTAATACAGGGAAAGAGATTAAACCCAATATAGCCGTCAGCAAGAAAGCCCAGATTGTTAATGGCAGTTTGCTGAACGACATACCCCGTGTCCGCAGGTTAATGACAGTTGTGATGTAGTTGATACCACCAAGTAACTGCGATACGATAAACAGGGCCATACTTACCAACCACAAAGTCATACCCAGCTCCGATCCTTTATGGGCTTGTGGCAAAGCACTTAATGGCGGATAAATCACCCAACCGCCTGATGCTGGGCCTGTCTCGATGAATAGCGAGCCAAACATGATAAGACTGGCTAAAAAGAAGAACCAGTACGATAACATGTTCAGGAAGCCTGAAGCCATATCCCGAGCACCTACTTGAAGTGGAATAAGAAAGTTCGAAAACGTACCACTTAAACCGGCAGTCAATACGAAGAATACCATGATTGTACCGTGCATCGTTACCAATGCCAGGTAAAAATCAGGATCAAGCTTACCAGTATCATTAATCCAGGTGCCAAGAATTGGACGCAGGAAATCTAACTTCATGCCAGGAAAGCCCAATTGAAGACGGAACATTACCGACAGGCTAATTCCAATAATTGACCAGAAGATACCTGATATCAGGTACTGTTTGGCAATTGTTTTATGGTCTTCCGAGAAAATATACGTGCGCCAAAAACTTTGCGGCTCGTGATGGTCATGCTCTGCTGCATGTGCCACGGTTGCCGAGTTAGCTGATACAGTCGCCATAGTATTTGGTTGAATGTAAGTTTAGAAATTAATGGGTGGCACTAGCTACAATTACACCCTTTGGTAATATTGATGCGGTTACACTGTCTGCTGGTGCAGCTGTTGCGTCAGCAGGCAAATACTTGGCAGCTTTCGCTTTCAGATTAGCAGGAATACGACTTGCCAGCTCAGGTGTTGATGTTAATAAAGGCTTTTGCTCTTTGCACCAGGCTTGCCAAGACGCTTCGTCTTCAACTACTAAACGTATCCGCATAGAGAAGTGACCTTGACCACATACTTCTGTACACGCAATCTCGTACGTAAAGTTAGGATTGCCTGTAATGTTTTTCATTTCGTCTGTTGTTTTATCAGCAGTGAACTGAAAACGGGTTGGCATACCTGGCACAGCATCCATTTTCACGCGTAGGTGAGGAATAAATACGCTGTGCAGTACATCACGAGCACGAATCTTCAATAAAATTGGCTTATTAACAGGAATGTGTAATTCCGAAGTAGAGACAAAATCATCAAACGATGCTTCATCTGTATAGTCAATTCCTGTTTCGTTATTGTTGTCAATCAACTTGTAGTTGAACGAACCCAATTTGTTGTTATCAACACCAGGGTAACGTGCGATCCAGTTGAATTGCTTACCAACGATTTCAAACACTTGTGCATTTTCAGGAGCTTCGGCCATAATATCACGCCATGCTTTCCATCCTGTAAATACTAATAACGCCATCACTACTGCCGGAATTACCGTCCAGATTAATTCCAGTTTGTGGTTTTCTGGATAATAAGCAGCTTTATAGCCATCCCGATGCTGGTAACGCCAGGCGAAGAAAAACAACAAGGCATTCGTAACAACAAAAGCAATTGTGATGATACTCATCCCCAACCAAAACAGAAAATCTGTATGCCGACCGTGTGGGGACGATGCTTCAGGTAAAAAGAATTGCTTTGCGTAGATGAATGACCAGGCAGCGCCAATCATACCCAATACAAAAAAAACAATCATTAGCATACCGTTAATACGGTTACTCAATCCAATATGCCCTTCTTCAACTGGGCCACTTGCGTTCTTCACAACGGCCGCCATCCGGGAAACAACAACAGCTGCTAGTCCCAAAAAGATTACCGTCAACAAAGCGACTATATAAACCATGCTTTCTAGAGGTTAATGTTTAAATATCGTGATGCAGGGTTTCCTCTAACATCGGGTGATTCTTAGGAATCAGATTAGCTTTCGTCAATTGTGAAAACAGACTATAAGCAAATCCACAGGCAAAAATTAAAATCATACCGAATTCAACTGGACCAAAACCACCATGCGCACCTACCGTTCCTGGCATAATGTTCGTATAGAAGTCAAAGTAGTGCCCAATGATGATACCCCACGCAGCCACTTTCAAGATGATGAATGTTCGCTTTGCATCGCGAGTCATTAAAACGAGGAAGGGGAATACAAAGTTTAGGAGGATGTTTATAAAGAATGGAGCTTTATAGATACCACCAAAACCACTAAAACGCTCACGATAGTAAATGGTTTCTTCAGGTAAGTTAGCGTAGTAGATCAGCATAAATTGTGCAAACCACACATAAGTCCAGAAAATACTGAATGCAAACATGAATTTACCCAGATCATGCAGATGGCTTTCATTAACCCACTGCATATAACCCTTCTCTTTCAACGTCACTACTGTCAGCGTAATGATAGCCAAGCCGGTTACGTGCCAGCTTGCTAGTGTATACCAACCGAACATCGTACTGAACCAGTGCGTATCGATCGACATGACAAAATCCCAAGCTGAGGTAGAAGACGTTACGCCGAAAACCAGTAAGAAGGCAACTCCGAATTTGATGCTCTTTTCATAGTATGTAGTCCCGCCATACAGATCTTCCTGAAGCGAGAAACTACGTAACCGTTGCCATAAGAAATACCATAGACCAAAGTAGGCGATAATACGTCCCAGGTAGAAGGGGGTATTTAAAAAGCCTTTTTTGCCATTGATAATTGGATCAAAATCTGGACTGGCTTTGTCATACAAACCTGGGTTTGTCCAGTGGAACATGTCGTGACCAGCAATAAAGAATGTAGCCAGTACAGCGACTAACATAAATGGCAAATAGGCAGGCATGGCCTCTGGAATGCGTTTGAACGCAACAGACCAGCCGGCTTGAGCCAAGTAGTTGTACGACATGAAAAACATCCCTACAACAGACGCTCCAGTGAAATAAACAGCGTTCACCCAGACGTTTGCCCATAGGCGAGTAGTCCATTTGTACTCATGGTGCCCTCCACCATGGGCTTCATGTGCTCCTGCAGCGTGAGCAGCTCCATGAGCTTCATGCGAACCAGCACCTGATGCCAGTAAGTACGCGCCAATTGCTACCAACGCGACTCCGGCTCCGATGCCGATCAGTAATCGACGTTTGGATTCCGCAGTAAATTCAAATTCTTCGTCTAAGGACGGTATTGCGTGAGCCGATGCCATTCTTATTTGGTTGTCAATTAATAAAAAAACGGTAGACGTCTGTTATAGAAACTGCCGATTGTCAGTGTCTTTCACTGCACGTCTGGCGTTGAATTAACCTTGTTGGAGTTTATGTACGTATTGCACAATTTTCCATCTGTCCTCTGGTGTAATCTGGGAACCATGAGGCCACATGCGACCTTTTCCGTGCGTAATCACATGGAAAATATGGCCGTCGTTTAATGACTTGTACGCATCGGTTGTGTAGTTAGGGACGCCCTTATATTGAGCGGCTACTAATCCATCTCCTTTGCCTGTTTCGCCATGACAATGACTGCAGTAACGTGTGTACAAAATTTGACCTTCTGCCAGCGACTTTTCAGTCTGAGGAATTGGGTTTGTTAATACACGCTCTGCAATTCCGATGCTATCTGCCGGAATATTATACATCATCAGGTCAGTTTTAGCTTCGCTACCTTCACCGAATGTTGTATGATAGTTAGGCCGGGCAACTGTTCCACGCGCCGGAAGGCGCATGTTCAACCCTTGTGGGTTTATAGTATTTGGTTTGATCTGGCGATAGGGTTCATAACCGACAGCATCATACATCTGAGGGGCATATTCAACACCAGTATTGTCGTGTCCTCTTTTGCAGGATGTGCCTGCAACCAGTAGTCCAATGACAGCTAGTGCTGTTATGCTCGTATGTTTAGTAATCATTCCCATCCTGAACATTAGAACTGCTTAACATTAACTTCAGCAGCACCTGACTTTTTCAGGATCTGCTCAATATCACTTTCACCAATATTGTTTTTGCTCAGGTCAATAGCCATTGCAAATTTGTTATCGGTTGTTCTGAGATCGTACATCAGCGGCTTAACCGTAGGACCCATGCCATTGGATACAATGAATGTACCGACCATACCTAGGGCGCAAAACAGTACTGTTAATTCGAAAATAACAGGTACATAAATGACTGGTGAGTAAGAATCTTTACCACCAACAATCATTGGCCAGTCGAAACCTTCCGTATAGAAGGTAAGTGCTAGAGCCGTAAGTGTTCCAGATAGGCCAAACAAGAAAGCTGCGATTCCCAAGCGACTGCGTGGGTGACCAAGCGCAATATCTAATCCGTGAATTGGAAACGGGGAGTAAACCTCCTGAATCCGTACTCCAGAATTTCTTACTTCTTTAACGGCCTTCAGTACCACATCGTCATCATCAAAAATGCCGACCAGGAATTTACTGCTACCATGTACGTCTGACATACCTTTCTTTTGTTTCAGATTTCAGTTTGTAGCCTCCAGACGTATTCCACCTGGAAGCTAAACCAATTTTATTCTACGTCTTTATTAAATGTTGGGTTGGTAACGCGTTCGCCTTTGGCAACGCCTGATACCGAAGCGGGTAATATTTCAGACGACGATTTAATGATCGTTTTAACTTCGGCCATGTTCACAACTGGGAGGAATTTCGAGAACAGCAGGAACAGGGTAAAGAAGAATCCGAATGAGAAAATATAATCGCTAATATCAAACAGCGTTGGGTGGAACATTGCCCAGCTTGATGGCAGGTAATCGCGGTGTAAAGAGGTTACGATAATTACGAAACGCTCAAACCACATCCCAATATTTACAATAACCGACAACACAAAAGTCCAAACAATACTCCGGCGGATTGCCCGTGACCAGAAAAGCTGTGGAGTAATTACGTTACAGGTCATCATAGCCCAGTAAGCCCACCAGTATGGACCAGTAGCACGGTTAATAAAGGCGTAGCCTTCAAATTCAACACCAGAGTACCATGCAATGAAGAACTCGGTTAAATAAGCAACCCCTACAATCGAACCGGTCAGTGTGATGACCTTATTCATTGACTCGATGTGCTCAAGCGTGATATAATCTTCTAGTTTGAATACGACCCGGATAATTAAGACCAGGTTCTGTACCATTGCGAAACCAGAGAAGATAGCACCGGCAACGAAGTAAGGAGGGAAGATGGTTGTGTGCCAACCTGGAATAACCGAGGTAGCAAAGTCCATACTTACAATAGTGTGTACCGAAAGTACAAGTGGTGTTGAAAGACCGGCCAGAATCAAGCTCATGTATTCATAGCGAGCCCAGGTTTTTGCCGAACCATTCCATCCTAATGAGAAAGCACCGTAGATGTAACGAGATACTTTGCTTTTCGCCCGGTCACGAATCGTAGCTAAGTCAGGGATAAGACCCATGTACCAGAATACCAACGATACGGTAAAGTATGTGCTAATGGCAAATACGTCCCAAACAAGTGGCGATTTGAAGTTTACCCAAAGCGAACCGAGTGTATTAGGTAATGGCAAACACCAGTAAGCTACCCATGGACGACCTGCGTGCATCATGATAAAGCTGGCAGCACACAATACGGCAAAGATGGTCATGGCCTCAGCTGCCCGGTTAACAGCCGTCCGCCATTTTTGGCGGAATAACAACAGAATAGCCGAAATCAGTGTACCGGCGTGACCGATACCAACCCACCATACGAAGTTGGTGATGTCCCACGCCCAGCCGACAGTTTTATTAAGTCCCCAAACGCCCAATCCTTCCCACCAGGTCCAGAACACGCAGGCGGCTCCGTAAATGAGCACAACCACCGCAATGGTAAAGGCGATTGTCCACTCGCGGGTTGGGTTGCCTTCAACCTGTTTGCTGATATCCTCCGTCACGTCGGCGTAGGTTTTGCCACCGGTAACGAGGGGAGTTCTTACGGCTGCTGTAACATGCGACATATACTTATTGTATTTACGATTGACGATGTCCGATTTACGAATTACGACATTGTTAACATCGCAATTCGTAAATCGTAATTGATTTTATGCGTGTGATTCTTTAGTAGCTTCTTTCTTTGGTTCTTCGTCCTTGTTCCGGATTTTGGTCAAGTAAGAAATTTGTGGTCTTACATTGATTTCTTCCAATACATGGAATGCACGTGCTTCTGACTCAACCGCAAGAACTTTAGAGATCGTGCTCTCAGGGTTGTTCATATCACCAAAGATAATAGCCCCGGTAGAACAAGCCTGCGAACAAGCGGTTTGAACTTCATCGGCACCCAGTTTACGACGCTCTTTCTTAGCGGTCAATTTGCTTTCCTGAATCCGTTGAACACAGAATGAGCATTTTTCAATTACCCCACGTGAACGAACCGTTACATCTGGATTGATGACCATTTTGCCCAGGTCATTGTTGAAATGATAATCGAAGTTATCATTGTCAAAATACTTGAACCAGTTGAAGCGACGAACTTTATAGGGGCAGTTGTTAGCGCAATAACGTGTTCCGATACAACGGTTATAGGTCATTTGGTTCAGACCTTCCGTGCTGTGGGTTGTTGCAAGAACTGGACAAACCGTTTCGCAAGGAGCGTTACTGCAATGCTGGCAAAGCATTGGTTGGAACGTTACCTCTGGGTTAGCAGAAGCAATTTCCAGTGCCGAGTAATCTTCAGGCTCGGCATCGCTGCTGTAGTAGCGGTCAATCCGAAGCCAGTGCATTTCACGGCGATTAATAACCTCCTTACGGCCAACTACCTGAATATTGTTTTCAGCGTTACAAGCAACAATACACGTACCGCAACCTAAGCAGGAGTTCAGGTCGATGACCATACCCCATGAGTGGTTCGGCTTACCATAACCGTTCCAGAGGGTAATATCGTTTGAATCGGTTGGGCCTACTGATGTTTGTACTTTCGGTTCGTAACGACCTGCTTTCGGATTTTTTACGTATTCAGACAGAACACTTTCCTGTAAAACCGCCCGACGTCCCATTACGGTTTCGTGCGTCTGGGTTTGAGCGATTACATGCGAACCACTTGCTTTTTCTACTTTAGCTGAGGTAGACGAGTAAGTAGCATAACCACCTGCCAGGCTAACAAATGGGAACACATTTTTACCAACACCATTGGCTACTTTACCGCCTTTCTCACGACCATAACCAATCGCAATGGATACCGTATCGTCGGCCTGACCAGGTTGGATCAATACAGGAAGTTCAACTGACTTACCATTTACTGAAACAGTTACCAGATCATTTTGGGCAACACCCATCGCTTTGGCCGTTTTTTGCGAAATGGCCGCGTAGTTGTCCCAGCAAGCTTTTGAAATTGAATCAGGTAACTCTTGCAACCATGGGTTATTAGCCATAGCGCCTGTACCGACACCCACTTTTTCGTACAAAGACAACTCCATTCCTGTTGTTGGTTTGTAACGTTGGGCGATTCCAGCAGCGGCTTGTGCAACATTTCCGGTGAACGAAGCGCCACCTGCCGTCACAGCACCGTTATTGGGTTCAAATACACCGTCGTTCAGACATTTTACCCAGAATGCTTCAAACGAGCTAAAGCCAGATGCCTTTGGATACTGGTTAGCACGCCAGTAATTCTTCAGATAAGCCTGGTAATCGTTCGGCTTACCAACCCAGGTCAACAGACTAGACTGGAATTGACGTGTTTTGAAAATAAGCGTGATCGCTGGCTGCGTAAGGCTGTAAAAACCTTGCTTTGGCTCAGCGTCATCCCAGCATTCCAGGAAGTGAGGAGCTGGTGTAATATATTTCGATAGAGAAGCGGTTTCATCTGCCCGATCAGCAAATGAAACAGATAAAGCAATTTTAGGTAGTGCTTCAGCAAGTTCAGCACCATTTGGGTGGTCATATACAGGATTTGATCCATAGAACAATACTGCACCAACCTGACCAGCTTTAGCTTCACTAATGAAGGCGCTCATTTGCTGATCGTTACCCTGCCGATAATTAACGGGGGTGTTAATATCGATTGTTGTACCGTAGCTACCTAGTAGGTTATTAAGCGCATTAACAACGATCTGAACATTCGGGTCATTCGAGCCAGATACGACCAGTGCTTTACCTTTAGAATTAGCTAGGTCTGTAGCTGCCTTATCTAAATGAGCAACGTCAACCGATGCTGTGCTAATAGCTGTTCCGCCCAATTTAGCTGCTACTTTGTTATACAGAGCCGCAACAACCAAACCTTCCTGCGAAGGTTTGATAGCAGTACGATAATCAGCATTCGCACCCGTCATAGAAAGACCGGTCTCGAATTGATAGTGGCGCGACATGGTTTTCTTACCATCACCTACAGCACCAATTTTACGGCCTTTGGCATAAGGCCCCATGTATTCGATAGGGCCAACCCAGGTACCCAGGAAATCGGCGCCAACGCTAACAATTGTCTGCGCTTTGCCAAAATCATAGGATGGGATTACCGCTTTACCAAACGAAGCCTGGTTAGCCTGTACAATACCAAATACAGAATGGGCATCGTACGTAATGTGGCGGGTTGTTGGGTATTTCGCAGCGAAATCAGCAATAACAGCTTTGGTCGCTGGGCTAAGAATCGTAGAGGTTACAATACGAATTGCTCCACTTTTTGCAGCAATTGAATTTAACTGGCTAATGATCTCTTTATCGGCAGTTGCCCAATCGAGGTCAGCATCCCCACGCTTTGGTCCTTTCAATTTATCGATATCGTAAAGCGACAGAACTGCAGCCTGCGAGCGGGGTGTTGTACCACCTTTCGATACGCTTGACGATGTATTACCTTCTATTTTAATGGGTCGACCTTCGCGGGTTTCTACTAAAATAGCTGCATAATCTCCGCCTTCACTAAACGTAGACGCGTAATAGTCAGATATTGATGGGAATGTAAATTCCGGCTTGTTGATGTACGGAATGGCTTTATGGACTGGCGTTTCACAAGCAGCCAATGATACGGCTGCCATGCCAAAGCCCATTACTTTGAGGAAGTCACGGCGTTGGGTGTTAGAACCCCCGAGCAAACCATCCAGGTCGTTCGACGATTCGCTCAGGTCAGGATTCGCAAATTCGCTGTTGGCGTTCTTAACAAACGTCTCATCATTGCGTAACTCCTCAACCCCTTTCCAATACCGTTTAGATGTATTTTCCATGCGTGTTGTATGCGGTAAGTACCCTACTATTGGTGAGCTGGCCAGATTAGGCCCCGTGGATTAATAGTGACATTTAGAACATTCCAGACCGCCAATGTTAGCTACCTTGAGCGGTTCTTTACTTTCTTTCCGGTGAAGAGCAACGAGTTTGTCATAGTACGCGTTGTCTTTGGTATTCACCTCGGTCCGACGGTGACAGTCGATACACCAGCCCATCGTCAACGATGAACGAGCTTCTACTACTTCCATCTTCTCAATTTCTCCGTGGCAAGTCTGACAGGCAACATTACCAACGTTTACGTGTTGTGAGTGGTTGAAGTAAGCCAAGTCAGGCAGATTGTGAACCCGAACCCATTCGATAGGGCGATTCTCTTCAATAGCCGTGTAAATCTTTTGAATCTCTGGTGACTCTTTCTTGATGACACCGTGACAGTTCATACAGATGTTAGCCGCAGGGATCGTAGCATTCTTCCCCTTCTGAGCACCCGTATGGCAGTAGTTACAGTCAATTTTGTATTGACCCGCGTGCAGTTTATGCGAGTAAGCAATAGGTTGCTTTGGGGCATAACCTTGCTGAATACCGACACTATATGCACCATCGATCGTTTCTTTTGCCGCAACTAAAAGAAACAGCCAAATAACAATCGAACGAAGCGTTGGGTTGTTGAAAGCGTCCGACAAGCCTGTTTTAAGGCGTTGGCCAAATGTAGACGTAACTTGTGTTCCGTCGGCAACAGGTGATACGGCTTTCGACAGAATTGATACAATTGCTAACAGAACGCCCAGAACCAGCAACATTACTAGTAACAAAG
The DNA here is from genome assembly GCF_014117325.1 of Spirosoma foliorum. Classification (NCBI taxonomy): domain Bacteria; kingdom Pseudomonadati; phylum Bacteroidota; class Cytophagia; order Cytophagales; family Cytophagaceae; genus Spirosoma; species Spirosoma foliorum. Next base: position 7,644,448 of record NZ_CP059732.1, on the reverse strand, counting down.
CGATCAATACAAATGTAAAAAGTTCTGATGGGCCAGAAGTTGCCGTTGCAGGAGCAGGACCGGCATTACCACCACCTGTTGGAGCAGTTGTAGCTGCTGCGGGCTTGTTGGCCGCATCGATATAGGCTAAGATACCATCGATGTCTGCATCTGTCAAGCTTGGGAAGCTTGACATTTGAATTTTACCATTGGCATTGAACACCTGGTTAGCATAAGCATCACCGCTGGCAATAACCGCCGATGAGTTCCGAATCCATTTGTGCAACCAATCTTTACTTGGAGCACGGCTTTCAATTCCTTTCAGACCAGGACCTACTACTTTCTCGCCAGTCACCGCGTGACATTGGGCGCAGTTGTTAGTAAACAGGGTCTTTCCTTTTTCAGCATCACCACCGCCTGCTGGAGCAGCTGCATCCTGTGCCTTCACTTGGCCACCAGAAATCAGCAGCATAAGTGATAGAACTACGACTCCGCAAAGCTTGTATAAACAACTCATTTTATGAACTATATTAATTGAGTGAATCAACATAAATCACCACTAATTTTTTATTAGCGCCCAAAAGTACGACACGATTACTGTATAGGCAAAAATTGATGTTTAGTTATTTGAGCCACCGTTTTTATTTATATCGTTTCTAATTAACAAGGAAAATAAAGACGTATTTTTAGCGAACGGCAACTTATCAATACTGTTTATACTAAAAAAAATACCATTCAGCAGGGATATAATCCGTGTGTTTATAAAAGATGGCACACATTAAAAATTTAGTGTATAGATTAAAATTACTAATGTGTAATCAAGTTACAGCGATTAAATAAGTAGTAAGCCGTCTAAAACTAGATCACAGGCTGACTAATGACAAGCCGCATTCACTTCTATATATGGTTTATAGATTAGCGTTAAGTAGTTTAAACAGGACATTTATTGAGGTGGCAGGAATAGCAATACATAAACCACTTGTGAATGCAACTATGGGTAGTATACGATACTCCTCGAAGACGCCTATCCATTCAAAGCCTAATTGCAGACTGATACCGAATAAACAAAAAAGGCTAATCCGTTTAGTTTGAGTTTTACTACTCTATAACGGGTTAGCCTTTTTATGTAAGGAGAGGTTCCGAGCGAACTTGAACCTAGAGACACAAATTATTGATTATCAGAGATATAAACAGACGATACAAATTAAGGTGACGGAATAGGTGTCGAAAGCGAAAATTTGTATCTCCGTTTCAGCCACGCCTTAAATCATCTATCCACGCTCCCTATACGTTTGATTAGCTTGCGAATACGGCTACATATTGCTGCACTCTTGGCATATGTAGACTCCTGATCCCGTTGAGGTGTTAGAAACTTATCGACCAATGCATTGAATTGCTTAGGGTTGACCTGGGATAGGTTATGTAGCGTCCTTGTAGTAGCTAATCGACAATCGGCACGCTGATGGGTAATATCAATCTGGGTGAGTGGGCAAATCCGGCCCCTTCGCTTAGACGCCAGTGCAGCCGAACTGCTAATATCCGATTTCGATAGATGAGGCTTCATATCCATTCATTTGTTAATTATTCATCACTTTGAGTTCTGCTTTGAGTCGTTCAACCTGACGCTCACAATACCTAATCTGATCTATAGGGGCCTGTTGGTCCTCAAAGTCTGTCAGTAGGTTTTGCCAGTCGGCAAGTTGGCGATTCAATAAGGTAAGGGTCGAAATGTATGCGGGCTGCTGTTTTGATGATTCCATGATTTTTGAGCGTTGAAGGCCCCGACCGCTTCCGGCTGTCGACCTGGTACCTTGCCCACTGGACACTACAGGCGGCCAGTACAAACCACAATGCGGCTACCGCAAAGGGTCGGAGCGTTTGAAAATTCATTATTGATTGGTTGATTAGTTGAGTTCTGTACTCACAATAGCATATATTTTATCGAGGTGGCCGTAGTGCTCTGCAACATCTAGCCAACTTTCTCGCTTGGAGCGTCCATAATTCTGGATACTTATATGGTAGAGCTGATACAGGCGACTATAAACGGTACGCCAGGCCTGCCGTTGCCTTACCTTATTTATCCGGCAATAACTATTGACCATCCGCACTATCTTCATTCTGATGGTCTCCTCGGGCGGCTGAGTAACGCTTCCCGACACATCACATGGCGATCGGGAAGCGTGTTGAGGCTTGATCTGTCGGCTACTCATATCAATACAGACGACAAACACCCGTTTGTGAATCGAAAGGCGATTCAGCAAACGGTTCTGCATGATCACCATAATAAGAGTAAACCCCCGTCTCTGATAGTCTTAGGTTATCGACTAGCTTAATATCAGCCTCCAGAAGCACGTGATATTGGCGCTCAACTTCATTTGAGAATTCTTCAGCATAGGGATATTCAGAGGTGGAGCGCACCCAGGTACCTATTATTACTCCAGTGATTTCCTCATTATGACGTACGTAGCGAATTACTGAGCTCAGATTGACCGTCGGATTGTGCCCCCGTAGGCTATGTAGCCGCTCAACATGAACTACCCGTTGTTGCTTTAGATAGCAGACGTAGGCATCATGGCCAGGCTTATTATTTGCCTTGTGAATAGTAAACAGTAAAGCGGCCTGAAAGGGAGACTGCATGGCAGGCAACCGTAGTTGAAGATGCCAATCGCAGCTGGAGGGCTTGGAGACGAGGCTTAAATTATCCACGGCACACCTCCTTTCCCTTTTTGCTGCCTTTGGGAATCCACTCAAGATTAGTAACTACGTTGTGGCGTTTATCGCCATCCTTGCGACTTACCCATGAGTAACTGTTGGGGTTAGGTAGAAAGGCAGTAGCAACGGCCCGATGAATTTGCAGACTCACATACTTACCCGTAACAGGATGATACAGGCTCATAAACTGACCATCACGAGTAGTAATCAGAGGAACGGAAGTACCCGTTTTGCAGTGGCGAACCGTAGCCAGATTGGATACTTCAAAGAAGTTCTCTAAGCCCGGAAAGGGTTTCCAGATAATTTCCTGCCGATCATCCGGCGTAGGAGGAGCTTGGGGACCATTTTTGGCCGTTGGTGGAGTATAGGGTGCATTATTCCCCTTACCCGTGTACATTTGTACCGTGTTCATTTGATTTTAGTCAGTTAAATGTTGCACACCGCCCCCTCGTTGCTCCGTCAGAAAGATCAAACGAGGGGGTTTTGCATTTTAAATAGGCACTTTTCCAACTCATACTGTCCAGCGGGCAACCTCATCAGTACTATATCGCCTTTTCTGAGCTACAAGATCATACCAAAAGTACAATACTTTTAACCAATTTGCAAGCTTTTTAACTTATTATTGTATTTAACATTTAACTTATTGCGCTAAAGAGTTAAATACTTTAACTTTGACTATTCCAACTAACGGACTAATCATGCTACCTCTTTCCGAACGAGTCAAGACTATTTTTGATGCTTTAGATACTTCAGCTCATAAGTTTGCGAAAGACCATGATTTCAGCCGAACTTCTCTATTTAATATACTGAGTGGACGAAATCAGCCCATATTCGGACTTATAGAACGAATGTGTGCAGCTGAACCCCGTATTTCTGCTGAGTATCTACTACGAGGAGAAGGAGAGCCTTTGAGAGACAAGCGCCAATCTGTTGACCTAACGACTGTTGAACAGTTAAGGGAGTTCAAAAATGAGATGATCCAAGCGCTTGATAAGCGAATACAGGAACTAGGGGGTTAGTGATATCGCACAATTTGAGTAGTGGTACCGAACATTGGCCTTTGCCTAAAAGTCCACATCCCATACCACCCCATGAAAGAAGTCAGTCGAACCGTAAAAGTCAACGGTATTGAGGCCCATCTAAATCTAGACCCTGCATTACAGGCTACCGTTTTACGTGCACTTACTGGTACTACTCCACTGGATATCGAAGTAGATGCACTTAGTCTGCCCATCAAACCTTATTGGCTCAAGTTGTGCATTCGACTGTTAAAGTGGTATCGGCTAAAGCTTTCCCCCAAACTTGGGCAGCGATGTGTCTATGAGCCAAGCTGCTCACGCTACTCAGAATTGGCTTTCAGAAAGCACGGATTCTTGAAAGGAGTAGCTTTTACCACAAAGCGATTACATCGATGTCGGCCCAGTAATGGTGGCATCGATCTGCCCTAATCCCCGTTCAACCATTTTAACCTTCTATATCAAATGACAGTGTATCATGTTGAGCCGATAGGCTCACAATTCAAGAATAGTGACCTACCTCGACTAACTGAACTATTTAACAGCCGTGCTAAAGAAGGCTTTAAATTTCATTCTGTTTTTCATGTAACACAGCCTGGCTGTCTTGGCATCGGAACTCCAACTACTACCTATTTAGCTATTTATCAGAAGGAGATAGAGGAGGTCTAGAGCTAATAGGAGTATTAATAGAATTCGTACTTATCAAAGTAGAGGTCTGGCTATTAGCTGGGCTTTTACTTTGGCTCTACACCCAACCATATTACTAGATAACCAAACCTTTGAGTTTGCTTTTATGGATTCCCAAAACACGATGCACTGGCATTACCAATTGTCGAAAGTAATAACCATGGCGGCTGTCCGGCAAAAATGTAGATAGCTAGTCATTTGCCTAAAGCAGTATAAATAGCCATCGCACGAATAGAGCCTTTTGCGAGACCACTTAAAATCCGAATGATGGCAACGGATAATTTTTAGCCGCGTAAGCACAGGGTAAGCCGATAGCCAGAATCAGTATGACAATATTAACGAGAGCCATTAAGGGCACAAACGGTCTAGGTTCAGCCTTGGACAGCGGTAGCACTATCAAGTTCATAATCACCCAGACAAATAGTCCATAGGCTACGGCATGGGTCAGGACCCCGCCACAAGGAAGCAGGCGTGGGATAACGACAAAATAGAATACGGTCCAACACAAGGCGATGGCGTAATGGAAGATCAGACCCAGTAGGGCCATCACCGAGCCTCCCCTGAATGCCCTAGATCCTAACGCGGCACTGGTTATTGATCTCAATAAGAGGGTAGGACTTTTATTAGTCTGGGAAATAAATAGCGTAAAGGCTGCCACTAAATCGAGTGTACCGGCCACTAGCCAGGTAATTACTACAGTCATATCCTTTTTTAGCTCAAAAGTATTGCCCATCGGATAATCCCGTTTTGTAAAAATTCGACAATTCGGAAGGAAGTAAACCCGAATATTTTTTGAATTCTTTCGTAAGATGAGCATGGTCATAGTAGCCCAGTTCAAAGGCGGTCTGTAAAAGACTTTCTTTGGCCACCGACGCGTGGTTTTCGCCTTTTTTGTTTCGCAACCGTTTCAACAATTCCTGGAAACGGATGATCCGTAAAAATTCCTTGGGGGGGATGCCCACATTTTTTTTGAAAATACGCTCCAGTGTTTTTTGACTGACATGCATTTCATCGGCCAGCGTTTCTACCGATATTAACCCTGCGGATTGGTACATGCGTTTTCGCAGATAGACAAAATCATATACACCTGCTTTTGGTAGCATCCCATGGGTTGATCGATCATCAAACCAACGGTTGAGTCGGATGGCCAAATTTTCGGGCTGGCCCATCAGTGTGCCCAGCTGGTCGAGAGGAAATTCAATCGTCGAATCGAGGGCTGGCTCCATGGGTTGGGCAAAGAGGGCATAAAACCCACCTGGCCAAAAGCGGATACCGGTCAATAGCGTGCCCACCTCGCCTTTTAGCACGCCATAAGCTGTCATGGTACCGCCTAGGTACAATCGTCGCGGGTAAAGTGGAATAGCCTGCTGCGCGCCTGCCATTGGAAAAAAGTAGGCTATACTTTCACCGGCATTATAAATTAGATCCGCGCACCCATCGGCATAGATTCGCATACCGGCTGGTTCTCTACCCGCATCGATAGTCAGCATCCAAAAGGCCGCAATATGCTTTTGCCAATCCGGGCCAGGTACGAATTCATAATGTCTCATGGCGGAAAAATAAAGATTATTGGGCTATTGTTTAATTAGCCTTTCGTCTCAGGAGGGAGCGTTTGCTGAGATTATAAGACTTGCAATCGCGAGATGGCTTTACTAGGTAGGAGTCTTGCTCAACTAAGTAATTAACGCTTCATGCTGGCACTTTCATCAAACCCTTGTTATTTTATGCTTATAAACAGGATTCAACTCGAGTCTTGGGAATATGTTGAAGGAGTTATCCAGAACATAGGCCCACTCATAAAAAAGAAAATAGGTTCTGGGCATGGACACAAAAACAAGTTTTATCTGGTTTCTGCTTACCCTTTCGCTAACCACTCTACAACATACACTTGGCCAAGCTGGCAAGTCGGTTTTTAACCAGTTAAGTGCATCCGACCGTACACTGATCATCAAAAAAATGGATAGTTTGGTGGTGAAAAAAATGCAACAATACAAGGTTATAGGAGCTTCCATTGCGCTTGTAGATGACCAGTCAATAATCTGGACCAAAGGCTTCGGCTTTACCGATCCAGCAAAATCCCGTCGCGTCGATGAACAAACCTTGTTCAGCACTCAGTCCATCTCAAAAACCTATACGACGACCGCCTTTTTAATGGAAGTTCAAAAAGGAACGTATGCCCTGGATGATAAGGTCATCCGGTATCATCCTGACTTAAGCGTTAAATCCAGATATGGGAAGGCCGAAGAGAAGAAGATAACTTTCCGACACTTACTAAGTCACCGAGCTGGTTTCTGTCAGGAAGCTCCAATAGGTAATAATTATGATACAGTGCATTGCAGCTTCGATCAACATATCGCTAGTATCAATGGGTCATGGCAACGGTTTGGGGTGAATCAGTTTTACAGCTACTCGAATATTGGCCCCGATCTAGCAGGCTACGTTCTGGCTAAGAAAGCAGCAATACCCGTTGCCGATTACCTAAAAAAAAATCTTCTAATCCCGCTTGGGATGATCAATAGTACCTACAATCAACAAGAGGCTTACCAATTTACCAACATCGCTCAGGGATGTTATGGCGACAACGTTCTAAAAAGAACCTACATTGGTGATGTTGCTGCGGGGGGGGCTTTACGCCAATGCGGCTGAAATGGCAAAGTTTCTTACATTTCAATTTAACGGTTGTAGAGTAGGCAACAAAGTCCTTATATCACCAACGTTACTTAAGCAGATGCAAACCGTCCAGTTTAGGCAGGATGGTCAGGTCGCCGGGTACGGTTTAGGGGTTATGGTAAAACCCTACCACGGAACTACCCTTGTCCATCATTCAGGTGGGGGCTACGGCTACCGAGCTGAGCAAGCGTGGATTCCGGAAGCTAAAATTGGCATCATTATCTTAACCAATGATGGACTTGGCTCATCCTTTACCAGTGATGTTTACGAGTATGCTATGCAAGCTATGTTAAAGGCTAAAGTAGGCAGCTTACCGGCAACCCAGCTACAACCCGTTAACAAAGTGATTGTCCACCTAGATAAAGCTTATTTACGAACGTTAACTGGTAGTTATAAAACAAATCGACGGCTCATTACGCTGATTGAGCATAAGGGTAAACTTGCTACCGTTTCAGGAACGGACACTGTTTGGCTCAAGGCTCATAGCCGGGCCGAATTTTCAGCAACGAATGGTGATCGGTTTTTCTTTTTCTTTTCAAAAGCGGGTAAACCCACCCATTATCTGAATATCAATCAACATGATGCAGATTTTTATATCTACAATGATTCGCCTACAGAAAAAGCTGGTGTTATCAAATCGTCTTGGCGTGGATTAGTAGGCATTTATAAGGGATATAACAATCGTCAACCAGAGACGCTCCGCTTATTCATCAAGAATGGCTACCTGTATTGTTCAAGTGGAGGGGATACCAAAGTAAACGAATATCAATCCGGCATTTTTTTTACCACTGATGGCGAGTCGATTATAAAAAAAGGCAACATAATTTATTGGGGGAATCGAGCTTTTAGAAAACAATAAATAAAGCTTATAGAATAGAGTATTTAACTACTTGTGAACCCAGTAGCGATAACCTTTCCGTAATAAATACTATCAGGTAATGCCGTGACTAGTATAACGAAAAGCTTACGAGTTCACCATCTTTTTAAACGCCCTATTTATGGACATAGAATTTCTGCCTGTCGCACTTAGGAGCATTTATTGAGACGAGGCCAAACGGAGATAAAAAAACTAAGAACGCCCTTTGATATTTATTGTGTTCGCTCAGTTATTTATGCTTATTCTCGTGAATCCTCATGACCATCATTGATGACTATCAATTATTTCGATCAACTACCCACTGAACCCCTGAACGATTTCGTCTTTACTTTTTGGAAGACCCACAACAACACGGACTCAGATTACCAGTATACAATACTGCCCGATGCGGGTATCGAACTCATTATCTCACTTCAGCCGGAGCGACCTAACCAAATGGACCTCTTTGGTCTATCCACTCATAGTCTTGACATCACTATCCCAAAGGGGGGTGTCTTATTCGGAGTTCGCTTTAAACTCTTAGCGGTTGAATACTTGTTAAAAACTACTTTACCAACCAATTCCATTCAAAAACCGTCGACGAATTTTTGGGATGTGGAGGTGCAGGCTCAAACGCCGTTGGATAGGTTTGTCAATTTAATGAGTGCGCTGCTAGAGCAACAACTCAAGTTGTCAATCATAGACCCAAGAAAACGGAAGCTTTCAGAGTTTGTGTATAATTCTAAAGGAGCCGTTTCGGTCCATGACTTAGCGCTTGAAACCGGTTGGTCCACTCGCCAAATCAATCGGTATTTCAGGGCTACGGTTGGCTTACCATTAAAGAGATATTTAGAACAACTCCAGTTTTTTTCGTCCTTATCGCAAATCGGTCAGGGTGAGTTTTACCCCCTAGCGTATTATTATGATCAGTCCCATTTTATTCGACAAACCAAAAAGCATACGGGTAGTACACCCAAACAACTCTACCAGCAGCGAGCTGTTCGATTTGTTCAAGTAGGCCAGTACACCGAGGAATAATTGAGTTGACTACTCAAATGAGGCAGGAATGACACTAATTTCGATGAGTAAACTATCGAAATAGAAATAAAAACCAAACGTCTTTCGTATGTTTTTAGGCTCACTCTCAAAAACAACTTTTTCGGCCATTAGCCCCTCATAAATAGCCATAACCGTTTCTTTATCGGGCTGATAAAAGCCAATATGGAAATTTTCAGGATAGTGCACAGTAGGCTCCTGGTTAAGCTTTGAGGACCAAAGCACCAAGGCAAATTCATCGGTATTGGTTAAGACTGCAATGGCATCTTTTCGATTCTGAATGCAGTTAAACCCTAAGTGCTTTTCAAACAGGTTAATGGCCGCAGGAATATCCTGTACGACGATGTTAATATGATTGAGTTTCATGTAATTTGTCTGTAAATGATGGCACAAAGTTGGGCTTTGGACATCCTTACAAATTGGACAAATCGGACATTTTGAAGAGGTCATCAATACCCCCTATTACTGATGCATATTGATGCAGACTAGTAATATGTCATAAATAGGAGCCTTTATTAAGAATTTATAGCTTAGGGGTAGCGAACTAGGAACGACTATTGCTGGTTCGCTACCCCTAAGCTGGTTGATTGCGTTTCGCCAACTGAGTGCCGTATAGCTGCGGACCCGCTCGCAAATCACCCGTCGCACGATTGTACGACTAAGTTGGCTTAACGATCAAGTAAAGACTGGACCCATTACTAGTATTCGATGTTAATACCGGATGGTTTCGGAAATAGATTCGGTTGGGCGGAGGTTGTAGTTGGCTGACGAGCAAACGAGAATATACCTCCCTTTACTCGACCCGGTTGCTTTTGCGTTCCATCCCGTTGTCATATACCCTGATTAGCGTGCTTACCCGGTTATTTTCCTTGATGAACTTTAGCCGTAAATAGGGCATACCTTCTACCAGGAAGGTTTCGCTGTTGATCGGCGTTAGACGGTAAATCATTTGTTTGCCTTTTTGAAAGGTTAACCGACCCTCGTTAATCCTGATTTTCATGTCGGCGTAGTCGCCGGCATATGAATCCAGGAGGGTTACGGGTAGACTAACGGCAGTTGCCTTGGCGTTGGCATTCTCAAGATACCATTGGTAGTTCACCGTCGAGCCGGAGCTGGTCTTTGACAAATTGGACAGGGCTAGCTGATAGGCCGTATCGAAAGCATCATTGGCTGGAACACTTATATCCGGAATGACGCCAACACCTTCCCAATCCGTTTCCTTAGTGGGATCGCCGATGGAGCGGCCGAAGGGTACAAACACACAAAACCGGTCTGTGGCCACCCGCTGCTCCGTAATATGCGCTCCGCCACCGCTTTTTTCGCCGATGGTAATGGCCCTCTTCAATACTTTCAATCGCTGAGCGATGGCCTCTGCTGCTGAAAACGTAAAATTACTAGTCAGGATATACACGGGTGTATCGGGCATCCGCTTGCCCGGCACGTGGGCTAATGTCCACTCCTGGATGATCTTGTTGCCTTCCCGCAGGTGGAGTTCGGCGAGTTGAACCGGCTCTCCATCAAACAGGTAACTGGCAATGAGTGATCCCATGTTGGAGCCACCATGGTTTTCACGCAGGTCGATAATCAGCGCGTCAACGTTGGATAGGTAATTCATGGCCGCCACCCCCGTTTCTCCGCCAAATTTGACGTCCATCATGGCATCGAGCTTCAGATAGCCGATGTTACCCGGCAGGACGTTAATCGCTTTGAAGCCAAAGTTATCTTTTTTCCAACTGGCCAGGTCACGGTATAAAACAGCAAGGCTGTCTTGTTTGGTAACTGCCGTTTTGGCAGCCTTCACCCATTCCGGATCAAAAAACACCCGGATATGCTTATCGTGGCTTACGGATACCAGATCGTCAGTCAGCCGCGCGGCAAACGCTACCGGATCGTCAAGTTTGCGGTAAAGCTTATTGGTCAGGTTGGCGGTCAGCTGAGTGGCCATTCGCTGACCCACGTTAGGAAACACATAAGCCTGCTGCATGATCTTGCTTACGGATTGAATTACCGCTATTTTTTCTTGCTCAGAAAGGCTGGGTTGTGCGATCAGAGAGGTACGCATAACCGTGAGGAAAAGGGCAAGGATTGATGTTTTAGTCATTGTCGATTGGCCTTCTTATTGGTAAAAACAGGTGTTGACTAATGTTACAGGATTCCCAATTGTTGGAGCACTGCTTTTGTAATGCGCTTACGACAAGTCCCAAAGTCAGGATTGAGCACCGAGCGGGGTTTAGTAACCCGCGTTGCGAAGAAGAACGTATTCTTACCTTGTTCAATGTAGCCTACCCACCAGCCCAGATCCAGGCCATCCACTCGGGTCCAACCGGTTTTAGCCCGGAGTGTATACGTTCCCATCTGCGGGTTAATCATCACCTTCTTGAGAATCTCGACATTCCGTTTTGAAAAGGGCGTTTTCCCCTCAAACACTTCAATAAGAAACAACACCTGATTGTGAGGAGAAATACCAAAAGGACCAAAATTCCAGAAGTCCTCCCCGTTTTCGGCGAGATTGCCGTTGCCGTACTTGGCTAGGGTTAGGTAATGCTTGTATTTTTCCCGCCCTATTTTCTTGGCCAGTTCAATAAACGCCCAGCCCGCTGATACCTCAAAGGCTTCCTTAACGGAGAGGTCCTTATAGATGTCTGGCCGGTAGCCATAAAGGGTAGTATCCGTTGACCCCGGCCATTTAACAAGGGTATGTTCATCGGTAATGACACCGGTCTCCAAAGCAATCAGCAGATTGATAATCTTAAAGGTAGAGGCGGGTAGGGTTGGTCGCCGGTCGTCGGTCTGATCACTGATAATCCATTTTTTGTGTCTGTAATCATAAATCGTTATACTACCCGTTAGATTACAGTCTTTAAAGGGAGTACGAAAATCTTGTGCCAGGGCAGATGGGGACAACAGAAGAAGTAAGACAATCAGGTAGATATTCATCGGATGTGAGAAATGAGAAGATGGCTTCCCTGGTGACTGCGGAGGATACACAGTAGGTTCAGATTGAGGCTCTTAGGATAAATAAACGAAAAGTATTGTTGAATCGATTTGATGAATATTGATAGCGATGCCCGTCAACAGACTGGTGACTGATTTGAAAGCTGAGCGCGTCTCGAATAAACAATCACGGGTGTAGCCATTGGCATACTGCGCATACCCGGTCACCCCATTGTGGCTGTTCAGAACGGCCTGAATAGCCGGGTAGGCACGGGTGGGAAGCTGGTGGGTCATACTTTCCAACAAGGGGCGATGCCGGCCCCAGCAACAGCGATTAATTAGCCCAAGGGCAAGTACGTATGGCATGGCTGTAGATGAGCATGAATCAATGAATTGGTTAACGCGCCGGGCCATCAGCGCGTTGTTCGTGGAGCTTTACAAAGCCAGTGGGTCAGCGCCCTACTAAAAATCCGTTGCTGGTCTATGTACAGATAATGTGCCGCACAGTCCAGGTACAGCAGGTGCTGGGTGCCGATCAGGTGCCGCAGCTGCCTGAGTTGCGCCCGGGAATACAAGCCGTCATCCTTACCATAGATGCCGTAGAGGTGGATGCCTTTGCGCCTTAGCTGTTGCACAAGCGGGAGAATACTCAGGGTGGAATAGTGCTCGTGTTCCCAGAACATCCGACTAGCCCGGTTGGTAGTGTCCGTGGGTAGCCGGGTGAGCAGTGTGTCCTTTTGACTACGGGCATATAGAACCTGGGCCAGCCCATTCGGGTGCGAGGTAGTGAAGAACCCGTTTTTGGAAGCTTCTTTAAAACACGCCGAGCGAAACGCATATGAACGTCGGTCCAAAGAACCCAGGTTGTCCAGTGCGGCCAGACTGGTTCGATCCCCGTTTACTTGGTAAATCGTTCGACTACGGTCCAGGATGGTCTGATAGGTTTCTGGCAGCGACAGCAGTGCACTCGTCAATACCAGGGCCCTGACCCGGTCAGGATGCTGCTGGGCGTATAGGGTGGCCACGATCCCACCGAAGCTAAAGGCGATCAGGTTGCAGGTGTTGAGTCGGTACTTTTTATAAATCCCATCCAGGTCATCCATCGTTTGACGGAAGCTGTAACGGGCGGCCGAGTCCACCGAGCGGCCTTCGCCCCGGCGGTCGTACCAGATTACGTAAAAGCCCCGGGCCGCCAGGGGGCGAGCGGTTGTGGCTTCAAATAGCGCCGAGCTACTGCCGGGGCCACCGTGGATGAACAGCAGCGGCTCCCCCTGGGGATTGCCGATCGCTTTACTGTAGAGTGATTGCGCCTGCACACTCGACAGCCCCAAAAGCAGTCCTGCCAGCAAGCTAGCTTTTCTAAGATCGCCGAGAAGCCGGCTATATAAAATCATACGTATGGGCATACCAGATGAGTAAGGCTTAGCTAGTTCCCGCAACGCCTGGCGGGAGTCTTCAGGTTACGGATTACAAGCGAGCGAGTGTTGATTCATTAGGATGGTATCTGACCGGTTCCCGCTCCGGGCCAACGCTTTGGCGCAGCTATTGACAGCATTGTCGCTGAGCGGAAACAACAGGCCGGCTACGTTCTCTGCTTCACGGCGGCCAGGGGTCTGCCCTGCAACAGCCGGAGTAGGTTCAGGGCGCTTTTGTAGCGGCCTTCGCTGCCGGTATTATCCAGCGGGATGACGGTTCGCTGGTGGTCAATATTCAGCAACAGGATCGTCACCGCTCCCAGCATACCCCCCCGTGTGCTGAGTGGTTTTGCCCGCGTCCTGGAAGATAAACCAGCATAACTGATCAAACGAGTGGCCCATTCCACCGCCATTGTGCCACCCCGCATTGGACTTCCCGTAGCATAGCGTATCCAGGGAAAAGGCCAGCTGGCGGGTCTTTTGGGTAAGTAATTGATCTCTGTAAAGCGCCTGATCCACTCGGAGCAAATCCCCCACGGTACTGAAGACATTAGTCGGCCCGTAGGTTTTCTCCACGTAGTCGGTTTTTTTCAACTCAACCCGGCTTTTAGAGGGTGAATACCCAAACGCATAGTCATAATTATTAGCCTTATCGGGTAGTGGTAGGGGCGGGGTGTCGAGCGTGAGCAACACTGTCAGCGTCATACCAGCCGGGGCGAGTATCCGTTTAGCTACGTACTGGTGAACCGGCTGGGCGGCAACCGGTTCGACCAACGTTACCAGGAGTTCATACCCCATAACCGGTACCAGGTTTTCCTTGTGCAGCCAGTGCCCCTGCTTTTTCTCCGCGCTGGTCAGCGCTGCAGGCAGGTACTGATCGGACCAGGCCGACGGATGAGGAAGTAGTTGTCGAATGGGGATGGCTGGATCGGGGAAAGCCGGAAAATAGCGGCTGAATGCATCGTTTAGGCGCGTTTTCCCCATCTCATAGAGTTGTAAAATAACCCCGCTAGTCCATACTTTGGCCAACGCAGCCAGCTGAAACCGGGGAGCGAGTTGATTGAGGCATTTTCGCTCGACGTAACCATAGCCAAAGTCCTGTTGGTAAACCGACTGGCCTCGTTGGGCCACCAGCCTCGTACCGTTCAACATCGTCGGGGTCAGCGCGCCCCTGAACAGGCTGTCCAGCCGGGACGTGAGGGGTTGAGCCGGAGCCATTGTCAGCGCGAATAAGCTACGTATCGCAACTAGAGTCCACTTACGTGTCATCGTCCTTCGTAATTTTGGGCAAAGAAACAGCGAAGTCAGCCTAAAAAATAGAACAGGATTAGCCGGCCCTTAAAAGCGCTTGAACGAGGAGGGGGGCATGCCGGTTTGCTCTTTGAAGCAGCGAATAAAATGGCTCTGGTCGGCAAAGCCGCAGCGATAGGCAATCTCGGACAGACTATATCGACTCGCACTGACCAGGGGCAGGGCCTGCTGCACTTTCAAACGACGCATGTACTGACTCAGTGAATAGCCGAAATATTGGGGGAAATATTTCGACAGGGTCACCGGGTGCAGGCCCGCAACAGCAGCCAGCTCGGCGAGCGTGGGCCAGGTATACCAGTTATCGTGCAACCATTCCCGAGCCCGTAACAGGCCGACCGGTCGCCCAGGACCCTTGGTCTTTTGCAGGTATCCCAGCAGCAACAGATGCAGGCTATCGGCCGCGGATGGGTCGGGGTGCAGGGCTTCGTAGAACAGGCGGGTAACTTCCAGCCCCGTCAACCTACCCGTTTTGACGGCCTGGTCAACCTGGTGTTCAGTCAGATGATAGGTCTGAAAAAAAATGGGCTCGATTTCCAGATTCAGGTTGCGGGAAGGGAAAAGCGTGTGGTCGTTGCGATGCAGTTCCCGACTGTGGTAAAAAACGAGTTGACCGGCCCCTAACTGTTGCTCGGTCTTGGTGCGTCGCTCGCGGTTGCCCCCTCTCAGCATAAACGTTACATGGGCCTGCTCATGGGAGTGCCACTCTTCTGATACTTTAGCTGGATACATCGTGTCGATAAAGCCGAGTGCTTTTGGCGGATACAGCGCTGGTTAATACCTAAGTAATGCCCTTCCCGAAGTGGCAGCGTTGGGTTCATCAGTAAATACGTTCAGTAATCGTTTAGTTTTAGGTAACTGTTGATCTGGCTGAAAAGTAGACAATCCGGTGGGTCTATCGAAAAAGGCGAACGCTAACGTTGGAATACTAGTATGGGACAAAAATAAAGGCATATGGTTAATGTTTTTCAGAACGGGTCAGAAAGGTTTTTCGTCTCTAATGGGAGCATTTTATGATATTATATTAAACCGCCATCCACTATTATAGGCACCATCCAATTTTCGTACTTTACTTCCCAAAGTACGAAACGACAGCCTTCGCCCAGCTACTAATATTACTTAACCAAATGACACCCAAATGGGGCAACTCAAGGTCAATTTTGGTCGCTGCATTTGGGTTGACAACAAACTGACGCAATAATTAATCAGGATTATTCTGTAACTGACTTAATGAAGATTAGATAAGCTCGCTATCCTGCGACATTGTTGTGTCTCATTGATCTTCTTGGCCGTTCGTCAAACGTATGATCAATCTAGACTATATAATTTTTCGTACTTTAGGCTTACAATAAAATTGAGATAAGTTACCTACCGTACTTTGCTTAAATGAAAACGACGTTTAACGTGCTGATTGTTGACGACGATCAGATGCTCATAAAAGCCGCTTTTGAGAAGGATTCCGCTAAATTTAATCTGCAATTTGCCACGGACGGAACCGACGTATTAGAGAACATTGAAAGCCCCCAATTCTTGCCCGATTTGGTATTACTGGATCTGAACATGCCCAGAATTCACGGGTTTGAGGTGTTGAAACATCTGAAATCCTCGGCTTTTTATCGTCATATACCGATCGTCATTCTGACCACATCAGGTGCCGAAGAAGATATTAATCGTACCTATGAGCTGGGGGCTAATTCGTTTTTGACGAAACCCATTAGTCAGCAGGCATTGGTCAATATAGCAGAGCAAATTCGCTTGTACTGGTTTGAATTAGCCAAAACGCCAACACGTCGAACCAACCGCGATATTCCCTAATAGATCATCTGTTTAATTATTATCCTCTGTCATAAAATGACTTGTTGGACAGGCAAAATAGAGCGGATCTGTCAATAGGCGTGATAGTGATAAATATCTTGGTGGAAAATATCATTCAGTTTTTGGAGGGCTTTCCGAAAACGGGTTTTCACCGTGCCTAGCGGCAGGTTGAATTGAGTGGCTATTTCTTCTTTCGTATAGCCTTGATAGGTTAATTCCAGCACCTGCCCATACTGAGCGGGTAAAATGGCAAAAACCGACTGGTTAGGCATTGCTTCGAGGGGTGAGCTGGTTGAAGCAGTCATCCGATCAGCTAAATACGCCTGGAGTGGAGCTTGGTCTTTGCGAGCTCTCAGCCAGTCCATCGCTACGTTACGGGTCACGGTTAACAACCAGGTAAAAAGCCGTCCTTGCTGGGCATCATAACGATGGAAGTTAGTCCAGATTTTAATAAATGCATCTTGAAGCAAATCTTCGGCTTGTTGCTCGTCTTTCACTAGTCGTAATAAAGCCCCAAACAAAGCCGGTGAATAAGCATCGTACAACGTCGCAAATGCTGCGGAATGGCCAGCCTGAAGATCGCGGACTAATTGAGTTTCATTCAACGGGGTTGATTTCATAGAGGAGGAAGGACAACTAATCACCAATAGGATGTAGGAGTTTGGCAAGCGATTAGGTATTTACGTCAGAAAAACCATGCCACATTCATCAAATCGATTCTATTCGCAGCATTGCAGGTAATTGATAAACAAATGCTAGTAAAAGTGGGGTCTTCTTTGCCCAATAGTGTGGATTTTAGA
This sequence comes from Spirosoma foliorum, assembly GCF_014117325.1. Lineage (NCBI taxonomy): Bacteria > Pseudomonadati > Bacteroidota > Cytophagia > Cytophagales > Cytophagaceae > Spirosoma > Spirosoma foliorum. The sequence goes on along the minus strand of NZ_CP059732.1, from coordinate 7,627,200 downwards.
TAAAGATTAACTGTGTAGTCTATTAATTTCTATCCATACTACTTGTTAAATATTTTCATACTTAAATCTGTTCGTCATTCTTTTGTCGTAAGTAGGGTTGTACGGATACTCTACGTTATGAAAACATTAGCTAATCTTTTTGACCGATTTGACCGATTGGATACCAGTATCAATCGCTGGTTGGTGGCCCATAGCATTGCCCTGCTTCGAATCGGCATGGGGCTGGTTTTTTTGGGATTTGGGGTGTTAAAGTTTTTCCCCGGTATCAGTCCCATTGAGGACTTGGCAACTCGAACGACGACCATCCTAACCTTGGGTATGTTGTCAGGACACAATGCCATGAATTTTGTCGCGGGTCTGGAAACGATTATTGGTGTTTGCTTTATTTCGGGCCGATTTCTGCGGGTAGGCGTCTGGCTAATGGCTGCTCAGATGGTAGGCGCTATGTCTCCTTTACTTATCTTTCCGAGTGAGCTCTTCCCAGGTCCGCTTCATGCTCCTACCTTAGCGGCCCAATACATTGTCAAAGACATTATTTTGGTGGCTGCTGGGATGGTGGTAGCCTCCACTTGGACTGGAGCTCGTATCGTGGCTAAACCGCAGAGTCTACGCAGTACCCTGTCTCGGCGAGTGCCTAAGGTAGAGCGTAGTTTACAAACGGCATAGGGGCTTTACCGTTCAACACTTATCGAGCTTTTTAGGTCATTCGCTCTCTTTTCGGCTTAGTATACTCAGGCTGTTTTGATTGTAAGACAGCCTGTTTTAGTTTGGGCTACCTCACTCGATCAGGAAACTTTTCGATGACTGCTTTTTAGTTAAAAATAACTAACAGCCTATGTCAAACCTGCTTTCTCCACTGGTTATCCAAGTGGGTAAACTAAAAGGACCCTTTCGAGGCTTTCGAATGATCAATACCCACTTTACATTCGATAACGGCAAGGTGTGGCTACAGCATGAAGAGAAGTATCTTTATTTTTACGCGCATAATCCCCGCGCTAGAGTGGTCTATCAGCAGGATGGATCTTATGTTCTAGAAGTCGATGGGACGGATGAGACGGTACAGGTCATTCCAGGAGATAAATAGCCTAACGTGTCGTACTGTAAACAACTATCTGTACTATAATACCATCAAGATAAGGTTTCGTACTTTCTTACTTAACGTGCGAAAATCGGCAAGCGTTAAGGCTTTCAAACCTCCTAGAAACGTACTATTTGGGCGTTTTACAAGGGATTTATTTTCGTACTATTCTAGGAAGTACGAAAGGTATGTTGTGTCGCATATATCGCCCGTTAACCGTAACAGACATCTACAATGTCTGCTTGATCCAATACGACCTTATCTTTGCTTACCAAAGGTGAGAAATAAGCCCACCAACAGCACCCCAACCCCCAACCCAATCAAGACATTTTCTGTAACCGCTGACGCTTTTGTTGTAGCAGGGAGTTGGGATTGCGGTTCATAGCGGCCATCCGTTACGGCTAGAATCAGCGCAATCGTTTCAGCAGGCACATCCAATTGCGGAACGTGACCACAATTCGAAAACCAGTGTAGCTGAGCGTCAGGAAACAACTTTAGGGCCAGCCTTGACTGACTGGGGGGACAAATCCGGTCCTGACAACCCCACCCAATGACCAGATTCGGGATAGAGCCAATAGGTGCCCCCTGCTGCGGGGGGCCATGGGCCAGGCTATCCAGCAGCTTGGTAAAGCTGGGAGTTGGTAAAAACTCCCGGAATTCATTCAGGGCTACCTCGGCCGGGATCGTCCAGGGATGGGCCGAAAATTGAGCGAACAGCAACGTTCGGCTCACGGGATTGCTGACCAAGGGTGGTAAGATGGGTTGGATGAGCTTGGATAGCTGTGCCGATAGTCGAACCGACTGGTAGAAATAGGCGACCTGCCAACCTTGCCAGAATCCACCCGGATCCAGCGATACAACCGCACCGACCACATTACCCCGCCGGGCGAGTTCGAGCACCAGCCGGGCACCCATCGAATTACCCACCGCATCGATGCCCAGCAGTTGGTGCTGGATTAAAAAGTCGATTACCGCATCGGCCAGGGTAGGAATGGATACCTCTCCCAGTAGAGCCGGTGATTGACCGAAACCCGGCAAATCCAGGGCAATCACATCCCGCTGGGTGGCCAACTCATCGATAATGAGATCCCAAACCTTTAGGGAACTCCCCAGGCCATGGAGCAATAACAGAGGTTTACCGGTCCCACGCCGGACATAGTTCATGGTCATACGTATGAGTCAGTAGGTCTACAGGTTGCGCTGAGCCACTCAACATACGATGAACGGCTACCGGTGCATATAGTTTAGGGTAGGCGAAGTAGCAATTGGGTACCGGGACTCACTACCTTGAGCATACGCTTACTGTCCGGTTTACTATCGCAAATCCAATGCCTGGCTACTCGGTGTAGTGGTCAGGCAATGGACCATCCAAAGCTTTACCGAGACACGACCTGCGTCTACGGTCCTGGGCTTTGGTACTTGGCATAACACACCCATCTAGCGCCATAAAGTCTAGGCCGGATGGGTGTTGAGCAACGACTAAGCCTTCAGCCTACTGGCTGTCGGTATCCAGGCTCTTCAGGTAAGCGATCATCTCACTGCGCTGGGCAGGCCTGACCACGTAGAAGGGGTGAGGGGCCGTTTTGCCGCGCTTCGGGTTGAGCAGTTCATCCAGGCTTTTCACTGAATCGTCGTGCAGAAACACCGGCTTGCGGGCCAGGTCCAACAGCAAAGGCAGGGCGTTGCCCCGAATGCCACCACCCGGACTGGCGTCCACCACCACCATCTTGTCGTCAAACGTACCGGGGGCATTCTGAATAGGGGAAAGGGGGGCCTGACGCTGGGCCAGCACCTTGGGCGCATAACCCGGCCAGATGGTTTTCATCGGGATGAGTTTAGTGGACACGGGCACCCCCTGATTGGTATTGTGGCAGGACGTGCAATTTTGGGCAATAAATACAGCGCGCCCACTGGCTACCTGGGTGGCGTTGGTGACTACACCCTTAGGCGCTTGCAGACTGCGGACGTAGGCCTCCAGATCGCGCAGCTTCTGCTCGTCCACGCGCTTACCGGTTGGCGTAGGCGGATCGCCGGGCTTGCCTTTCTGGGGAGCCGTTACGTAGGGGTAGCCCGTCACGCCAGTTGTGGCCAGTACCTTGGCATAACCAGCCATGATCGAGTCACCGCCTGCCGCCCCTAGCAGGTGAATAAACTGTTTGCCGCCGGGTGAGAGCAGGTTACTCTGGTCAAATAAGGCGGTGTAGACCGTGTTGTTAAAATCATTCAACTTGTCATTCTGGCCCGATGAGCCAAAGGGCGCGGCCAAATCCTGCCGAAAAAAGGGCGTGATGTGGATGGAGTTGCCATTGCCGTCAGGCGAATCGTCAAATGTACCAATCGGGTAATAGTTCGGATTACTCAAGTACGCGTCAACTTCCGCTTCGGAGGAGTTAGCCGTCAGGCCCTTGGGTGCCCGACCAATGGTCGTTCCGTCGGGCTGCTGCAACTGTAAGGTAGGAAAGAGCGCGCGGGAGTTAGCCGCGGTGGCCAGCAACTTGCCTACGTTGAGACCGTGCGGGGTGGGGCCGTCGATCCGCTTGCCAATGCTCCCCTTGCCCGGAAGCGCAAACATCGACTGATCAGTGATGGCGTGGCAAAGCGCACAAGTCACGCCCACTTTGCCCCCTTTGGGTACCATACCGATCACGGCGTTGTTCGTCAACAACGCGTCGAGCGTGGCGGGGTCATTGAGCTTGGGCGCTTTAGCAGGCGAGTGGTCGGTCTTAAGCTCCTTGACAAAGGCAGCTTTCAGGTCGGTGGGCAGGGCGTCCACATCGAAACTGACACCGGCTTTCAGCGCGTCGAGCACGGTAAGCTTGGCGGCCTTCATACCCTGGGGCATGCGCACCGCGTCGGTCCAGAAGCCCTCGTCGCCAAATGTTTCATTGCGGTATATTTCCCGGCCCGCTTCAATGCGGCCAGCACCCACCGAGTCGGTAGCCGTTTGGGCGGTGGTCTTAGCTGAGCGTTCATTTTGACAGCCAGCCGTTGCGATAACCGCCAAGCCTGAAAGCAGGAGAGCTGGTATACGCCAGGAAAAGGAGTTAGTCATTTTCATTGAGTAAAGTTGTTTTGAACTAGTTATCCACAGCGTTAGTGTGAACGCGGAAACCGAAAGCAGGGATTGCTGGATTAACCGGAAGCTGCTGGTTTAGTTAAGACTGGTAGCCAGTTTACGCTTAACGTTGCCTTTTAATTATATACCGGTCTCTATCGACCAGCTCCGGCAGCATGACAACGTCAACTTTGGTGTTGATCAGGGTAAGAAGGGTCTAAAACCAGTCAAGGTATACCTGGCCTGAATAAGTCAGCCAGTCGGTTCAGAACAGGCTGAAAGGTCTGTTCTATGGTTTAGTTTCTGGTGTATCGAGCCAGCCGGGTTTTACATGGCGAAAAAGACTCGTTCACGACTATTAACAGGGGCTTCTCTTTACAACGTTTTAAAACACGCCAGCTATACGTTTATCCCACCTATTTAGCTTAAAGAATAGCATTCTACCGGTATAGAAACATTTACGATACTTTACAAATACCCTCTTCGTATTTTGTATTTTTCATAGATTTAGTACAGATAAAGTAATTCTTCCATAAAAAACAATTAGAGGCTAATCGCCTAGAGCAAGCTATTGAGCTGAGCAACGAATATCGTCCATTTGACCAAGGGTTTTATGGAACGATTATTTTTTAATTACTGTCAAGTGGCCAGCAGCGGCTGACCGTCGCCACCGCGGTCCACTTAATAGCCTATGGTACTTGTCCTACTTTGACTTCCATGAATTCCCTTATAAAAGATTTAGGAATGATTGGACAACTATTCGACGGGAAAATAGACACTAAATGTGGCACCCTGACCGGGCTGGCTAGAGGCCGTAATGGCTCCCCCATGATTGGTTACCACCTTCTCGCAAATGGCCAATCCAATACCTGTGCCAGCAAACTCGCTCTTACTATGTAGCCGCTGGAAAACCTGAAAGATGCGATCCAGATACTTCTCATCAAAACCGACGCCATTATCGATTACGTCGATACAATAGTATTCAGGAGCCAGGCGTCCAGGTTTAATCCCAGTGGGTAGATCTGTAACAGCGACTCGTTGCGCCTTTATCTCGATTACCGGACTGATCGCTGGTAGACGAAATTTGAGTGCGTTGGAGAGCAAATTCTGAAAGAGCTGAGACAATTGGATAGCATCTCCCGAAATAATGGGTAAGAGCCCTACATGAATGTGAGCCCCCGTTTCTTGGATAACTAGCTCCAGGGTTTGAAGTACACTGGCCACGATGGGTTGGAGTAACACAGGGGCACTGGCATCGCGCCGGGTTGAAATCCGGGAAAAACTCAGCAGATCCCGAATCAGCATGGACATCCGGCTTGCCGCCGATTGCATCCGCTCTACATAGGTCAACGCTTCTTCAGGTGAGCGGGCATAACCGGTTTTCAGTAGATCGCCAAACTGTTGGATTTTGCGCAACGGTTCTTGTAAATCATGACTGGCGATATAGGCGAATTTTTGTAGATTTTCATTCGAACGCACCAGTAAGGCCGTCGATTCGAGCAACTCTTCGTTGATGGCGGTTAGATCTTGGTTAGTAGTCGCTAATTCTTCCGTCCGCGTTTGTACTTCATTTTCTAAAGCCAGTTGCAATTCTTGCTGGATAGTCACGTCCTGAGCTGTGCCGGCGATAGAGCGGGGGGTACCGTCGGCATCAAACAATGTCTGACCATTCGCATGGATAACTCGATCCTGCCCGGTAACCGTGTTGAGGATGGTATACACCTCATCAAAATAACCAGAGCTGCCTTTTTCTAACGCCTTTCCTAAGGCCAATCGTATCCGCTCGCGATCTTTGGGATGAATTCGGGGCGAGGCTTCGGCTTCCAACTCGGCGGTTTGAATACCCAACCACGCTTGCAGCCGCTCAGAAAAAGTAATCGTACCGGTCACCAAATCAATTTGCCAAGTACCCAATTCGGCCAACTCTATGGCTCCCTGTAGCGAAGCCTCACTATCCCGCAAATCCACTTCGGCTTGCTTGGTCTGCGTAATGTCAGCCGCGTGGACAATTAAACCAAGTACAGATCCCTCCGTCGTTTTGTGGGGAGTATAGGTAATATCCAGCCACTTTCCTTTGCCCATCTTGGCAGGGCTCCATAGCTCGTATCGCTCCTGCTGGCCTGCATAGGCAATGGCTAAATGGGGTAACACCTTCTGATAAGCCGCATCGCCCAGAAACTCCCGCACGGTTTTTCCAAGTACCTCCGTGGGGCCGACGTTAAACCACTGCATGAAGGTTTCATTGTAAGACTGATAGCGCTGTTGCAAATCCAAGTAAAAGATCATGGCGGGCACGGTGTTGCTCAGCAAGTCCAGATGCGCCTTACTTTCCTCAATTTTTTTTCGGGTAACAACCTGCTGCGTAACGTCGGTGGCGACTACCAATACCCCCGAAATAGCCTTATCGACTTCACGCCGGGGCTGATAGGTGAGATTAACGTAAATGGTTTCTAGTTGGTTATTTCGGACAAGCTCAACGGCTACTTCATTGGCAGAGTAAGGCGTACCGGTAGCGATCACGTCTTCGAGCAACCGATCAAACCCTTGCCCGGCTAATTCCGGTAGGGCTTCTAAGAGCGGTTTATCGACAAGTTCGTCCGGTGTACGGCCAACTAATTGACCGTAGAACGGATTAGCCATCCGAAACGTCAGCTTCTCTTTACTAACAACCGCAATGGCCACCGGCGCTTCTTTAAAGGAAGTAAGCAACTGCTGCTGGTTTTGCTCTAATTGTTGACGGGCCCGTACTGCCTGGGTGGTTTCCAGGCAGGTGGCCAGAATACCCCCGATACGCCCGTCATCGGTCACGATGGCACTGTAGCAAAATGTCCAAAAGACCTCCTCGGTGTCACCGTGGCGATAAAATAGCATTGGTACATCCTGAAAGGTCACCGGTTCCCCATTTTTCAGGACACCTTCTAACAGGGGGCCAACAACCGGCCAGGCCTGTGGCCATATCTGGGCTGATGGCTTACCAATAGCCGGATGCTGGGTAGTGGGATCTAGACTGGGAATGACGTAATCATTGTAGAGGCAAATCAGCTCTGATCCCCAGAGGACTAACATAGGTAGCCCCGTATGTAGCATATTGCTGACCGAGGTGCGCAGGCTGGAAGGCCATTGACTGGGTGATCCTAGGGGAGATGCGGCCCAATCATAGGCACGGATAAGTGCCCCCATCTGGCCCCCCCCCCCGTAAAAAAGGATATGAATCAAAACGAGCTGTTGGTATCAAAGTCAGTTACGTACGGGTATATCCAGGCTCGCTTAGTTAGCATAAGAGGGCAGAACCTGTTGAGCCTAACTAGTTACTGTACCGCAAGTTACTAAACTACGTCGACTAAATTAAATTCTGTTCGTTATCACTGCAACAGGCAGTATTTCCATCTTATAAAATGCCCGAAATATAGATACCTTCTCGTCTCACTTTGGAGCGTATTTAGAGAATAAATTAAAGAACCAATTTTGCACTTTTCTTAGTGTGGTTGCATATTCTCGATCATGTTAGGTGGTTTTTACAATATTCTATAATCATGCTTAAGAAGAGACTATCTGCAATGCTGCTACTTCTTAGTTTTTTGGTGTACTAATTTGCCTTTATGAAATACCGCTTCAACATCGAATAAGGACTTCTCAAAGTTTGTCTCTAAATCACCGCTGAATACAACCAAGTTCGCTTGCATCCCCTTTTTAACAATGCCGATGCTATCGGAACGATGCAGGGCTTTAGCGGCATTGATCGTAGCAAAACTGAGTACCTCCGGTACCGATAAACCTGCTTCTCGATAGCCTACTAGCACATCAACTGAACTCGGACCCCACTTCAGACCGTTGACATCATTATAAAAATCGCATCCGGAGACAATCATCACCCCCTTCTTTACCGCTCTTCTTAATCGCTCATGGAAAGCATCCAAACTTTGCAGGGCCAGTTGAGCGGTCTTACCCATCATACCCAGGCCGGCAACTAATATCTTTCCCCTTCGTCGCGAAACATCAGTGGGGACTAAATACACATGTCGAGCTGCCATTAAGGCTAACGTACTGTCGGATACACTATACCCATGTTCGATGCCATCAACACCTCCTAAGACTGCATTTCGGATAGGTTCATCATACGTGGCATGAGCCGTAACCGGAATATTTCTAGCGTGAGCCGTCTCGACAATAGCTTTGATTTCGTCCACTGAAAGGAGCTTGTCATAGGTATTTGCACAAATTTTGATGACATCAACTCCGTGCTTAATATGCTCTAATACCGCTGCTTTAGCTTGGTCAACGCCCTTAATTTCGGTATATTCCTGAGGGATTAAAAGGCTATCCGCCGGAGCAAGTTTACCGAATTGTCCCCCTGGAGGGCTTATAATGGGCCCCGAAGCAAACAGATCGGGGCCAAGTTTGGCATCCCTAGCCAAGAGTTCTTTTAACCGAACATTCAGGTAGCGGCCCGAATTGCCGACATCCCGCACAGTAGTAATTCCTGCGTTCAGATCCTGTTTGGCAAATCCAAGCCCCCGTTTAACTCGCTCTTCAGCTGGAGGCCTTGCCCCATCCTCAAAGCCAGTCGGGGTTTGTTTCTGGAAGAACAGCAGATGCGTATGCATATCGATCAGCCCAGGCGTTAGCGTATGCTGACTCAGATTAATAATTGTTGTTCCTTTTGGATAGGCCAGCCGTTTACCAACGGCGCTGATCAAGCCATCTTCGATGAGTATTCTTGGTTCTTGATGAATTCACGTTTTTCGCTATCATAGAGCTTACCCACCCGCACTAAAATGGGATTTGATGAGTTGCCTTGCGCGTTAGCGACGGTTGCTGCCCACGCTATAATCAGAATTGTCGTAAGAAACTTTGCTGCGGCTGATGTCATTTTAACTCTGTTGCAAAAGTGAACGATATACTCGCTAAAGGATAAAGATTCGAGTTAAATACTGAATCAGCAAACGCCCTATTCTTGAGATAAATCCAGCTATCATCCAGATAAATTCTTACTACATTAGATAAAGTCTCAAAATGTCGTCTCACTAATCAAACTCGAAATCTCACATTTAAGCTGAGTTTGTGAGACTGATTTTTCTTTTAAACGACGAATTATTTCCCTTTCCGCTGACCTACCCAACAACCATTTAGTTAATTGTCCAATTAGCTATATAATTAACTGTTTGTTTATTTGTTGTTTTGCCTGACAAATTAATTATCTCTGTTAGTAGTTGCATTAATTACCACCCTTTGTGACAAAACGCATTTTATGAAAACACACCTCTACTTAATCTTGCTGATGCTTCTATGCTACAAAGCCTCTTACAGTCAAATTCCTGGAAAACGATTTGACAAAACGATTTCCGTAGGTAACTATGAGATATCTCCAGGAGACACGCTCTATCTGGGTAAGGGATCAATGAATGGTGGCCTTTTTGCTTACATAGAGCAGCCGGCCAATTATATCGTTGGCCTCAGGGCAATGAGCCTTGATAGTCGTTATGCTGGCAAATTTGTGATCGTTAAATTCTTTAAAGTACAGAAGGATAAAAACACGGGTGAAAAGGTATTTGCTGTAATAAATCCTACTGGAGCCTACAACTATTCTGTTGACATACAATCGGCTATTGATGTAGGTGAAATTGTAGCAATCAACCATACCATGGTAGGGGCTCGACCACAAGCAACCTCCTCAACCGTTTCTGTAGCGGATGAGCTGTTAAAGCTAAAACAGCTTTTAGATGCAGGGGCATTGACTCAAGCTGAGTACGATCAACAGAAAAAGAAACTACTCAACAATTAGGATGCCTTTCCTAGTGATAGCTGATGCCCAGATTAGTATCTGGGCATTTTCATTTGGGATAATCAGTAAACGTAACTCCATATTTATAGCTCCAAAACTCAACTTGAAAAGTTTTCACCCCCGATTGATCTATCTCTATCCCCTCCTGGTTTGGTACTCTTTTCCTCACTAGAAAGTGACACGTCCGCCTGAGAACAGGCGAATAACAGGCGCGCTCTTTCCCGCGCGCAAGAAAATGACTCCGAAAAAATCTTCAGTTGCTTCCTATCCCAGTTAGGCAACATCCTCAGAACAGGGAATTAACAGGGAAATTTAGAATCTAATTACACCCTACCCAATCGAGGAAGGTTTTTTTGACATCAAATGCTATGCGCGCGAAAAGACTCACCTAATTTTCAGGGTTATCCCTGGTGATAGACTTCGCTCCGTTTTTTGTTATTAATCGAAATAAAGAAGGCCAGCCACTTCTACAAGTATTGGCTGGCCATGAATAAGGTTAATAGTAACCTAAAGGATCACCTCCCCGGCTTATTGCCTAACCGGTGCTTATTCTGCTGAATGAGCCGACGGCTGTTTGCCTCCTGAATATAGGTAGCAACTCCATGGGCATCAAACGTAGTGTGATTGAAAGGAAGATTTTTGTTGGCTTCCCCGATTGCCTTGGCTAATACCGAAATAGAATTACGATCTAATGAAATCGCCCTGGCAAACTGGCGACCCTGATGTTGATCCCGAGCCTCGACGAGCCGACTACCTATCTGGGCCTGCGCTCCTGACCGGCTAACAATTGCGTTTGATTGCAAGATGTGTTCCGTCATATAGTTGGGCAGAATTACATCATTACGCCCAACGTTGATCAACGATGGTTTATCGACCAGATCAATACGGCCATCATGTTGCCATAGCTCACGACCGCGCTCCCCCGCAATAGCTGGGCCCGCATAGCTGTCATTCGTAATCCCATCAATATTTTTCCCTGCGAAATATTGTGGGAGTTGTCGGCTCATCACTAGACCCAGCTGAACGGCACCTAGAGCACCCACTAAAGCTGCCAATATTGGATTGGCAATAACTTTGGAAACAGCAACGGCCGTATTGATGACTATATCGAAAATGGCTTTATTCCTATTAGCGACATCCTGCTGGTGCATCAATTGATTTTTTTGCGCTGTATACTTAGCCTCAATTGCTGCTTTAGCCGCTTCATTATCTTGAACCGCGGCCAATTCACTCGCTTTCTGGCGATCAAGTTGAGTTAACTTGTTTTGGGTTTCCTGTTGCTGGTTGTCAAATAAACCATCAACTAAAGTTCGGCCAATCTCAATAGCTGTATCAGTAAGCTGCTGTCTCCTAGCCTTCTGTTTCTTAGTATTCTCTTCATCATTGGCATCTGCCCTATTTGATTGAGCAATAGTATTGTCAGCCTTCTTCTTATTTAATGCAATTGTATCATTAACTGCATCCTGCTCTCTTGCCTTTTTGAGGGCTGCAATCTGCTCATCATAGGCAGCAACCTCTTTAGCATTTCCAGCAGCAGCAGCTTTGTATTTTTCCAGCTGTTTAATTTTCGACTCAGTCAATATATTACTGTTAAACTGATCTTTGTCATAGGCAACCTGAGCCGCCTTGATTTGGTCTTGCAACTCCTGAATATCCAATCTACCTAAGAGTTGACCTCCTTCAATATCAGAGATTTTCCCCGCATCGATGTCACGTCTAACCAGTTTACGCTTTTCGTTATAGAACTGATTGATTTTGACTAAGGCCTCATCATACTCAGAAGCAGCATTCTCATTAATCGCCTTGAGTTCTTCTCGGGTAAGGTCTAATTCCTCCTTCCAGCCAGTTTTTAGTAGCTTCAACTTATCCCGGAAGTAGTCCCGATCAACCTCCAATAACTGTTGATCAATGTCCTTAGCTAATTGACTTTGTCCCTGGCCAGCCTGCTGCAAGATCTGCTTTTGTTCATTCAGAGAAGCAACCAAAATACCACGTTTAGCTTCGATGTAAGCAAGATCCGTTATTGTCCCATCTTCTCGATCCCGACCCAAACCGGCAATGGCTTTGGAGGCATCGGATTTACTATCGGCTAAGTTCAGCTTCAATAGATCCCGTTTGTATTGGGTCTGGGCATCCAATCGTTCAGTATTCAGCTTTTTATAGTCGTCTGTCTCCTTTTTGCCTGCTTTGGTCAAAATAGCCTGGCGTTCATTTATCCCATCGATGGTAATTTTCTGGCGCTGTTTAATAAAATCCCGCTCCGAAATAAGGCCATCCTGTTGAGCCGCTTCATTACTGGCCAATAACTGATCATTAGCAGCCTTACTATTAGATAGCTTCTCGTTTAGAATCTTATCGGCATCCTTTTTAGCCTTTTCCTCAGCTTCGGCCTGCTTGCGATTGGCATCGTTGATTTTATTCTGAGCTTCCTGCTGTTTACGTAACTTGTCAAGTTCAGGGGTTTGGTTGGGATCAGCAGCCTTGGGCGCACGTGCTCGTGCCTGGTAAGCTTCAGTTGTTGCGGCAAGTGGACTGGCAACAAACTTGAAAATTGTCGTTAATATGCCCTGCTCCTGGGCCATTTGCTTTAGTCCCTTGACGAATCCACCGACGATACCGATACCCCAATTCAACGCACCAAGAACTCCATTTAGAGCAGGCAGGAAAGTTTGATAGAGGTCACTGGCAATTCCTTTGGTTGTATCCTTTAGGGTTGACCACCGGCCCGAAAATGTCTGAGCTAGTTTTTCAGTCGCGCCCATGGTTCCCTGAACCTTACCCAAACCGATCAGGTAATCGGAAATTGCCTTACTGTTGTTGGCGACTTCAGTACGAACGCCCTTATAGGTAAATATTACCTTGTCGCCCGATTTTGTAGCATTGATTGAGAATTCAGCCAATCGGTCGAACTGGCCTTGTTGAGCATCAGCAATCAGTTCGACGTAGTCGGTAATGTCCTTATTCTTAGAAATCGCCATGTCCGATATCTCGGTCAATTGCTCTTTCGTTGGAATAATCCCGATGTCAACGAGCCGATTAAAGGCCTCGGTAACTTTGTCCATTTCCAGTGGACTATGATCAGCAAAATCCCGAATAATAGCATTGGCTTCGACGGCCGCTTTCTTGTTGTTGTTTAGGGCGTTTTCAGTTAACAGATTGAGCTTCTCATACTGCTGTCCAATTTCCAGTACTGCCCCCCCCGCCGACGCGATCACAGCGCCGATCCCAGCGGCTGACGCCATACCACCAAGGCCGGTTAGATCCCCCAAGGCATTTAGCGCACCGCTCCCTTTCGGGTAATTTCCGACATTGCGATTATGGATCTGCTGACCTTTTTCGATTTTACCCAACAGAGTTACCTGCTCTTGATATTGAGCATTAAGTTTTACAGCTGCTTTGTTCTGTTCGTTGATTTCTCCGGTGCCTTTTTTGTAGGCATCTGGCATCGCATTCAACTCGTTTTTTAGGGCAGCTACTGACTGTTTTAGGGCATTATTCGAACCTTCGGCGGCCTTCACCGTTCGGGCCGCACTGTTGGTCGCTGAGGCCAGCGCATTAATGGCACGGGTATTTTGGACTAACTCCCGTTCAATTTCTTTCTTTCGTTGAATGTCCTGCTTTTGCGACAAATCTAGTTTGTCATACTCCTTTTGGAGCGCCGAAAGTCGGGACTGCATTTGATCAATTACCCGATTGTTGCTGTCGACCGCGGTCTTATGTTGCGCAAGAAGGGTATTATTAGCACGGATGGCCGTTGCCGTTTCTACAAAACCGGCTACCATTTTGGGCGCTTCAGACGAATCCCGCAGCGTCTGCAATTGGGCTTGATACTTACCCATTACGCCCATTAAGGTCGTTAATGCCTTTTTTATGCCGTCAATGGTAGCCTCAGAATTTTCCCCAAGTTTTTGGCTTGCAGTGCTGAGGTTGGCCAGCGATTTCATGATACCATCATAATCGGCCAGGTCTTTGAATCCTATGGGTTGTTCCATAATAAACTTTTGTGATTAGTGAGGTGGTGTCCCAGCCTGAAAAGTGGTAACTAATAGTAAGTCGGAATAGCCGTTTAGAACTTACCGCTATTGCTATTCCCTGTTAGCCGCCCGTCAGAGTGTGCTACTTATGGTAAACGGCAATGAAGGCCACACTCCCGGCTGAACTTAATCTTTCCCGGCCCTTTGCTTTCCAAACTGAGACACTACCATCAATGAGAAAATAACAGTTTATATAGTCTATTCTTGATCACTCGCTTTTTGCTGGCGATATCTTCGCTCTAAAGCCTCAATGTAGCCCCAGAATGAAAATGACGAGGTAGACTCACTTACTGGCAGGCCTTCCAACTGGAGGGCAATTAAATTACCTCGATAGCACTCCCGAATCAGATCAGGACGATTGCCTGAGCCTACCATGAGGGGGGGGCTTAATCGCTTCTACATTTTCGAGTTCAATATCCTTTCGACGAAAATCTAAGGTCGGATCATCGGGCTGGAGTAGCTCATCAGCCTCAAACAACAGCGCCTTGTGTAAGCGTAGATCGGCTTCATGCTGCGTATTGGGGAAATGATTCGGGTATTGACGCTGAAGAGGCTTGAGTATGTTTTCGTAAAGAGCGCTGATACCTACGGTATGCTCCTGGCAGACACCCAACTCACTTAGCCGTCCAGCCAACTGTTCTACTCCTTCCGGAGAATAATCGTCCCAGGTAGTACCATTGACCGACTCAACCAAACAGCATAGGGCTAAAATGTTGGGGGCGATTTGCTTGCCCAGCAGATTGGCTAGCAGATAACGTAAATTATTAATAGCCATTAATTGATCTTCTGGCTCGGCTACTACTAACCCCGCCATTAACTCGAAGTGCCGATCAATATCCTCAATACCTGATCCAATAGCCGAGTGAATCAGGCTGTAATAATCGTATTCTACGCGCTGACTTTCGGGTAGTTTATAGGGAGAATCATAGAGCGAAACAGATCCGCTTGGTAATGTTAAGATGTACATATTGTGCTGGTAAAAAGTGATAACTAAACCTCACTTTTGATAGTGAAGTGGTACTATGAAAATACGAAAAATTTACCTAACTTATTCAGGATCAACTATATCAAATATGAATTCAAATTCAGATCTAATCAATCCGGAATTTGCCCAGAATGCGGCCCTACAACTTGAATTACTTAAGGAAATCGACCAGGTGCTTAACACCACGGATGAAGAGCGTTGGCATACAATGGACTTGGTATTGCAAAATCATATTCGTTACTATGAAGCCAATGAGATTACTCAGGACGAATTGCAGTTTGCTACTAATCTCTGGCTCGATGGTTATCCACTGCGTGCTGAGGCAGAACACTATCAAGGTTAAAAAGTAGGGCTTGGTAGGGTTTTGCCCTCCTCGCTTGGCAGTATTTGTCGATGGGAACCTCAGAAAACCTCAGATTTTGGGGTTCGAGTTTGCCAAATTCGATGTTGACGGGAAGAGAATTTTCGGCTGAGTCAGTCTAAAATGTCAACATTTATCAACAACCCTAAGCCCTATTCTCCTAACGGTTGAGCAATTGCTAGATTTGACTCCAAATTGTACAGGCAGGCTCGGTTTGCGCGGAATAACAGTGTAAAGTATTTCAGTAGAAGGTTCATTATTGTAATTTTCCTTTTCCTGGCTATGGATCATTACCACGATAGGCAGCCTCATATTCCGCAAATCCAAATGAACTAGCGAACCAACTAAACAAATAATGGATCGAAAAGGCCGAAATGGGGGAATACTTCATAGTTATGAAAAAGGGCAATCCGGGAACCCAAAGGGACGGCCGCCCAAAAACCGTAATCTTATCTCGCAAATACTCCAGGAGTTGGGTAACGATTGGGAAGACTTGGAAATAACAATCATTGGCCGCTCAGAAGGTAATCGGCCATTTTTCTATCAAAGTCTTTACTCAACCCAAGGCGAACAAACATTTAATGCGGTTATCGCGGCTCAATTAATGGTGCGCTGTATGGCTGGCGATATCGATGCCATTAAAATTGTGCTCGATCGCACGGAAGGACGGGTACGTCCACCCATGAAGTTAGACAGTGGCGAATCATCAAAACCTATCATTGTTATTGAGCACTCCCCGTCGACTGATCTACCCCTTTCTCAGTAGTATCCCAGTCAGGCGGGTAGCCTTTCCATTGCTCTAATAGATAATCTGCCAGATCCAAGCCAGCTAACTTCTCCTCATCGGTGGCTAGCTTCTCCAGGTAATCCGACACGGTTACACTAAAGCCCTGTCCGCGTAGCTGCTCGGCTCGATTCCACCACTGCTCAAACGCCCGGCCCTCGGCTGAGGCATCAGGAAAGAGGACGAGTTTACGAGCTCTCAATGGTGATAACCTTTCACTGTTCAGATAGGAAAGGCCACCAATGGCCATCCAGATAAATTCCGGGAAGTAAGGCGTACAAATGATAGCCGTTTTTGGACTCTCGACGATTGCTACTGCCTGACCCTTTTCAGCCATCAGGAGTTGATTCAACCCAAAGGGGATTGGAAACTTATTGGCGTTATCGATGTAGTCGGTTAACCACGCCGGGCGTGGCAGCTTATTCTGATCGTAACGAGTGGCCAATGCGGTATGAACCCAACTCGTACAGCGCTTACTTTTACCATCCGGTCCTGTCCGCTTTGCTGTGTGGCCAGTAGAATCGAACAGAACTACCTGACCTCCTCGTATGCGCCCCCGCTCATCCTTCAGCCAGAATACGCAGGCGCCAGGCCAATAGGCCGACGTGCCGATCTGGAACCGGCTTAGTAATTCCTGGGATACTTTCGCGCCGAAATGTTCCTGCAGAAGTATGGCCAGTTGATTGCGTTCATAAAGACCAACGGTCGAGGCAAATACATCATTAGGAATACAGTGAATAGGGGCTACTTTAGGCTGAGGGTTATTCATAGAATGTGCTCGATACTTACTAATTGAGGAGCCTACTGGACGTAGGTCTGTTGAGTTATCCACTTTCCACTGCTCATAAACATGATCGGCATAACTAATGCCGGATGCCCCTTTGTAATAGGGGGAAAGGTGATAGCCACAATTGCTTTCCCGATCGCAACGGCCATAGGGTTCAGGTAGCGGCTCATTGGTTCGGGTATCAACGTACCGGCTGAGCGTCCGCCGGTGCTTTGGTCCGCAATCCGGGCAATCCGATTTGACTGCTTTCTTAGGCAGCTGATAGCGTAATGCGGAGGTTACCATAGTATTCAATCACCCTGACTGTCTTAGAAGGCTACTCCTCATTTTAGACAGTCAAAATGTAGTGTTTTAAGATTTATAGGCTGTTTTCGTAGACATCGAATCGTTGAACTGGGGCATTGATTTTATCAACTACCCTAATCACCCTAATCAGGGGTATTGATAGCGAAGAGTAGAGGCTTGAATTTCATATAATCTTCAACTGTCCTAACTGTCCTAACTGTCCTAACTTAACTATCTTAGTACACTGTACTAATTGTACTAATAAGCCCCTATATAAATAGGGCTTATAGTACAGTACTTTTTAGTACAGTTAAAGTGGTAGGTTTTGAAGGTTGACTTTATAGACATCATATCGATGGGATGGGGCTCGGAGTTTGTTTATGTAGCCAAGAGTTTCGACCCGACGGATAAATTCCTCAGATCTCGACTTTGCCAGAGGAATACCAATAAATTCCGACGCTTCAACGATGTTGGTTCTCAACTGGGCATATCTTAAGTATTCATCATTTGAAAAAGCTCGCCTGACGATAGCAGCTACGTCCTGAGGTTTCATAGTATCTACCGTCGGCTTTTTGGCTCTTGACGGTATACTTGCCGCCGTTATCGCACCATCGACCAGATAAGGCAAGCCGGTCTCGTCGATCGAGAAGGCGAACGGCTCAAACTTTCTCTCTCGGGTGTCCTCAGCGGTAACTACAGATAAGCTTTTGTCATTTGGATCAACGACGATTGTAATTATTGATTCGGCCTTATTTTGAAGCTCAGTGCCAATTGTTCCCCTGGCGTGGTCATTGCCCTTGTTCATATGCAATACCGTGATGATATGCACGCCGAGTTCCGCCGACCATCGCATTAGGTCATCCGTTCGCTCAGTAGCTTCAGCATTATCATTGATATCGACTATCGTGTCCCGAATACCATCAATTACCACCAAGCCTACATTGTCCGTATTGTAGATATGCCACCTAATAAAACCTAATCGTTGTTGCGTTGATAAGGAGCGTAGCGGATAGACGAAGAGGTTAGTGGGCGAAGGCTGTTCAGCCAGTCGGCAAATTCGCTTGACCACCTTAAGAGCATGGTAGCGGCCCTGCTCAGTATCGAAATAGAGGACATTCCGTTTATCCTCGTCGAATGAGCTCATAAATCGGCCTAAGGTTAAATCACGACGTAGAGCTGCAGCAACTGCAATGCTAACAGCAAATGTTTTTCGACTTTTAGTCTTACCAATAATAAGCGAGAAGTTGCCCAGCGTTGCCCAGGTATCCGTTCGATCATCCTGCTGTATGGAAAGGCAGACTTGTGGTTTGACAATTTCCTCATCCGGAAAAATTCGCAACGATTCGCCTAGCGCTCTATAATCTATGGGCCCAGACTTATCAATGGCGGGATCTGGCATTTTGTTGACCTCATCGCCAAGCGCAACCATGTGTTGTTTAAGGCACTCAACCTCAACTTGTGGTGACTTAGGCTTATCCGTAACTTCGGGCGGCTGAATTCCATTTAGGGAGGTGTTCGGGTTTAGCTTTTTCTGGCTCATACTGGTTCACCTCCTATTTTTCTGATCAGATCCGGAGCATATTCATTAAACCAACTCCAGAAGGTATCATAGTCCTTTACCACCAAATACAATCCACCGGCAGCATTGACTTGATCCGCCGTTTTTTGCTGGGCAGCACTCAGCTTGTCTTTACCCCATTTAATCTCAATCGAAACGTGTCGACCCTCGACGACGGCGTGTAAATCGGCCGTACCTTTAGTAGTGGTTGACCGAGTGAATCGGCCGAGTGACTGGTTCCACTGGCCTTGTGATTGTACCCTAGTTACGTAGCAGTCATGCAACTCCAGGCAGCGTTTTACGGCCTGGGTAAGATTGTTAGCGTCTTTTACGACGAATTTTGATTGCACCCGGAAGCGATCAGGTACGTTTGGGTGCTTACGTCGCTTTTCAGCCATTTCCAGGCTGGCTAAGTAGGTTAATGCCGTGCTCATTCCGCTGGAGTTATGGTCGATTTGGGTTAGATAGTGTGGTTTTCTACTGTATCAGAAATGATACATATCCTTTCACTGATCCTCTATTCCTTAAATCGACGATACTCTTTGCCTGCCTTAAGCACGTCCTGCCTTCTGTAACGCACAGCTCGACCAAACCGAAGGGGTACTAGTTTAGCAGGACCTTCGTTGGAATCTTTCGACCAGATGGCAAGTGTCTGGCGCGTTAGCTTTAGGTATTCGCAAACCTGTTTAGGTGTGGCCATTTCTGGCAGATCAGACTCTTTCAGGTCTGACGCAAATTCTGAAAAATACTTACTGAGGGCCTTATCCAGCCGATCATCCAGTATTTGCTCGAATTGTTCTGGAGTAACCTGTATAAAAATTTGGGGCGTTCCTACCATAGCAACAAAAGCTAATGTTTTAGTATTGTTGTAAAGTAAGGCTAAATAATTGTTTTTTACGCTATTTAGGTACGAATTATTTGCAATTTTATTGTAAATAATTGTTTAATAAGGCTAAATGAGGCTTAAATACAACAAAATTGAATATATGCATCACTCCAGCTTTATGCCATCCTATCGAAATTGAGGCTGATTCACACAAAAAAGGAAGGGTAAAATAGTGCTATTGGAAATGGGTATGCCCTAACATGAGTAGCGCATTTTGCTCAGATGAGATTTTGATGTACTTCAGGAATACGGATTCCGATTTGTGGCCGGTTATCTTCATGATGGATACAGTAGGCACACCAGCCAAATAAGCATTAGTAGCAAATGAGCGCCGGGCGGTATGGGTTGTTACTAACTCCCATTTTTCAAGTACTCTAGTTTGCCGCAAACCGCCTTTTGTTCGCCCCACCTCAACCCGCTCTGTAAAGCCAGCCAGCTGACAAAGCTCTTTCAGATAGTTATTCATACGCTGGTTAGTGATAGTTCGTGGAGGCACACCATCGTATTTCTTGAGAATAGAGAGTATAACGGGGTTCAGGGGTATAGAAACACGCTCACCCGTTTTAAGCGTCTTACGTGTCAATATTTGGCCATTGTGGGTAATATTCTCGGGCCTTAACTCAGAGAAATCAGAAAAACGTAGACCAGTGTAGCAGCCAATGAGAAATAGATCCCGAATTCGATCAAGTCGATTGTTATTAGCCAGGTCGTATTTACTGAGTAAGGCAAGCTCCTGGCTCGATAGGTATACGTTATCTACCTCCTCTACTAATCGCCTGAAATCCCGGTGCTGAAAAACTGTATTTGTATGTAGGCCTTCGTAATGGGACTGCTTAAGCAATAATTTGAACTCCTTCAACAAAGCGCCGATGTAGTTTAATGTCAGGCCTCGATCGGTTAGCCAGGCTTTGAGTTTGTGATAATAGTCAATGGTGAAATCATCATAGTTGACGCCTTGGGCTGTGGCCTTATTATAGCGCTCTAGTGTACGCTTGAGTTTAGAGAAGCCCTTGATTGTGATTGGTGCGTACCGGTGCGATTTACTGTTGAGCCGCTTGCCACTTGTGGCATCCTCAACGAACTGATCAATGTACCCCAAAAAGGTAATTGGCTTAGCCTGTTCCTCCGATGCCTTTTTCTTTCGCCCTAGTGCATTATCTAGGTGCTGCATGATTACCTCATTACTCAAGGAGACTTGAGCCAACTGAAGGGAATTGAGGACCTTTAGTAAAGCCGATCGGTGACGCTCGAGGTGAGCATTAATAGTTTCATTCGACTCACGTTCCCGCTTATTCTTGATAAGCCTAGCATCGACGATGGCTCTTTGCCGCTGGGCGTCCCATTGATAGGGCTCGATAGTTTGCCCTGTTGATGAAATAAATCGCTTATTGTCGTAGCGGAAAACCAGATAAATCAAGGTTGGCCGGTCGGCTTTATTGTCCTTGAGTAGGAATTTGATCGATTTATCGGTTATAGTCTTCATATCTGTTGTGGTCTGTTCAAACCAAAACTACAATAAAAACTAAGCCGGTGTCGGATTAGGTGACGGATTTACCTTACAATATGTTACAAATATTTGTAAGGTTATGTCAACAAAAAAGGAGTTAACAAGCTGTTTAGCAGTTATTTGCTATTAAACTTGTCAACTCCGGTAAGCTAGGGTGAGGTTCCGAGCGGATTCGAACCGCTGTACGAGGTTTTGCAGACCACTGCCTAGCCACTCGGCCACGGAACCTTATAAAATCCAAATTCAGGACAGGTCCTGGATTCGGGAGTGCAAACATACGATTTTATCTGTAATGTAGAATAGCCAATCACAAAAAAATGCCCCTAAACTAAAAAGTCCAGGGGCATTTTATCTTTTAGAGCCTATTTGGCTTAGTTACGACCTTCCAGTTGCTCTTTCAATGCAGCTAATGCATCAAGATCACCTAAGGTAGCACCACGCTCAGCCTGCGCCGGTGCCGAAGCAGTTTTTGCTGCGGCTTTCGGTGCTTTCTGTTCTTTAACTGGCTCATTTTTCTCCTGCCACGTTTTCGTGTGCGAGAGCATAATCCGTTTTTCTTCTTTCGAGAACTCCGTTACTTTAAAGTCGAGCGTTTCGCCAACTTCGGCAAACGTACCGTCTTCTTTACCCAGGTTCTTCAGCGACGAGAAGCCTTCGATGCCATAAGGCAGTTCGAGCGTGGCCATCTTATCGTTTTTGCTCAGGATCGTGCAACGGTGAACGGTACCAACGGCAAATACGCTTTCAAACGTATCCCATGGGTTCTCTTCCAGTTGTTTGTGACCCAGGGCCAGACGACGGTTGTCAACGTCAAGCTCCAGAACAACAACTTCGAGGTCTTCACCAACTTTGATGAAATCCGAAGGATGTTTGATTTTCTTGGTCCAAGACAAATCAGACACGTGTACCAGACCATCGATACCTTCTTCCAGTTCAAGGAACAGGCCGAAGTTGGTTAGGTTACGAACAACACCTTTATGTTTCGTACCAACAGCGTATTTCGTACGCAGTTCTGGACGAGTCCAAGGATCTTCGGTCAGTTGTTTGATACCTAACGACATTTTGCGATCGGCACGATCAAGTGTCAGCACAACGGCTTCTACTTCATCGCCAACTTTCAGGAATTCCTGTGGGTTACGCAGGTGCTGCGACCACGACATTTCTGAAACGTGGATCAAGCCTTCTACGCCTGGTTGGATTTCGAGGAATGCACCGTAATCGGCAACGTTTACAATTTTGCCTTTCACTTTCGAACCAACCTGAATGTCTTCGGCCAGAGCATCCCAAGGATGAGCCTGAAGTTGCTTCATGCCCAAAGAGATACGCTTCTTGTCTTCATCAAAGTCAAGAACAACTACGTTAACTTTCTGGTCGAGGTGCAGAACTTCAGATGGGTGGCTGATACGACCCCACGAAATATCCGTGATGTGCAACAGACCATCTACACCACCAAGATCGATGAATACACCGAAGTTGGTCATGTTTTTAATAACACCTTCCAATACCTGACCTTTTTCAAGGTTGTTCAGGATTTGAGCACGTTGCGCTTCGAGGTCTTTCTCGATCAGGACTTTGTGCGAAACGACTACGTTATCGTTAGCATAATTGATCTTGACGACTTTAACCTCCATTTTCTTACCAACAAAGATGTCGAAGTCACGAATTGGCTTCACATCGATTTGCGAACCTGGCAAGAAAGCCTCAATGCTGAAAATATCAACAATAAGACCACCTTTCGTCCGGCGTTTCACAAAGCCATCGATAACGAGGTCTTCATCAAGCGCACGTTGAATTTTCTGCCATGCGGTAATCACTTTCGCTTTCTTACGCGAAAGAACCAGCTGGCCGTTCGGGTCTTCCTGATTTTCTACGTAAACTTCAATTTCATCACCCATCTTCAGGTCCGGCATATCCCGGAACTCAGAAGCTGGAACCAAACCATCCGATTTGAAACCGATGTTGAGTAATACTTCCCGATCCGTTATCCCAACGACGGTTCCCATTACTACTTCTTTCTCTTTAACCTCCGACAACGTGTTGTCGTACATTTCCAACATCCGGTTATGTTCTTCAACCGAATAGCCACTACCAAACCCTTTGTTGTCTGCCCGGTCCCAATCAAATGCCGGCAGTTCGCGTTGCTGCGTTTTGCTCATAAAAAATGTTTCCCTGACCCGCTCGGTACATCAGTTCGTGGGTCAATGGCGAACTGACTTTTAGTTATAAAATTTTGCCCTCAAAAAAGGACTGCAAAGATAGCAATTGCTTTCTGAAAAAAGTTTCGAAATCAGTAAAAGTCTTTGAATTAGAGGGAGAAAAGGGAGTAAGGGGACGAGCGGGAGAAAGGATTTGCTTATAGCAGACCCTTTTTCTCGCTCGTCCCCTTACTCCCTTTTCTCCTTTATTAGCGGATATTATCGGAATGCCTTTTCTTTCTTCGCTAAAAAGGGCATCCAGCTTTGCTCAATAGACCCTGAGAACTCACGCAAAAAAACCAAAAATGTGGGCTTGAACGGCGTTTGACGAAGTTTCAGATTGGCCTCTTCAGGCGTAAAGTCGCCTTTGCGTGAGTTACATCGTTTGCAGGCTGTGGCCAGGTTATCCCAACTTGTCTTACCACCCCGCGATTTTGGCAGTACGTGGTCGAGTGTCAGGTCTTCGGTGGTTCCACAATACTGACAATGATGACCGTCGCGCTTGAAGATGTTCTGCCGGGTAAGCATGACGCCTTTGTAAGGCAGATTCACGTACCGATGAAGCCGAATAACGGTCGGCATTGGGAACTCGGCGGAGACGGTTCGGAGCATAAACTGTTCCGATTCGGCAACGAGTTCAGCTTTATCTAAGAAAACCAGCAGGAATGCTTTGGGAACGGAGCAAATGCTGAGAGCACTGTAATCTTGATTTAAGACTAATACTTTCCTACCCATATCGCGTTTAGATGCCTCTGTACGGTAGCAAGTTACAGACTTATCCACATATCAACAATAGTTCTGGAAAATTTAGTCTGATTAGTCGATAGTCCTTAGTCAGCAGTTGTTAGGGGGCAATAAATAACGCCTGTCGACTAACGCCCATCGATTAAAATCAATAGCGCTCCCGTTGCAGATCCCGCTCTACTTCGCGCTCTTTAATGCTATCACGTTTGTCGTACAGTTTTTTACCTTTTGCCAACGCAATTTCCACTTTAGCAAAGCCTCGTTCGTTGGTAAAAAGTCGGATGGGCACAATAGTCAAGCCCTGATCCTTCAATTTCTCTGTAAGACGCTTAATCTCCCGTTTGGTAAGCAGGAGTTTTCGATCGCGTAGAGGCTCATGATTGTAGTGAGTACCTTCGGTATAAACGGCAATACTCATTTGACGGATAAACATTTCGTCGTCATGAATCAGGCAGTACGCGTCTTGTAAATTCACTTTTCCTTGCCGAACGGATTTAATCTCCGTACCGGTAAGTACAATGCCTGCCGTATAGTTATCCAGAAACGCGTACTCAAAAGAAGCACGACGATTCCGAATATCAACTTGTTTAACAATAGAAGCAGAAGCCATATTTCTGATATAGGATGTAGGATATATGCTGTATTTTTTTCTGATTGACAGCTACATTGACATGGAAAAGGAATACAGCAGAATAAATTTCGAGTCGTAAAAGTAACCGGGTAAGTTCAAGAACACGGGAAACTCAAAGGAGGTTTATGTCTGGAAAAGAATTTTGTAATATGGTTTATAAACAAACCCGGCTCGTTGAACGCTTTGTTCAGCAAGCCGGGTTTCAATTAAGCAACAGTCTAAAATAGAGTAGAAAGCCTATTTTTTTGTTTGCTTAGCCGCATATTCTTTGTTCAGGCCATCCAGAACCGCTTTTGTCTGATCGACCGACGAATCGGCGAACAATATGCCACCACCTTTGGTATAGCCAAGTACAAATTCGTATTTATTTTGGCCGTTTATCTTTTTCAGATAATCGTAAATCTGATCGTACAGTTGCTTGTTTTTAGCTTGTTCTTCACCAGCCAGACTTTGGGCAGCCCGCTCACGGTAAGCCAGAATATCCTGTTGCTCTTTCTGAAGCGCAGCTTCCGTTGCCCGGCCTTGTTCCTGCGTCATGGTAGCCGCCCGTTGTTGAAAGAACGTTACTTTATTCTGTAGGTTCCGGCCCTTGCTAGCCAAATCGTTTTCTAACTGGAACCGTTTGCTTTCCAGTACTTTCTGCGTGTCTTTAAAGTATTCGTATTTAGTTAACAGTGAATCGACATTCACATAGACAATGGATTTGCCCTTCGCATCGGCAGGCGTTGTTGCAACGGGGGCTGCCGATTCAGGCTGAGCGCCTTTAAAATGTAGGTAATAGAGTACAGCTACGGCAATCGTCAGGACGACGTTTAGAATCAACGAGGCATTCTTCACAGGAAATGAATCAGTTAGTTATCAGTTTATTCTACAAAGGTATTGGGATTTACGATTTACGAGGTACGATTTGCGATTTCATTTCCAATAGCCTGCCTGACAAAGTAACCCGACAGTCCGGCGAGGCCACCAACCAGCCCACCAACAATAGCGGTTACCAGTCCCGGCAGAATAGCGCTATTCGTTTTAAAGAGTAATTCACTCATGCGACCTGTAAAAACGCCATCGGTACGCGTATGGAGAATTACGGCATAAATTAACCACACCAACGCCACACCATAAAAGCCGGCGAAAAACGCCTGACCTGCACTGGAACTACGCCATACACAAACCAGAAATGCGACAACGGCCAAGCTCCACCAGGGAAGCACCAATTGAGCCAGTAGGCTTAAAACAGCTATGAGAATAATTTGAATCATCGTGTACTGCGGCTGGAAAGCCGCCTTTAATAAGTTGAATTTCGAGAGGTAGCGCTTTCTATCAGAGCGCCGATTGGCCGTGTTACTTGATAACCATCTTCCGTTTAATTCTCGGATTTGCATCCTGAGCGGTTTGCAGAAACAGTAATTCATTAAGCTGACCCGTACGCCAGGTTTCGAGCATATTCAGGTAATTTGGGCTACCAGGATTACCAGACTGCCCACCTGGATATACGCCGTAAGCTTTCGGCGTTGGCCCTAAAGCGACGACCATTCTCCAGGACGGCCCATGTCGTTCACTCGTAGCATTGACCACACTTCTGCCACCACCAATTTGTACGTTCAGTGCACTAAGCGCATCCAGACGGGCTAAGTGAGTGATTCGTGTGGCTTTATGCGGTCCCCATTGCCAGGCTGTTCCAACAGCACCATGCTGTTTAGTCAGCGAATCAACGGCCATCTGAAAGCTTTGTGTTAGCACACTACCAATCGTCTCTTTAGCCGGAGTTGTTATATCATCGAACCAATGGGCGGTCGGTTCTTTTTCGGCCATATGCAGCGTACGGTCAAAGCTTGGATAACGCATCGGTATGGTATCATTGCTAGGGAAATCATCTTTCCAAACACCATCCAGATATTGACGCATCCATTCGGTAAAAACGGTCGGGCCTATTTCAGCAATGTCATTGTTATACTGCCACTTCTTAATGATATCAAGGACTTTTTTCTGCTCACCCGATAACGATTTATCCTGCACATAAGGCAAAAATACGGGCAATGCATTGGCCGCCTGAAGGTTGAAGTTATCATTTTGCAAAGAGCGCAGACTATCGGGCGTAGCCTGTTTCATCGCGGTTAAGCGTTGATTGATTCGCGTACCCCGCTCAGATGGTGCAAACTGCCAGTTGATATAATAAGGATAGGTCGGGTCGGTTGAGGATTGGTTGGCCGAGCTAACAAAACCACGTGGTGGGTTTTTCACATGTGGATTCTGGTTCGCCGGAATCCAACCCTGCCAGTCGTGAGCAGGATTAGTCCCATCTAACAAAAACTTGCCCTGATCTTTCCATTTAAGCGGAAAACGCCCATTGGGTGAAATGGCAATATCTTTAGCGGTATCGGCAAAAACAAAATTCTGTGCTGGTGCGCCATAATAACTAAGTGCCTTTCGATAGTCGTCGTGATTTTGGGCACGGTCCAGTAAATAATAGGTCAGGAAATCGTTAGAGGCTTCGTGCGCTATCCAACGAGCAGCATACCCCACCGGAACATTTTTGGCGAAAGGTTTTTGCCCCACTTCGTACATAACAGGGCCGTGGTGGGTATAGAGAACGGTATCGATCACATCGGGCATACCTTTCACCTTAATCACTTCTAGTCGCCGGGTAACGGGTTTCCATTTGTTATCATGCCAGTATTCTTTCCGCGAAGCATCTTTGAATCGAATCTGGTAAAAATCCAGCACATCGGCACCTACATTCGTAACACCCCAGGCTACTTGCTTATTAAAGCCAATAATCACCCCCGGCGAACCCGGCATGGTGGCCCCGTATACATTCATGGTTGGCGTTACCAATTGCATCTGATACCAGATTGACGGCAAACTCAGCGATAAGTGGGGGTCGTTGGCCAGAATTGGATAACCCGACGCTGATTTTTGCGGTCCAACTGCCCAGTTGTTGCTGCCGATAGTTGGGTCCTGTTCGGGCCAATTCAGGGCTACTGACTTCCCATCTGGCGATGTATTAGCAGGAACGGCAGGGATTTTGACAGGCGTAAAATCCCACTTCGTTCCAACCGGGATAATGGGGTCTTCCCGAAACGGGTAATCCGGGAAAAGATCAGTTGTTACAACCGTACCATATTTTTTCAGGACATTGCTCATGTTCAGGTCATCAGCACCGAGGGCCAGCACACCCGACATATATTTCAGGAAGTAAGCGCACTTAATCGGTTGCCAGGGTTCTGGCGCATAGCCTAATAATTTGTACTCAAGCGGATAATGGGCTGGGCTTAGCTCTTTGATGTAGGCATTTACGCCCGCCGTATACGCTTCTACTGATTCTCGGGAGCGCGGGTCAGCCATCATTGCTTTTACCGCTTTTTCAGCTCCGAAACCCATACCAAGGTGTCGATTAAACCGATCCAGTTCTAAAGCTTTGTCGCCTACCAGTTCGGCAACCCGCCCAGCTGCAGCATGGGTTTGAAATTCCATCTGCCAAAGCCGGTCACGGGCTGTTAAATAACCCTGTGCGAAATAAGCATCATGATCGTTCTGAGCGAAAACGTGCGGAATGGCTAAGTCGTCAAAAATAACAGTTACGGGGGCTTTGGTACCGTTCAGCGTGATTTCTTCGTCCGCACTAGTTGCCGATTCGGCGTTTTGCCAGAAACCAACAAATGGACTCAGAAGAGGCCCGAAGGCAGGAATACTTCCCCAGGATCGGCTCAAGGCCCAAATCAGTACTAGTGTAAATAGAGAGCTGGCTACAGCCTTTGTATAACGCATGATAGAGTGAAGGTGAACGAAAGTAGTATTATCGCAAGTTTACTATTGTACTTAGCAAATAAAAAATATTCCTTTTCTGAAGCAGAAAAATCGTTCTTAAATATAAGAATAATGGCCGTTTGGTCAATTTTTGCAACGCACCCCATATGAATTCAAGTTGTTAAAATTAACAGAGGCCGTGTCAATTAAAAGAACCAGTACTTTTGAGCCTACCGTCTATATCTATGCGTGTTCCTCTATTGTTTTTCTGCATGACGACTTTAGCTCTTGCTCAGCCACCAACGGGTTTTGATTTACAAGGGCATCGAGGCTGCCGGGGGTTGATGCCAGAAAATACACTACCGGCTTTTCTAAAAGCTTTAGATCTTGGTGTTACGACTCTGGAAATGGACGTAGTCATCAGCAAGGATAATCAGGTGGTGGTTTCGCATGATCCTTACTTCAATTCAGCTTTTACAATCGCTCCTGATGGAAACCCGATATCGAAACAAGATCAGAAAAGCCTGATCTTATATCAGATGACTTATGACGATATCAAACGCTACGACGTCGGATCTAACGGTAATTCAGCTTACCCAGAACAGCAGAAGTTAAAAACAAACAAGCCGCTATTGAGCGATGTGATTGAGCAGGCCGAGGCTTATCGAAAAACCAAAAATCTGCCGCTGTTCTCCTATAACATTGAGTTAAAAAGCGAACCTTCTGAATACAACAAGAGTCAGCCCGAACCAGCCGCCTTCTGTGATCTTGTCCAAGCAATTCTAAAAGAGCAGCTTGCAGCGGACCGGATCAATCCAGACCGGGTAGTAATTCAAAGTTTCGACTTTGCACTATTAAAGCAATGGAAACAGGGCGCCGATGTGGGTAAGTATCCTAAAGTCAGGCTATCAGCTCTCGTTGAAAACCTCCACAGCCCCGAGAAGAATTTAGGCGAACTTGGTTTCAAACCCGATATTTATAGCCCTTATTTTCGGTTATTAAGTCGAAAAAAAATTGCCCGACTTCATGAACAGGAAATCAAGGTTATTCCCTGGACGGTCAATCAACGCAAGGATATGATTCGGCTCAAGGAGTGGGGAGTCGATGGCTTAATTACGGATTACCCCGACCGAGCCATCGGTTTATAAATCAACCCGTACCATTAAATTTGTGTCGCTAACTAGTTCAATACAGTTAGTTTATGCTATTTTTAGCCCTATGACTGTCCTAAACACCACCCTTAAATGGCTCCTGCAACGGAGATTGCCGCGTATTGAGGCAATGATGAAAGAGCCTGGTGTGGCGCAACAGAAGGTTTTCAATCAACTGATCCGATCAGGGCGTCGGACAGAATGGGGCCAAAAATACCACTACAAATCCATCCAGACGATTCAGGATTTCCAGCAGCAGGTTCCGGTTTCGAGCTACGAAGATTTGTTCCCCTATATCGAACGGGTCATGAAAGGCGAGAGCAAAGTCCTTTGGCCTTCGCCCGTTCGCTGGTTTGCCAAATCGTCTGGGACGACCAATGCCCGTAGCAAATTCATTCCTGTCACCACCGAGTCGCTCGATGAAAGTCATTTCAAAGGCGGTAAGGATATGATGGCGCTTTATATCGCGAATAATCCCGATAGTAAGGCTTTTGAAGGCAAAGGGTTATCGATTGGCGGCAGTCTTCATCCAAATCCATATGGTTCCAATAGTGCAGCGGGCGATGTATCGGCAGTAGTGATGAAAAACCTGCCTAGCTGGGCGCAGTATATTCGAACACCTTCTATTCAGGTTGCGCTCATGGACGAGTGGGAATCGAAACTGGAGCGCATGGCCGAAATCACGTCGGAAGAAAATGTGACCAGCATGCTGGGCGTACCTACCTGGGGCATGGTGCTGATTGACAAAATTCTGGCGCGTACAGGTAAATCGAATATTCTGGAGGTTTGGCCAAATTTTGAGGTCATGATGCACGGAGCGGTCAACTTCCAGCCGTATCGGGAGTTGTTTCAGCAGCAAGTGTTCCCTTCACCAACAGTTCGGTATCAGGAAATTTATAATGCCTCCGAAGGTTTTTTTGCGATTCAGGATGACTTAAGTCGTGTGGGCGAAATGCTGTTAATGCTAGACTATGGCATTTTCTATGAGTTTGTCCCTTTTCACGAAGCCGATCAGCCTTTCCCAACGGCGTTGACCATCGACGAAGTTGAACTGGATAAAAACTATGCCCTTGTTGTTTCGACCAATGGTGGTTTATGGCGTTATAAAGTAGGTGACACTGTTCGGTTTACATCACTCTACCCGCATCGACTGAAAGTAAGTGGCCGTACCAAGCATTTTATTAATGCTTTTGGGGAAGAAGTAATCGTTGAAAACGCCGAAACAGCCATTACACGAGCCTGCGAAGCCACGGGCGCTATTATTGCCGACTACACCGCCGGCCCCGTTTACATGAGCAATGGAGCTACAGGTTGTCATGAATGGGTGATTGAATTTACCCACGAGCCCGACAATCAACAGCGGTTCAATCAAATTCTGGACGAAACACTCCGGCAAGTCAATTCGGATTACGACGCTAAGCGCTACAATGATATGGTGCTCAAGCATCCCCGTATTCATGTCGTGCAACCGGGTACATTTTACGCCTGGATGAAGCAACGCGGCAAAGTCGGTGGGCAGCATAAAGTGCCTCGCCTGGCTAATTCCCGTGAATATCTAGATGATATTCTGGGAAAAGTCCTTGAACTGTAGCAGCAAAAAATCATTAACCACAAAGGCACCACCTTTATCGGTTAGCTTCAGAGAGCCAGTGAAATTGCCGTTCTGCTAATTGAAAATGCCGTTTCTGGCGTTTTAGGCCTACTAGCACGGAATCATTTCGGATTTTCCCCTGCAACACGATGTTATTAGTATCGGGCATGCTATAGTGCATGGTAAACAGGGGCAGCGAATCGGTAGAAAATTTTTTAAACGCAATCGTATGCTGGAGTGAATCCAGTGAATAGCTAAAATACCCGCGCCGATACCGCTGCCGGAACAAGGTATCAGTCGTTTGAATACTTCCTGCGTTATTATGTTCAAAAATAACATCCTTCCAACGCAGGCTATCCACTGCATTACCCTGAAATTGATCAACAGTAAAGAAGCCAGTTGCCAGTTTCTTCGACTTTGACGCGTTAGTGGGACTCTGCGAGTCCAGATATAATCTTGTCAGAGGCATTACCAGAAATATGCCTACAAAGGCAATTTTCAGAACGAGTTGTCCCGTTCGCATCCATTTTTCGGGTAGTACAATACGAGCGGCCGGTTGGGTAGGTTTATTAAAAACGAAAAAGTTGAGTAGCCGTTTGACATCGCCCAGCAACAGAAAATTACTGAATATAAACAGATGGGTGGAGAACAGCTTTACGGGAATGTCGTAACAAAGATTCATCACCATCACGTTGAGAAACACACTTGCTGCAACAAATGCTCCTAATGTGCTGGTACGACGAAACAGAAGCAACACCCCCGCCAGCACCTCAACCGCTCCAGAGAAAAACTGGTAAGGAGTTGAATAACCAATAAAATACCAGGATAAACGCATGGGTAATAAATCACCCAAGGGCGTTGCCAGGGCACTTAATGATGGAAAGACCATCTGTTGTCCGAAGAGCTTGATCAACCCATAGCTCAAAGCGAACATGGCGACGTAGTATCTAACCAAGATTAACAACCAGTAATAAGCCGTATCGTAATTCGTACGCTTATCGACAATTGTCCAGATAATCGTTCCGACAAGTGCTGCCAGAATAAAAAAACAAAGCTGAGCATACCCATAGGAGGTATCGCCACTACCATTTAGTGGAACCAGCACGTCTTTTACGTGAAAAATATAGTTATTGGCAAGGTTGACAAGCCATTCCTCGGCACCACTATAAGACTTACCAATCAGATTCAGTAAAGGAATATCGCCCAACCAGTTCAGTGGCGACATATAAAGGAGAAGATAAATGCAGAAAAAGCGAAAGAGTAATTTACGCCACACGGGCCACTGTTCGGGCGAGTGAGTAGGAGCATTCATCATAAACGAACTGGCTAAGAGGAGGTTGTGGTAACGATAGCCAAATATAAACGAAAGAGTCAAATTACAGTAGACAGGATTGATTAACAGGCTACAGATCAATACATCCAGTCGCTACCTTTGCAGCGAACGAAGACATTTATCGTTCTGTTATTAAAATGATCGAGTCAGGTGTTAGACCTTCTTGTCACTCTATACTGATAGCTGAGTTTCATTCTTTCACCAGTCCACTCGTTCGCTCTTTCAGCTAATGAAATCGTTTGACATACCCAACTATTACCGTAGTAGCATTATTACCCCTCTGAAGGAATTTCGCCGGAAGCGGGATAAACTGAAAAGGGACTTCACCCCCACCCTACTCGATTTTGGTCCGATCCGGATATTAATTGCCAGGCATTTTGGCTTCTGCTACGGTGTCGAAAATGCTGTTGAGATTGCCTACAAAGCAATTGCCGAAAATCCTGGCAAACGGATTTTTCTGCTGAGTGAAATGATCCATAACCCCGATGTTAATGCCGATTTGCAGAGCCGGGGCATTCGTTTTATTATGGATACGAAAGGTAAACAACTCATTTCATGGTCAGATCTTAAGCCTGAGGACGT
Source organism: Spirosoma foliorum (assembly GCF_014117325.1). NCBI lineage: Bacteria > Pseudomonadati > Bacteroidota > Cytophagia > Cytophagales > Cytophagaceae > Spirosoma > Spirosoma foliorum. Next base: position 7,594,127 of record NZ_CP059732.1, on the reverse strand, counting down.
CGTTATTATTCCGGCATTTGGGACCACGCTGGAGACGCAGAATCAATTGTCGTCGCTGGGTTTAGATGTTGCCAAGTATGATACCACTTGCCCATTTGTTGAGAAAGTATGGAACAAAGCGGGCCAGATTGGGCAGAAAAACTATACTGTAGTTGTGCATGGCAAGCCAAGTCACGAAGAAACCCGAGCAACCTTCTCACATAGCAAAGAAGGCGCCCCAACGGTTGTTGTAAAAGACATGGCTCAGACGCAACGCCTGGCAAAGTACATGTTAGGCGAGTTACCACCCGATGCCTTTTACGCCGAGTTTGTCAATCAGTATTCGGTTGGTTTCGACCCAACCCGTGATCTGGAACGAATTGGGGTTGTGAATCAAACAACCATGCTGGCTTCCGATACGCAAAGCATTGCCGATTATTTAAAGCAGGTGGTTATTCAAAAGTATGCCCTAACTGCCGATTCGGTTGAAACGCACTTTGCCAATACGAGAGACACGCTTTGTTATGCAACCAACGATAATCAGGATGCTACCTATGCGCTGCTCAACTACCCGGCCGACTTCGCCATTGTAGCCGGTGGTTATAACTCCTCCAACACATCGCACATTGTTGAGCTTTGCGAAGAGAAACTGCCAACTTATTTTATTGAATCGGAACAGAAAATTCTGTCCGATAAGCTAATTCGCCATTTCGATGGACATGCCAAACAGGAAGTTATCACCGAAAATTTTATTCCTCAAAGTGATAGCTCTGAACCTGTTACGGTCTTATTAACTTGTGGAGCCTCTTGCCCTGACGCTATTGTTGAAGGTATTTTACTAAAACTTGTCAGCTTTTTCCCAAACGCCCGTTCAATCGACGAGGTGATGGAAAACGTGATGGGGTAGCTACTGCACTTTTATAACAGAAACCTGGCTTTCGTTATGAAGGCGATCTATGGCTGTTATCGCGTACACGTACTTCTTCTTTGGATCAGCGGTCTTGTCGACAAAACGCGTGGTCGATTCGCCAATACAACGGGCTAAAATATAACGGGGGTCGTTCAGCTCCAATCGTGGGCGCCGTCCTTCAAAACGGTAAATGAGGTATTCATTCGCCCCATCGCCATCCGAGGCTTCAGCCGATTCCTGCCAGAATAGCTCTACGCCTTCCGGTATGATAGCCGCTTTCAGATCGCGGGGTGGCAAAGGAGGGATGCTGTCTAGCCAGGGCATGGCAGGTACTAAAGCCATATGCCGATAGAGATTTGTTTGCAGCGAATCGCGGAAAGACAGCGGGTTAAGTTTTAAATTTTTTGCACTGAACAAAACGCTGCCCTGAACAACCTGATGCTGACGATTATAGCGTATCTGATTCGGGAATTCTGCGGCTCGCCCCCATCCTGGATCACGCTCAGAACCACGTCCAACCCGGTAAGCCGCATGACCAATGTATAAATGGGCCTTTCCCGTATTGCGTTTCCACCAGTCTACGAGCGTTTTGTAAGGCACTCGCCCAAACTCTGAGCTGAAATAAACCTGCGGTACGATGTAATCAATTGTGCCTTCCCGCGCCCATTTTCGCGAATCGGCATAATTATCATAGAAGGACTGCCCACCATTGGTCGCCGACCCCTCAGGATCATTGCTCTGGTTTTTCCAGACGCCGAACGGACTAACCCCAAACTTGACCCAAGGCTTATTCGCCCGAATAGAATCTCGAAGTTCAACGATGAGTTTGTTCACATTATCCCGTCGCCAGTCGCCTTTGGTCATGCCATTGTAGTTAGCCTTGTAGGTACTGTCGTCGCGCAGAACCTGGCCAGGTTCTGCATAGGGATAAAAATAATCATCGAAGTGAATGCCATCGATATCATACTCCCGTACAACATTGGCGACGATTCCGGCAATGTAGGAACGAACCGCAGGTATACCCAGATTAAATAATTTCCGACCACCATAACTCAACATCCAACCTGGTTTCCGGTAAATAATGTTGGAAGGAGCAATACTGGAATATTTGCTGAATGTAGCCCGATCAAGATTAAACCAGGCATGAAACTCTAATCCACGCTGATGGGCCTGATCGATCATAAGCTCCATTGGGTCGTAGAATGGCGTTGGTGCCAAGCCCTGCTGGCCAGTCAGCCATTCTGACCAGGGCTCTGAACTTTTGGCATAAAACGCATCGGCTGCCGATCGTATCTGAACAATGACGGCATTCAGCCCCATTTGCTGGTACATATCGAACATGCCCAAAATTTCACGCTGCTGGTCGGCAACCGGCAAGCCTTTTTTACTTGGCCAATCAATATTATCAACCGTTGCCACCCAAACCGCCCGAAACTCCCGTTTAGGGGGCGCCGGTGTTTGAAACGTTACGCCATCCATTTCAAGCGAATCCTCAGGAACCGCCACCACAACTGTTGCTGGCTTAGGCGGGGTAGTTTTAACAACCGCAGGTTTTTGAGCAACGGGGGGCTGCGTGGTGGTTGGACGGGCAGGACTAACAGCTTTGGCAGGCGGTCTTCGTGTAACAACAGGCACTGGCTTGGCCTGACGGCAACTATCCCAGCCAATAACTGCAACTAACAGAAACAAATAAGCAATTGGACGCATTAATGAAGGCGGGTTAATCGACAAAAATAACGATAGTTTAGATTTGTCATACTTATTCTGGATCTGGGCTTGTTTTTTGCCGCTTGCCACTTCGTCGACAAGCCTCGCTACAATACACGACATGTTCCCAATTTTTCTCCCATTTTTTCCGCCAGCTAAACGGCCGATTACAGGCCGGGCAAAGTTTAGTTGGCAAATTTTCCTTTTTCTGCATTTTCATACAACGCAACTCGATTGGTTCACATGCCTAAACAATGGTTGTATGACATTCGACTTTATTAATACGAACATCAAATCCTATTCGGTATAAATTGTACAAACAATATACAGCAATAGAAAAAATCGAACCGATCGAAAAGCTGGATTAGCCCGAACAAATGAGGCTATCAAGTCAAAGAAGTTAACTGACAACAAGAAGTAACGAACTCTACATCATACGAATACTACCGAATGATAAAAATAGGATTTGGCAACTACTCTATAAAGCTTAATATTGTGCCGTTTATGAGGAAGATATGCAATATTTGTTTTGCCTTTTTTAAATATTCATACGTTTTTAAGAATTTTCTATTGTAAAAGATAGTAGATTTGCACCGTTCTGCACACAAATTCTAATTCAACAGACGACCTCCGTTTATGTCAATTCATAAATTAGATCAGATAGATCGCAACGTATTAGAGATTTTACAAGCTAACGCTAAAATTACTAACGCACAGCTTTCTAAAGAAATTGGCCTTTCGCCAGCCCCTACACTTGAGCGGGTAAAAAAACTAGAAACCTCAGGAATTATTCAGAGCTATCATGCTCAGTTAAGCCGGGAGAAAATTGGCCTGGGCGTAACCACATTCGTTATGGTGACGCTGGTTGGCCACAAAAAAGACACAACAATGTCGTTTGTGGATCGGGTGAATCAGATTCCCGAAATTATCGAATGCCACCACATCACTGGCTCAGGAGACTTTCTACTCAAGGTGATTTCGAAAGATATCTCGTCGTATCAGGCTCTGATGCTCGATGTAATCAACGAAATTGACGAAGTAGCCAGCACTCAAACCATGGTTATCATGTCGACTTTTAAGGAAAGCAAAGTGTTGCCAATTCCATGATATATATGATGTATGATATAGGATATATGTATTCAGGTTAAAACATACATCCTATATCATACATCATATATATCAAAACTCATTCCTTCCTCTTCCTTCGCTCCTCCCGTCTTGCCTTTTTCGCGTCATCAAGCGCTTTTTTAGCCTCCTTGTACTGACTGGATTTTCGTTCCGCTTTGTCTAGTACTTCATTAAAGTAGGTCTGGGCCAGGTCGTAGTTTTTCTCTCCATTCGCAATCTTCGCCAATCCGATCAACGACGATAAATAATACCCCGACGTTGTCGAATTTGTCTGCTTCGAGAAGTCTACCGATTGTTGGTAGTATTTCTTCGCTTCGGCTACGTTGTTATAAAACACGCTGTTAACGTAGGCCAGGATATAGGCCGCTGTCCGTCCGCTAACGCCCTCATAACCAGACTGCGTGCGACTCACTTTTTCCAGAATATCTTTAGAAATCCGTTCGGCTTCGTTCAAGCGCCCTGTTACAAAGGCCGACCGGGCAAAGTACCGCTCAAAGAATGGGTTATCAGGATATTGCTCAGCCATGTACTTCGACATCTGATACGCTTTATCGTACTGATTCTCCATACTATAAATCTGAACCAGAAAGTAACGGGCTTCAACACGTGTATAGAAAGCCGTATTCGCCGTTTTCTCTAACTCTTTGATCCCGTTTGCTTTATTCCCTTTGGGAAAAAAGATCAGGATTGGCTTCAGTAATGGGTAATTTTCGGGAATCCACTGGGCGTAATAATTGTACATCCCATCCCCAAAGAGCAGTTCAGGACTGAAATCGGCATTCCCCTTACATTTCTCAAAGTACTTTAGGGCATTCTTACCCGCAAAGGTGGCCTTTGTCCATTTTTTTCGCTCCGAATAAAGTCGGCTTTTAAAGGCGTAAGCAGCTGCCAGGAAAAATGCCGGTTCGAGCTTGTTCTCACTGTTATCGTATAATTCTTCGGCCAATGTAATGGTCGAATCCATGTACATTAAGCACTGGTCATCATAATCTGTGACGTCGGTATTTGGAACGATTTTCCACCACTCGGCCAGCCCCATTAAGAACGTCGGCATTGGGTGTTTCGGATAACGCAAACGCAGCCACCGAAACTCTTTGTCGGCTTCGTAGAACTTATAGTTGTACATCTGATTGATAGCCTCCGCCGATTCAATCTGAACGCCTGGATGCTTCAATAGACCATCATACTTTTTATCAAACGCCGACGGATCATAAAGCTGAGCCTGGGCTAAACTAGCCATACTCATCAGCCAAACCGTCAACACAAATTTCTTCATTTCGTCAAAATCAATTAGTTAGTATATCAACGTAAACTGCTGGCTCTGCGTTTGCCAATTGTTATTTTTCCATCGTTTTTTTGTCCACGACCTCACTATCGGCGTATCTTTGCCGCCCCACAGACACCGATATGATAACGATAAAAGATAAAACGTTTGTCCCGTTTATTACTTCCGAAGCGATTCAGGAACGCATTCAGGAACTGGCCGAACAAATTAATCAGGCATACGCTGGTAAAACTCCCCTCATAGTCGTTGTCCTGAACGGGGCTTTTTTATTCGCGGCTGATCTGGCAAAGCGTTTAACAATTCCCTGTGAAATCACGTTTCTCCGAGTCTCCTCCTACAAAGGAACGGAATCGACCGGGCAACTGAAAGAAATCCTGGGCCTTACCGAATCTGTTGCCAACCGTGACCTTATTGTGGTCGAAGATATTGTCGACACAGGCAAAACCCTCTGCGACATACGCGATCAACTTCAGGCACAAGGTCCCTCATCGCTGGCAATCGCGACATTACTCTTCAAACCAGAAGCCCTACAAAAGCCAATTGACTTACAGTACGTTGGATTCGAAATCGAAAACAAATTCGTTTTGGGTTATGGTCTGGATTATGATGGTTTGGGTCGGAATACGCCCGATATATTGGTGTTAGAATGAGTCTGGGCCAAGCTCCGGCTTGGCCAATAGATTTTACGGGCCAAGCCGGAGCTTAGCCCAGACATCACCGATCCACTTCCCCCATCACGACATCAATTGATCCGATTATCGCTACCAAATCGGCTAGCATAGCGCCCCGGCTGATTTCGTGAATGACGGACAGATTGTGAAAGCAACACGAGCGGGATTTGCAGCGCACAGGCACGTCTGATTTGCCATCCGTGCGAAAGAAAAAGCCAAGTTCACCCTTAGCACTTTCAGCACGAGCGTAGAAATCCATTGCTTTAGGGCGAATTTTCTTTGGCACAACTGCTTGTGGATCGTAGTCACGGGTACGTCTATGATCACCCATAAGTTGATCCAAACACTGCTCAATAATGCGAATAGATTCGTGACACTCTAGTACCCGTACATTGTTGCGATCCCAGCAATCGCCAACCGTTCCCATCTTCCCTTCGCCAATCGGAATATCGAAGTCTAGCTCAGGGTAAACCGAATAACCATCTACCCGACGTAAATCATACCGTAATCCAGAACCACGAAGCATCGGGCCTGTACAGCCATAATTAATGGCAACGGGTAAGGGAAGAACGCCCACATTAGCCGTTCGTTTTATGAAAATATCATTCTCAATAACCAGCTGTTGTAGCTCTACTAATTTGGGTTTCAAATAGGAAATGAACTCCCGGCATCGTTCTTCAAACCCTACCGGAAGATCATAAAATAAGCCCCCTACCCAAATATAATTATACAACATCCGGGCCCCACTTACCCACTCGAGCAGCCGCTGAATATGCTCACGATCGCGCATGAGCCAGAGAAAAGGCGTATAGGCACCAATATCGAGTGCGTATGTCCCAATGCCGACAAAGTGGGCCGCAATACGATTCAATTCGGCTACCAGCACCCGGATGTATTCGGTACGTTTCGGAATATCGTTCTGAATACCCAGCATTCGCTCAACGCCCATCACAAAGGCATGTTCGCAGTTCATTGCAGCCAGATAATCGAGTCGATCTACGAACGGAATTGCCTGATTGAAGGGCAATGACTGCGCATGTTTCTCAAAACAACGGTGCAGATAACCTAGATGCGGAACTACGTCAACAATAATTTCTCCATCGGTAACCACTTCGAGCCGCAATACACCATGCGTTGATGGGTGTTGCGGTCCCATATTCAGAATCATCTCCCCTTCCTGAAGCATTTCGGGTCGATAGACGCCAGGTTCCGAAGCCCGGAAATGGCCGGGAGCGTACTCGTATTGAATTGTTTGCGTGGTCATGACAGCACCAAAGGTCGAAAGCGGGAATCCGATTGCCAAACTTTACGCACTTTTCTGACCTAATTCATTACAAATCATCAGTTTTTCTTAAAAAGCTATTGGCTAAATAAAAGTAATTCCGTACCTTTGCGCTCCTTATCGAGAAAACGAACATTAGCGATGGCAAAGAAAGGCGCCAATAGAATCCAGGTTATTCTGGAATGCACCGAGCAAAAAGACAGCGGTGTACCCGGCATGTCCCGGTACATCACCACGAAAAACCGGAAAAATACGCCAGCGCGTATCGAACGGAAGAAATACAACCCGTTTCTGAAGAAAGTAACGGTACATAAAGAAATTAAATAGGTTTTAGGTTTATAGTTTTCGGTTTACAGCAGATAATAATCTGAATTTGCATCCGAAAACCGAGAACCGTAAACCATAAACTGCAAAATCGACATGGCAAAAAAGGTAGTTGCAACCCTGAAAACGAAGGATAACGGCAAGGCATTCGCCAAAATCATCAAAGCCGTGAAATCGCCTAAAACTGGCGCTTATACCTTCAAAGAAGAAATGGTTCCCGTTGATGAAATTCAGGCTGCGCTGAAAAGCTAGTCTTGACTACGTTAACCACGTCGACGAATCGGCGCCCTGGAGAACCCGTTTCTGTACAAAGAAATTTGTCCCACAGCCTTCATGGTTCTGTGGGACTTTTTTTGCTGTAGTTTTGTTGAACCAGTCAATAGTTAATACACTATGCCCGCGCCTGCCCATATACAGGCTGACACAGTAAAGTTAATCATTGATTGCTAATCCACTATCGACTCACGACCGCACGAGCGGCCCCATTTTTATGGCTCTATTCGGCTTATTCTCGAAAGAAAAAAAAGAAACACTCGACAAAGGATTAGAGAAAACGAAAGACAGTTTTTTCTCGAAACTTGGCCGGGCCGTCGTTGGCAAATCGACCATTGACGAAGAAGTTCTCGACGAACTCGAGAATGTTCTCATTTCATCGGATGTAGGCGTTGAAACAACTGTCAAAATTATACGCCAGATCGAAGAACGCGTTGCCCGCGACAAATACATGGGCACCGACGAACTCGACCGGATACTCCGCGAAGAGATTGCCACCTTGCTTTCGGATAATAACACTAGCGATGTCCCCGACGACTTTGATTTACCTGTCGGGAAGAAGCCCTATGTAATTATGGTTGTCGGTGTTAATGGCGTTGGCAAAACCACAACGATTGGCAAACTGGCGGCTCAATTTCACAAACGTGGCAAACAGGTTGTATTAGGCGCTGGCGATACGTTCCGGGCAGCAGCCGTAGATCAACTCAAACTCTGGGGCGATCGCGTTGGTGTACCCGTCATTTCGCATGGAATGAACACCGATCCTTCGGCAGTGGCCTTCGATGCTGTTAAAAAAGCAACCGATATGAACGCCGATGTGGTCATTATAGACACAGCTGGTCGGTTACATACCAAAATTAACCTGATGAACGAGCTGACCAAGATTAAGCGCGTCATGCAGAAGTTCACTCCCGATGCACCGCACGAGGTACTTTTGGTGTTAGACGGCTCAACCGGGCAAAATGCGTTTATTCAGGCAACCGAATTCACAAAAGCAACCGAGGTTACGGCACTTGCCATCACCAAACTAGATGGAACGGCCAAGGGTGGTGTAGTTATTGGAATTTCAGATCAATTTAAAATTCCGGTTAAATACATTGGCGTTGGCGAGAAAATAGAGGACTTGCAAACATTCAACAAGATGGAGTTTGTGGATTCGTTCTTTAAGAAATGATACGTATCACAACAATCTTACTGGTTTTATTTCTCGGTACATCGGCTACCACGATTGCCCAGAAAATTCAACGGCAAAAAATGGCCAGTACAGCTGCGCTTCAGGGAATATGCGGAACTGTGCTGGTAAAGCAGGGTAATCATATGCCGGGCCCAGGCTCACCCAGACCTAACGCTAACGGCGCTCCTGCTGAGCGCGAGGTACTCATTTTTCCCTTGTTGAATGTGAGTCAGGTTGAAGCTGGCGACAATGGCTTTATTAATTCGGTGGGTTTAGTCAAACCAATCAAGACGGTCAAGTCAGGAAAAGATGGCACATTCTGTGTCAATCTTCCCAAAGGACGATATTCGGTAATTGTGCAGGAGCCAAAAGGCTTATACGCCAACTTATATGACACCAAGAACAACATTTTTCCGGTAACTGTTGAGGCCGGGAAGAGCGCGAAAATTAAGGTTGAGATTACGCATCAGGCAGTGTTTTAATGTAACGCGGACATCCTGTCCGCAATAGCTTTCAACAAAGCGGACAGGATGTCCGCGTTACGAATGAAAACCAAAGGAGTACGTACTAATAAAATCAATATCGTCACGCTCGGTTGCTCAAAGAACCTCGTGGATTCGGAGGTGCTGTTTACGCAACTCAAGGGCAATGGTATGAACGTGACGCACGAATCGAAAAAAGACGATGCCAACATTGTCGTGATCAATACGTGTGGTTTTATCGACAATGCGAAAGAAGAGTCGATCAATACCATTTTGCGCTATGTCGATGCGAAAGAAGCTGGGATTGTCGATAAAGTTTACGTAACGGGTTGTTTATCGCACCGTTACAAAGACGAACTCGAAGTCGAAATGCCGACCGTTGATGCCTGGTTTGGCACTAACGAGTTGCCTCGAATGCTGAAAACGCTCCGTGCCGATTACAAACACGAACTCGTTGGCGAACGACTCCTGACAACTCCGGCTCACTACGCCTATCTAAAAATTGCCGAAGGCTGCGACCGTCCCTGTTCATTCTGTGCTATTCCGCTTATGCGCGGAGGACACGTATCACGCCCAATAGAAGAGCTGATCACCGAAGCAAAGTCGTTAGCTCGGCGAGGCACCAAAGAATTAATTCTCATCGCTCAGGATTTGACCTATTATGGTCTTGATCTCTATAAAAAACGTAACCTTGCGGACCTCATCAATCAGTTAGCCGATGTAGAAGGCATTGACTGGATTCGGTTGCAGTACGCCTATCCATCAGGCTTCCCGCTGGAAGTACTGGATGTAATGCGAGATCGCCCAAACGTTTGTAATTACCTGGACATGCCGTTACAGGCGGGTTCAACTGAGTTGCTGAAACTCATGCGTCGGGGTATTACGCGAGAAAAAACCGAAGACCTGATTCATACCATTCGTGACCGGGTACCGGGTATTACGCTCCGCACAACGCTAATCGTGGGACACCCCGGTGAAACGGAAGCTATGTTTGGGGAGACGTATGAATTCGTAGAACGGATGCGTTTCGATCGGATGGGCGTGTTTACCTACTCTCACGAAGATCAGACTCACTCGTTTACTATGCCCGACGATGTTCCAGCTGATATTAAACAGGAACGAGCCGACGAGCTTATGGAGTTGCAACAGGGCATTTCGCACGAACTGAACCAGAAGAAAGTCGGGCAAACGTACAAAGTGCTGTTTGATCGGAAAGAAGGCGGCTACTTTATTGGTCGTACCGAAGCTGACTCACCCGAAGTGGACAACGAAGTATTGGTACCAGCCAGTCAGTACGTTCGGATGGGCGATTTTGCGAACGTACGCATTAACCGAGCCGATGATTTTGATTTATACGGAGAGGTTGTCTCCTGAGTTTAGAAACCCGCAAGCGAATCGTGGTGCACAACCCGAACCTTGCGGGTTTTTCCGTTGTTGAGCCGAATAAATCCCAACCCCCGCCCATCGCATGGACTGTCAGTACCTGCCGCTTACCTCAACCGGCCAGTTTTCGTCACTATTCCTAGATTACATCAACAAAAAAGATAGTTTAACTCCTTTTTATAATCGCTTTCCGGACGTAGCTGCTTTTGGCGGGCAGATTGCTGATAAGTCATTTGATGCATCGAAACGGCAGGTTTTAGTCAATACGCTTGAGCGGCAATATGCGGGTATTGCCAACAAGCCTGATTTTTCCGTATTACTTCAGCCCAATACATTTACCGTTACAACGGGCCATCAGCTGAATATTTTCACGGGGCCATTATACATTGTTTATAAGCTCATTACGACCATTAATCTGGCCCGAAAGCTGAAAGAAACGTATCCCGATTACAATTTCGTGCCTGTGTACTGGATGGCCACCGAAGATCACGACTTCGCCGAAATCAACCATTTTTCGATGTTCGGGAGAAGTTACGTCTGGCAAACCGAACAGCGTGGTGCTGTTGGAAGGATGAATCCACAGGAGCTAAAAGCGCTGTTTACCCAGATTCCGGAGAAACTAGCTTTGTTTGAAGAAGCCTATTTCAATCAGGACACCTTAGCAAATGCCGTTCGGTACTATATCAATGAATTGTTTGGTGCCGAAGGATTAGTTTGTCTGGACGCCGACGATGCGGCCCTCAAACGCCTTTTCGCGCCTGTTATGCGGGATGAACTTATTCATCATCGTTCAGGAGAACTAGTCCAACAAAAAACGCAGGAACTGGAAAATCTAGGGTATAAAACGGTAATCGCCCCGCGTGATATCAATCTGTTTTACCTCGACGATCAACTTCGTGAACGTATTGAACGTAAGGGAGATGGCACGTATAAAATAATTAATACACAGCTAAAATTTTCGGAGCCTGAGTTACTAGACATTTTAGAGCAGAACCCCGAACGCTTTAGCCCGAACGTTGTCTTACGTCCACTTTATCAGGAAACAATTCTGCCAAACCTGGCCTATATCGGAGGGCCGTCTGAGGTGCCTTACTGGTTGCAGTTGAAAGGCGTTTTTGAACATTTTCAGACAGCGTTCCCGATATTAATGCCGCGTAATTTTGCCATGTATGTTCCCGCTGTCAGTGCGAAGCGTATCTGCAAGCTCGGCCTCACCCCCGAAGAACTCTTTCAGGATACCCTTACGCTCAAACATGCGTATGTAGAACACCATGCCCGACATGCCCTTAAGTTCGATAATGAGAACAAGACGGTAAACAAGGCGCTGGATGCTATTTTGCATAAAGCGCAGATGGTCGATCCGACGCTCGAAAAAGCCGTTCTGGCCGAAACCAAGCGGTTTGCCAACGCCGTTGCCCGACTCGAAAAGAAAATGCGACGGGCCGAAGAGCGAAATCAGGAAACGGGCGTTCGGCAATTACTGGCCGTTAAAAACGAGCTTTTCCCCAATGGAGGTTTACAGGAACGAAGCGAAAACTTCCTGACATTTTACCTGACAGATCGCCAGTTTCTCCAGAAAATGCTAGCCGTTTTCAATCCATTCGATTACCGAATGCAGCTTTGTTTGGAGTAAGAGCTACAGCGTATGAATAAAGCGGAGCTACGTCGTGAGTATCTGGACAGGCGGCAAGCGTTGGTAGCCGATGAGGTCGCGCACCGGAGTCAGGCAATAGCACAGCGTTTTCTAGATTTTCTTATCCAGACGGATTTGGCCACAAAACCGTTGCTGATTCATACGTTCTTGCCAATTCGGCGGCAACATGAAGTTGATACGTGGCTAATTATTAATTCCATCTGGAAACAATTCCCACAAATAACGCTTGCCATCTCAGTAACCGATATCGCAGCTAATCAGCTCACTCACTACCCTTTATATCCGGATACGCGCTTGCAGGAAAATCGCTGGGGCATTCCTGAGCCGGTTGATGTTACGCAGAAATCGGCCATTGATAGTCATCAAATCGATCTAGTTCTCGTACCACTTTTAGTATTCGATACACAAGGACACCGGGTTGGTTATGGCGGAGGCTATTATGATCGTTTTTTAGCCAGTTGTCGACCAGACTGCTTAAAAGTGGGGCTTTCGTTTTTCGATCCGATTGAAGCAATTGACGCTATTGAAGTGACGGATATCAGATTGGATACCTGCATCACACCTAGACAGTTATTTAGCTTTAAGTAGTTAAGATTTTGTTAAAAAAAGTCCTATCAATACCACCTAATCGGTATTAGCAACATCTAATCAAAGTTTATTTATATTTTAATATAATAAGTGCCTAGCTGTTGTTAACTTTCTTAAAAGAACAGCAACTATGAAAAAAATTCTGCTTTTACTCTTTCTAGGCCCGTTACATGTATGGGCACAACAAGACAGAATACCTCCGCCTGTTTCGGCCGAGAATCTTAAACCCATTCAAAGCGATCTCGTTCCTGCTTACAACGGCCGTTATGGGACTAGTATACGAACGCAGTATATGTATGATGGATTGGATGTTCGACACGCAAAAGATTTAGGGCAATACATATTGGCCTCCAATGATCCTGATGCCATTCGCGAATTTAAAAGCTATATGACCAGCCGACATGCGGGTGGCTGGCTAATTGCGGGAGGCCTCATAACAGCGGGCGTTGGCTTAATCGTGGGCGTCTCTAACGATCACTCAGGCGAAGCCAGCAAGGGGACCTTTTCGTCAACAGGGGTTGTCAGCAATGGCACCATATGCTATGGGTATTGTAATTCTGTCCCAGACCGCACAAACACGGCGGCCGTAAAAGCGGGCGTAACGACTTTCTTCTCTGGGCTGATTGTAGCCGCTATTGGCGGATTTATGTTACGGCCAGGCCCTCATCTTCGTCGATCGGTTCAGTATTATAACCGTTCACTGAAGCAGCAGGGAATTTCCTGGCAATTGACCCCTTATTCATCTCTATCAAATTCTGGCATTGGCTTAGTAGGACGATTCTGATTTTTTTAGAATATAATTCCTGACCGTCAAAGTTTTACCGTACTTTTGCACTCCAATTCGGAGTGCGGGTAGAAACCCGCTTTTTATTAACCATTTAACCGCGGATTTCCATGGCTTCGGCCAACCGTCCGCATTATAAGTATGAAAATCGCAGTCGTTGGCGCCACAGGCCTGGTCGGTGGCGAAATCCTGAAGGTTCTGGCAGAACGGAACTTCCCTGTATCTGAACTTCTTCCCGTCGCTTCTGAGCGTTCGGTTGGTAAACAGGTTGAGTTTAAGGGTAAACCGTACACAGTCGTAAGCTTCGAAGATGCTATTGCTGCCAAACCTGCCATTGCGATTTTTTCGGCGGGTGGTGGTACCTCGTTAGCCCTGGCCCCTAAGTTTGCCGAAGCCGGTATTGTTGTTGTCGACAACTCGTCGGCCTGGCGTATGGACCCAACCAAAAAGCTGGTTGTACCTGAAGTAAACGCCGATACGCTGACTCCTGAAGACAAAATCATCGCGAACCCAAACTGCTCGACCATCCAGATGGTGGTGGCGCTGAAACCACTACACGATCGGTATAAAATCAAACGTGTTGTTGTGTCAACTTATCAGTCGGTAACCGGAACGGGTAAAGCAGCCGTTGACCAGCTTTTCGCCGAACGTGCAGGCAATACAGATGTAGCGAAAGTTTACCCACACCCAATTGACTTGAACGTATTGCCCCACATCGACGTCTTCCTCGACAATGGTTATACCAAAGAGGAAATGAAGATGGTGAACGAGACCAAAAAAATCATGGGCGACGATTCGATTCAGGTAACGGCCACTACGGTTCGGATTCCAACCATCGGTGGCCACTCGGAAGCGGTGAATATCGAGTTCGAAAATGAATTTGAGTTAAGCGATATCGTTTCGATTCTGAGCAACACCGAAGGTGTTATTGTTCAGGATGACCCAGCCAATAAAATCTACCCAATGCCTTTAACAGCGCACGGGAAAGATGAAGTATTCGTTGGCCGTATCCGTCGTGATGAAAGTCAGCCAAAAACGCTGAACATGTGGATCGTAGCCGATAACCTACGCAAAGGAGCGGCTACCAACGCGGTTCAGATTGCGGAATACCTGTTAAAACATAATCTGGTTGAAGCTGATGCTGTAACAGCTTAACCAGTTATCCTGACTAAGAACCAAAAGTCCCATTCGGCTTGCTGCTGGATGGGACTTTTGGCGTATATTGATGTATGAATATGACGCCAATCATCCAACTCCACGACCTTTATAAATCCTACGGATCAACGCCCGTTCTGAAAGGCATTAACCTGAGTGTATCGGCCGGGCAAGTAGTGGGTTATATCGGTCCTAATGGTGCCGGGAAATCTACAACCATTAAAATCCTGATCGGCATGCTGCCCGACTACACAGGCGAAGCAACCATATTAGGCATGGATGTGAAAACGAACTCGCTGGATATCAAACGCCGAATTGGCTATGTCCCTGAAAACGCAGCGCTGTATGACACCCTTACGCCCATGGAATACCTACAATTCATTGGGCAATTGTATGGGTTAGAAACCGCACAAATTGAATATAAGGCTCTTGAATTGCTTCGCCTGTTCCAGCTCAATGAGTACACAAATGCCCGCATGACGACCTTCTCGAAAGGGATGCGTCAGAAAGTGTTGCTCATTTCGGGGCTTCTTCATAATCCAGATGTCATTTTTCTGGATGAACCCCTGTCGGGTTTAGATGCCAATACAGTTGTACTGGTTAAAGAAATTATTCGGCAGCTCGCGAACAGTGGTAAAACGGTTTTCTACAGTTCGCATATTATGGACGTAGTGGAAAAGATTTCGGATCGCATTATTATTATCAATCAGGGGCAGATTATTGCCGATGGCACCTTTGCCGAATTGCAGCACCAGCGCCCCGAATCACTTGAACAGCTCTTTGCCGAACTGACGGGTAGCGAAGGCCAAACGGGCATTGCCGAAGAGTTTATTCACACTTTGAAAAACTAGAGAATATGGCCACGTTTATTCTCTGGATACTTGACCGAATCCAGCCGCTATTCCGGACTTTGGGTGCCGATTATGGCCAATTGCGGGCTATTGTATCCGTAAAACTAACGATGGACAACCGACGTAGCATCATTAGTTTGGGGCGTTACGGCAAGCCGTCGGGCGAGAACAACAGTAGTTTTATTCGCATTTTAGGGATTTACACCCTGTTCGGTGGCTTTGTTGGTCTGGGGATATTAACCTTTCCTGAGAGAGACCAGATGTTTTTTCCGCTCACCCTGCAATTTGCCTATGTTATGGCGCTATCGGCCATGACGCTTATTTCGGATTTCTCATCGGTCATTCTCGATTCATCTGACAACCAGATTATTTTACCCCGGCCTGTCAGTAGTCGTACACTCTGGCTGGCTCGTGTTGTACACATTGCCAGTTATCTGTTCGCCATTGCCCTTTCCATATCGTTAGGTGCTGTTTTTATTATATCGACCCGTTTTGGAGCGCTGGCGGGTGTACTGGTTCTGGTACTCAGTCTGCTATCGTCAGTATTGATGGTATTTCTGACGAATGTATTCTACCTCCTGCTGATGCGGTTCATTAGTGAGGAAAAATTGCGGGAGGTGATCAACTATTTTCAGATCATCATGGCCATTCTGTTCTATGGCGGCTATCAACTTTTGCCCCGCTTAATGGGCCCAGAAATGAGGCTGGCGCAGGCATTTGAACACCAGGGGTGGCATTATCTGGTACCGCCGATGTGGATGGCAGGCGCTGTCGATATGGTGGTTCAGCCAGCTATTGACCAGATACACTTGATTTTTCTGGCACTTGCATTCGTCACACCGTGTGCTGGTCTCTGGTTTATGAATCGCTTCCTGACCGCCGATTTTACCCAGAAACTCAGTGGGCTCGATCAGGAAAGCCGCCCGGCAGAATCAGCGAGCTCTGTTCAGGAAACGCAACAAACACTCGGCTGGACAGATCGCTTTGCCAACGTATTTACAACCAATCCGCTTGAACGCGCAGCCTTTGCCTTCACCTGGCGCGTAACGGGCCGCGACCGTAAATTCAAGCTTAAAACATACCCACAACTGGGCTTTGGTCTGGCTTATGTGGTGGTCATGTCAATTCAGGGGCAGACCTTCGGTTCAAGTAGCTTCTTTTATCTATTTGCTCTGTACTTCGCCAGTATTTACGTGATGGTTGCGCATTACCAACTCGGCGTTTCAGATAATTACCGGGCGGCATGGGTCTACGGTAGTGCTCCTATTCGCGAACCGGGCGCTATTTTATCAGGCTCACTGAAAGCTTTGATCATAAAACTTCTGATCCCTTTCTACCTTTTGCTATCCGCTTATATTATCTATCGATACGGCACCGATAAGATTAGCGACGTACTCCTGGCGTTCTGTAATTCTCTGGTAATGGTAGCAAGTTCAGCTCTCCTGTCAACCCGATACATGCCCTTCTCAACGGCACAGGATGCGTTGAAGCAAAACATTACCGCTCGTGGACTGTTGATTAGCATCGTTCTGGGGATAGTCGGTTTCTCACATTATGGTCTGACGTTTGTGCCATATGGCGTTTGGCTGGCTATTCCGGTATCAATTGCTACGTTCTGGATTCTTCTTCAGCAATACAAAAAGACGGATTGGGATAAGATTGTGATGGGGTAAGGGAAAATATAGTTTAACCACAGGCCAAAGTAGATTCTCGGGTGCGCCCGTGCGGTTGATTCTATTGATAATCACCACCTAAACGATCAATTAGAATCGAAAGAATCTCTAGAATCTAAATTGGACAAGCACTAACCCACGATCCCATGTTCCAGCAAGGTTGAAAACAACGCAGGTGAACCGGAAAATGGACCCGAAGATGCCACTTTCAATGTAGCCAGTGCAGCTCCAAACTCGCCAGCTTCTTCTACGTGGCTACCTTGAACCCGCTTCAACAGATAACCCGCCATGTACGTATCGCCACAACCGGTAGCATCGACAACGGCGGTGGGCTTGAAAGCCGGAATCTCATAAAAAGTACCTCCGGTATAAATTAGTGACCCTTCGCTTCCAAGCGTTATAATTACTTCACGCACACCCAGATCGGCAAGGTACATAGCGCCATCCCAGGCATTTTTCTGGCCGGTAACGACCTCCATTTCAAACTCATTTGCCTTCAGAATGCTTACATAAGGAAGGATATATTTTTTGTGAATCCAATCCTGATACACCACTCTCTTATTCCGAACGCGTCGTAAATAGCCCTGAATGTCGAGCGATACGATCCCCCGTTTCGACAAATCCTCAATCACGTTTATGGGAATATCATCGGCAAGCAACGGCCCTAAATGAAACAGTTTCGCATCGATGGCAGGCATTTTAGAGAGCCGAAAGGGAGCTGCCTTTTGCAGTACCTGTTGTTCCCGATGATTCTGATCGGCGCTGTAGCTGTTTTGAAAATAAACAGTGTGTTTACTTGGCAGAATGTCAACATCAACCCCTTCGGCCTGAAGATCGTCGACAATGTGATAGTCTTGCTGGGCAAGAGCCGTGATTAATTTATACTTAATATCGGCATGCAAAAGGGCCTTGGAAAAGTAAAAAGAGGTGCCCCCTGGCATGTAGCTCACAGATTGTGATGTGACTATTTTGTCAAGAGTTATATGTCCTATTGTGCATATGTCTACCATAATTTACCTCTGCCGCTGTGCGGCAATTTAAGTTTAACAAGTGTCAAGTATGTATTCAGCAATCTTTTTCAGTCAATAGCCTTGTGCTGTACGTGGTAATCACTTAAAGCAATATTATTCTGATATACAGTCATATTCAGAAATTCAAACACTCACACGTCTCTTTTCCGTAGAGGAATAAGCGGATTAATGCCGACAATGTTCCCCGTCATAGAAATATTTAAAACATATTATTTAAACATTTGATTAAAACATTTGGCAAATATAAATAACCAACATTACCTTTGCCACATAATATTGACGTAATAATGAAATCAGCGAGTTCAACTGAGGATAAGATTAAAGAAGCAGCGAAAAAGGTATTCCTGGAAAAAGGCTTCGAAGGAGCCACCACCCGCGATATCGCTAAGGAAGCTGACCTGAATTGCGCCCTGATGAACTACTATTTCCGAAGTAAGGAGAAGCTCTTTGCGGCCGTCTTCGACGAAATGCTTCAGCTTTTCTTTGCGGGCATGACCAATGTTCTTACCAAGCCCATTAGCCTCAAAGAGAAAATAATTGAGTTAATCGAACATGATTTTCAGACGTTCAAGCAAAATCCCAGCTTATGCATTTTCATTCTGAATGAGCTCCATAGAGACCCCGACCATTTGGTGAATATCATTCAAGCGGCCAAGACTCAGGCAACCTTGCTATTCGAGAAACAGCTTAGGGAAGCCATCGATCAGGGAATGGTACGCCCCGTAAACCCGCATCATGTGCTAAGCTTACTGCTATCGAATACACAGTTTATTTTTCTCGGGAAAGCCATTACAATGAATACTTGGCAAATGAGCGAGAACGCATTTACTCTGTATGCCGAAGAGCATAAGCAGCTGGTTACACTAATGATTATCAACTTTTTATTCATCGAAAAATCGGAGGATAAGCTAAACCTGCACGTCTCTGAGCCTGCTTTATTAGCGCTGGCCTAAAAGATCCGTTCCACTACACGCCATGCACAAACTGATTGCTACCGGCCTGGGTATCGGCTACATCCGTAAAGGGGGTGGAACGGTAGCTGCTGTTGCGTGCTGTGTGATTTGGTATCTGGCCCAATCGACTACCTATCCGTTCTATACGCCTATACTTATTACCACTGGTATTACGGCGATTGGTATATGGTCGGCCAATGTGGTTGAAGAACAGTGGGGGAAAGACAGTTACCGCGTTGTGATTGATGAAGTAGCCGGTATGTGCCTCAGTTTGCTATTCATCCCCATTACGGAGAAAAGCCTGTTGGTGGGGCTTCTGTTGTTTCGCCTGTTCGATATCGCCAAGCCCTTTGGTATCCGAAAGCTGGAAAAACTACCGGGAGGCTGGGGCGTCATGCTCGACGATCTGCTCGCAGGACTTTACGCCAACCTGTTGTTACAAATTGCGCTGGCCGTAGGTTTCTTATAAAACGTTATGCAAACATTTATTAAAGTTCAGGCCACCTCGCTTATAGCGACCGGGGTTGACTTTCTGACAACAATCCTGTTCGTCAATATCTGGCACTTCTGGTATTTGTCGGCCAGTGTAACCGGGGCTGTTAGTGGTGGAATAGCCAGCTTCATTATCGCCAGGAAGTGGGCTTTTCCTACTAGCCAACAGCCTGTTGTTTCACAATTCAGTCGGTTTGTTCTTGTCTGGCTCGGTAATGCAGGTGCTAATGCAACCGGGCTCTATGCCGCTACACATTTCCTTGGCATCCAGTATCTAATCGCCAAAACGGCAGTGTCTATTCTGGTGGGTGTCAGCTACAATTATTTTTTACAGAAAGACTTCGTCTTCACCATGTCATGAACCATTTACTCCGCTGCATATCCTACCAAACAGTCCTGTTTTTGAGCGGATTGCTGTTTTTAAGTGCTGGGTTAACCCGAGCACAGGTGACTACCGTTACCGGAACTATTATTGATGGGGCAACCAATCAGCCCTTACCATTTGCTAACATCGTTTTTGTCGGTACTACGATCGGTATTAGCAGCAACGAACGAGGAGCCTATACCCTAACCGGAAATGGCAATTTCGTGAGCGTGGCCTTTTCATTTCTTGGCTACAAAACAGTCACGAAATCCATTAAACCGGGTATATCGCAACAAGTAAGTATACGACTGGAGCCAGACGCCCAGGTACTGAATGAGGTGGTTATCCGCAAAAGCAAGCAGGAACGATATCGCAATAAAAACAACCCTGCCGTTGAGCTGATTCGGAATGTGATTAGCCACAAAGAGCAGAATCAGATTGGTCATTACGACTACGCGGCTTATGAAGAATACGACAAGTTGCAGTTTTCGCTCAGTAGCTTATCCACGAAAGTATCAGAGCGGAAGATATTTCAGAAGTATAAGTTTCTATTAAACAATCGGGACACAACCACTTTACCGGGCAAATCGCTACTGCCCGTTTATCTGGAAGAAAAAGTTTCGGATGCCTATTTCCGCAAAGACCCAGCGAAGGAAAAAGTCATTGTGAAGGCGAAGAAACGAGTCGATTTTGGTCAATACTTCGACAATAATGGTCTTAGTCTGTACTTGAACCGGATGTATTCGAAGGTCGATATCTATTCCAACTCGATCTTCCTGATGACCAACCAGTTCCTGAGTCCTATTGCCAGTAATGCTCCCCTCTTTTATCAATATTATCTGGCGGATACGCTTACAATTGGCAAGGCTAAACTGATCGGGTTAAATTTTGTACCCCGAAATGGAACAGATATGCTGTTTGAAGGCAAGATGTATGTCACGCTGGATAGTAATTATGCCGTGCAGAAGATCAACCTGACCATTAATCCCAAAATTAACCTGAACTGGGTTCGTGACTTGCAAATCCGTCAGCAGTTTGAGCAAAACACGGACGGCCGATATTACCTCAGCAAAAGCGACATGCTGGCTGACTTTGGGATTAGTAAAGGCGGCAAAGGGGGTGGTATTTTCGGCCAGCGGACGCTGTCGTACCGAAACTACAAAACGGACGAAGCGCACACAGCCAGCTTCTACGAAGGCTCACCCCAGGTAGTAGCCGAGGATGCAACGACTAAACCCGACGTGTTCTGGGTGGAAAATCGGCACGATTCGCTTTCGGCCGCCGAGTCGAAAATCTATACCAACATCGACAGTTTAAAACGAATGCCTTCGTTTCGGCGTACGATGGAAGCCTTAACCTTTTTGCTGGCTGGCTATAAATCGTTTGGCCCATTTGAAGTTGGTCCCGCCAATACGTTCTATAGCTTCAACCCAGTAGAGGGATTTCGGCTACGATTGGGCGGTCGCACAACACCCGAATTGAGCAAACGCTATTACGCCGAAACTTACGCGGCTTATGGGTTTAAAGACCAGCGCTGGAAATATTTTCTGAGCGGAACGTACTCCATCAACAACAAGTCGATCTACCAGTTTCCGCAAAACTACATCCGAACCAGCTTTCAGCGCGACACCAAAATTCCGGGACAGGAACTTCAATTTGTACAGGAAGACAACTTTCTGCTCTCCTTCAAACGGGGTGTCAACGACAAGTGGCTCTACAACGACACCTGGCGCATCGATTACGTGCATGAGTTTGAGAACCACTTTTCATACAGTTTCGGCTTTAAAAACTGGCAGCAGTCGGCGGCTGAAGCCTTGCTATTCAAGACCGCAACTGACAACGAAAATACGCCCTCGCGTACGCTAACAACAACTGAGCTGTCGGTAGAAGCCCGCTATGCGCCGAATGAACAGTTCTATCAGGGAAAGATTTACCGGATACCCATTGTGGGCCGTTATCCGGTGTATACGATCCGATTTACAGCTGGCGTAAAGGGGTTACTCAATAGCAGTTACAACTACCAGAATCTGACAGCTAGTATTAGCAAACGTTTTTATTTATCCCAACTGGGCTATACCAACGTTGCGGTACAGGGAAGCTACATTTTTGGGCAAGTTCCTTTCCCCCTGCTGACCATTCACCGGGCGAACCAAACGTATGCCTATCAGCTCAACTCGTATAACCTGATGAATTTCCTGGAATTTGTCAGCGACCACCATGCGAGTTTAAGCATCGATCACTCGTTCAATGGATTTTTCTTTAACAAAATTCCGTTGTTTAAAAAGCTGAAATGGCGGGAAGCGGTTTCGTTCAAAGCGCTGTATGGTGGTTTACGTAGCCAGAATGACCCACAACAGAACCCATCGCTATACCAATTCCCGGTCGATGCTTTAGGAACTCCCTCTACCTATACCTTAACGAAAACGCCTTATATCGAAGCCAGTGCAGGGGTTGCCAATGTACTGAAGTTTTTCCGCATCGATCTGGTTAAACGACTCAATTATTTAGATCATCCAAACGTGTCGCAATGGGGCATTCGCGCCCGCGCTACGTTTGATTTTTAACACAATACGCCTACAACTATGGAACAGGCACTCACCTTCAGAACGAAAATTCAATTAGGAATTTATACGGTCATCAATCCTTTCGTCAGATTGTTGATTCGACTCGGCCTAACGCCGAATATGGTCACAACCATTGGCCTTGTCTTAAATATTGGTGTGGCCGTAATCTTCATTCTTGGTGCCCAGCAAGGCAATCGGGGTGATTTAAGCTATGTTGGCTGGGCAGGCGCGTTGGTACTTTTTGCCGGTTTGTTTGACATGCTGGATGGTCAGGTAGCGCGGCTTGGTAAGATGAGTTCGCTATCGGGAGCGCTCTTCGATTCGGTGCTGGACCGGTACAGCGAGTTGATTATGTTTCTGGGTATCTGTTATTACCTGATTGCCCATCACTACTTTTTTGGCTCATTATTTGCCTTTATTGCGCTGATTGGCTCCATGATGGTTAGCTATACCCGTGCCCGCGCTGAAGGGTTAGGTATTGAGAGTAAAGGCGGATTGATGCAGCGTCCCGAACGAGTAATTACCATTGGGGTATCGGCGCTGGCGTGTGGTTGTCTGGCAACTGTTATTGGTCCGGACTTTAAGCTTTACGTGCCCGGCATTCCTGTACATATCTTTGAAACCATGTCTATTTTCACCTTACCCTTAACGGTAATGGCGGTTATGACCAACATCACGGCTTATAATCGACTGATGGATGCCAAAAAAGCGCTTGATCAGAAAGAGAAAGCGGCATCGCGGCCAGCCGCACTAGTTATGGCTTTTTTAATGCTGACTACTTCCCTAGGGCAGCCAGTTACAGCAAAGGGAGTACCCGACAAGCCTCAACAGAATAAAGTAACTACAAGCTTTCCGGTCCCTCAAAATGTACCGAATCAGTTATTTTACCTCCAGCGCGATCCGAATACGAACACGATTATTTGCGCCTTGAATCTAAAAAATGGGAAGCTGGATAAAGACGATCCAGTGCATGTTTTTTGGATTCGCTATACCGAAGAAAGCCAGAAGCAAGAGCTTTCTTACATTCAGCGCACGTTTGCCTATGGTATCAAGGCTAAGCCGTTGTCAAACGAAGAGTATGAACTGAATTTCGTGTCTTACAAAAAATTTCCGTTGCATCTGGTAAAATCAGAGCGAGATGGCTATCAGGTGTATGCCAATGTGAATCAGAAAAAGGTAATTCTAAAGCGTCTTTACCTGCATATTGAAGGCGGTACATTCTGGGCACCTAACGTAAAATACATTCAGGTAGAAGGTATAAACGTGTCTACTGGCGAGAATACAGTCGAACGCATTATGGTCTAAACGGAAGCTGCCTCCATAGGCAATTCCTCATTGACATGACATCTGACTCCTCACTTGTTGCGCCATCGCTTCCCCGACAGATTATAACCCTAAGTGCGCTTTCGCTGGGTTATCTTCTGCTATCGTTTACGCTGGTTGGCTTTAAATCAGATCAGTTATTTCTGATTGGGTTGGTAAATGGCTTATATTTTGCCTCAAATCAGAGCCGTAAGTTTGTGCTCGGTTTCTCGATTTTCATTGTGTACTGGATCGTTTTCGATTACATGAAAGCGTTTCCGAACTATCGATACAATTCCGTACACATTGAGTCGCTCTATCTGTTGGAAAAAAAGCTGTTCGGGATTCCTTACGACTCATCAATTCTGACACCGAATGAATATTGGCTGGCTCATCGAACAACTTTACTCAATGTGCTGACGGGCATATTCTATTTAACCTGGGTCCCGATTCCACTTGCCTTTGCGACTTATCTTTTTTTCAAAAATCGGCCAGCGTTTTTTCCTTTCGCGTTGACGTTTGTGCTGGTCAATCTGCTGGGCTTTGTCATTTATTACCTGTACCCGGCGGCACCACCCTGGTATGTACAAGTGCATGGATTTGTATTTGAACCCAACACACCGGGTAATACTGCTGGCTTAGCCAACTTCGATCAGTATTTTGGCGTATCGGTATTTAGCGGCATCTACGCCAAAAGTTCGAATGTGTTTGCCGCTATGCCTTCGCTCCATTCGTCTTACCCGGTCATTGTTTTATACTACGGCCTGAAGAATCGACTGGGCTTGATCAACCTGTTTTTTGCTGTGGTGATGGTGGGCATCTGGTTTTCGGCAGTATATACAAGTCATCACTACACGCTGGACGTGCTAGCCGGAATCACCTGCGCTATTACGGGCATAACACTTTTTAATGTATTGGCAAAAACAAACTGGCTGCGCTCGTTTACACAACGATTGATCACCCTGACGGCTTAATCGGCACTAGTTTACCTATACGATTAAACCCCATTTTTGGCCCGTTAGGGCCTTCACACCATAGCGTTGGTAGTAAAAGCTTCTGAGTAAATAGGGTGTGCCTTTAGGTACACAACCGTTATGTACCTAAAGGCACATTATCTATTCTGCAAACAAATGGTACTACCGACGTTACACTGTAAAGGCCCTAACGGGCCAACTCCAATCTCAAATTCACGTTAGTTTAGCCTGTAAAATCAAGCTAGATCCAATAAAAACTCCGACCATTTGTGTAGGAGTTTTTTTATTGGATCTAGCTCGCTTAAGCTGGTCTTCCCAATTGGATGTTAGCGATAATCTTAATGTTCTCGCCCAAAGCAAGTCCACCTGTTTCGGTTAGCGCATTGAAGGTGACGTTAAACTCTTTACGGTCAATTGTACCGGTTACTTCAAACCCAACCTTGATATTACCCCAGTTATCTTTCTCGGTACCGCCATATTCGGCCTCGAACGCTACTTCTTTCGTAATGCCTTTGATGGTGAGATTACCGATTAGTTTGTACAGGTCTCCTTTGATCTTCTTAAACGAAGTCGATACAAACGTGAACTGAGGGTAGGTTTCGGCTTCAAAAAAATCGGCATTACGCAGGTGCTCGTCCCGACCAGGCTGGCCTGTATCTACGCTATTAACATCGACCGAAAATTGAATGTCGGCATCCTCAAACTGGTCGCCATTGGTAATTGCCTGACCACTAAACGACTTGAAAGAACCCGTGACCGTTGATATAACAAGGTGTTTAACCTTGAATTGTACTTCTGAATGCAGATTATCTACAGTCCATGTTGTTTGTGACATACCCGTTGATCATTAAATTTAAACTTGATAAAGCCTTTACAGGGGAATCGCGGATGAATCGCAGAGAATACACCTTGTCTGGCCCACAAATGTATTTCCTAGTAGTCCCTTAAAGGATACTGCTATCCCAAAGGAAACCGGTATCCTTCAGTATACTACCAGCCTTATTGTAATCCATCCAGGCCCATTCTTTACTAAATCGGTTTTAGGCAAACATGAATTTTGACACGATCGAGTACCTACAAGAAGGCACACAAAGGCAACGCGAAGCGCATCGGGTATTGACCGAATATCGAGTTCTACCAAAGTTGAAGCTGTTTGCGCCTATCTTAGTCGGCACCATTCCGATCAACATCGATATTGACACCAGTGATCTCGACATTATCTGCCATTGGACCCACAAACAATTGTTTACTAGGGCGGTAATTGATGCTTTTGGTGGCGAAAAAGGATTTAGCTTCCGAGAATCTTTTGTCTCGGAACACGAGGTGGTTGTCGCTAATTTTGAGATTGGTGGCTTTGAGATTGAGATTTTCGGCCAGAATATGCCTACCAAACAACAAATGGCTTACCGGCACATGCTGATTGAATATCGGCTCTTAACGGAACGAGGAGAGGCCTTTCGGCAAGCGGTCATTGACCTTAAATGGAAAGGCCATAAAACAGAGCCTGCTTTCGGCATATTACTCGGCCTTCAGGGAAATCCGTATGTTGAATTGTTGGCTTATGAGGTTGAGTAATTAGCCCAACTCACATGTTAACAACAAAATCGCACAGCTCCTTTTTAAAGAACCGTGCGATTTTTAGCAGAATTAATAAACAAGTTCTTGAGACTGTTTAAGCTTTTGTTTTACTAGCGTTTTTGTCATCCCGACGCAGGAGGGATCTTCGGTAAATGGATGGTATATCAGCTCTACCGAAGATCCCTCCTGCGTCGGGATGACAAAAACACACCGATTAGAGCTTGATAATAGAAAGTCTAACCAGCTCTTATTTGGTCACCTTCATTGTGCCCTGCATTACATAAAAATGGCCGGGTACCGAACATTCGTAGGTGTAATCGCCAGGTTTTTCGGGAGCAATAAAATAAATGCTCTCGTTGGTATTCGGTTGAAGCAGGTTGGTGTGATGCAGCACTTTGTCGGTTAAAGGAATGTAATTTTTCTCCTGTCCCTCCAGTCCTAACTTCATGGCCAGTTCGCCTACCTGCACCGCTGAACCGGGTTGCACAACCACAAAGTTGTGGAGCATGTCGTCCTCATTGTTAAAGATAACACGCACCTTACTCCCCGCTTTAACCTGAAACTGCTCCGGAGAAAACTTCAATCCAGGCTTCGTTCCCATCGTGATCGTATAATCAGGCTCGCCCCAACCAGCAGGTAGTTCGGTCACGCGCTTGGCGGCAGTACTAGTCGCGACTTTAGCAGCACCTGATTTTGCAGCTGTTGCCTTCGTTTTGGCAGCTGTCTGTTTTGTAGTTACAGGCGGAGTCGAAGCGGTCGATGCCATCTCCATTTCCGCGTGATTGTGCTTGTGAGCTGGAGTGGTAATGGTCAGTTTTTCGCCATCGGGAAGGTTGTTCAGGGTATAGTAGCCAGTTGTATGAAGCAATGCCCGACCCGTTTCTGAACGAACTCCGCTGGCCGTGATTTCGTGGATATACCCTAGTCGCAGGCTATCGACCACTAACCGTGCTTTCAGCCCATCTTTCGACACGAAAATGCCCCGAATAGGACACCCAGCCCGATTAATAACCGGACTTCCATAGGTTGCATGGTACTTATAGTTGAACCCGGTCACTTTATAAGAAGCCGGATCGTTCGCCAATTCGGGATCGACCGGCGTTGTAAACTCGATTTCGAAGCCATCAGGCATGGCGTGGATAGTCTTCATTTCAAATGGCATTCGTCCTGTCCAGACCACACGCTGCAAGCTATACAACTCTTTCCCCGTCGACGACCACCCCCGGCTGGTCATACCTACGAACATAGACGCATCGTGCCCCCATACCATCCGCAGTACGCCCGACGAGAAACCTTCCCGAAACGGAAAAACAACGCCCTGGTACTCGCCTTTCACTTTTTCGAAATCAACCCGCGAAAGGATGCTTTGCCCTTGATCGCCGACGAAGACCTGATTCGGAAAAGGACCGAATTTACCGTTTGTATTATCGGATAGGAATCCGGACGTGGATATACCCAGAATACCGTGCGGCAACCAGACCGCAGGCGCTTTTAGAGCAGGCACTCGTTTGGCAACATCGTAGAGCGGTTCGCCCGTGTTAGGCACTTCGTCTGGCTTTAATTTCAGCGGTGAGCCGGGTAAGTCAGTCCAGCGAAGGCTTTCGGCATTGCCCAGGAAATCTCCTTTCTCAACCCGTGAAATCCGTCCCGATCCAACCCAGTCACCCTGGTTTTCGGTGTAAAAGAAATCACCAGCGGCATTCATACCATAACCCGCAGGTGACCGCATACCAGCCGCAAAAGGCGTCATTTTACCATCGGGCGTAATCTCCAGAGTCCAGCCACGCCAGGGAACCAGACTCACGCCATGACCCAAGCTATTACTCCAGCCTACGTTCAGGGTAACCAGCATATTGCCATTCGGCAAAAAGGTTGGCCCGTAGGAATATTCGTGATAGTTGCCCGAAAGCGGCCACGAATAGATTTTGTCGTACGAATCAGCGCGCCCGTCACCATCCGAATCGCGCAGGCGGGTTACTTCACTGCGTTGGGTAACGTAGATATCGCCATCCTTATAAGCCAATCCTAACGGTTCATGTAAGCCGAAAGCAAACCGCTTGTACGTTGGGCGCTCTGTACCGCTTATATACGGATTAGAGACCAGCCAGACTTCGCCCCGACGTGTACAGATCGCCAGTCCACCGTCGGGCAAGGTGGCCATGCCCCCTACCTCCAGAATGACATCTTCTGGAACAGACAGCGAAATCAATTTATAAAAATCGTCCTCTTTTTCGGGATCGGCTTCCACTTTGGCAAGTCCCTTAGGAGCCGGAGCCGGTTGCTTACTGCTGGAGCTAACAGGCTGCCCGGTCTTGGATTGAATCTGGGCAAAACCACGTTGGCTGGTCAGGCAGGAAAGACCGGCGACAACCAGCACAGCGATAGGCAGATGGCTTAGGGTATGATTAAATAGCTTCATAGTGCTTTCAGAAAAATAGCCTCTTTACCAGACAATTGAATACGTAACAGTACCAGCACCATTCACGGCTTTTACCGGCAACAATAATTCTTTCGTGTTTTGGGCCGAAGTCCGGATAACCGGTTTTTCTTTGCCCGTCAGCTCAATGAAATATTGTTTGTCATTGATCGCATACAACCCATTGGGCAGTTCAACAATATCCCGTCCTTCGGCCACTCGACACCAGATGTCTTGGGTGGCAGGCGTAACCGTAAATGAGTGCGACAGTTTCCGCCCCTCGTTGGCCGAAGCAAATGACTCCCGAACCGAAGCTGTACCCAGTGTATATTTAAAAACCGGACGACCCGCTTTGTCTACATCGTAACCCAGATTGTTGTAATTCGTGCTGGAGTCGGGCCAGGCGGCATTTTGATCGGCCAGAAAAGCCAGTGACGGTTTGCCCGACCGCTCGATAACACTCCCAAGCGGAACCGATAACTGTGTTTCACCCCGGCCATACCACATCGGTGTTGTTTCTAGAAAATCGCCCCGCCAGAATTGTAGAAATTCACCTTTACGCAGGTCAACGGTGTAGTTCACCAAATCGGACTCACCCACCGATATGGTGTGTGTATGTTTGATTCCCTGGTGGTTTACAAAGCCGCGCTGCATAACGGGTTCGCTTCTAGCCAGCACAGTAATCTCGCTAACCGGATTTTCGGCCCGGATAACTGGGTTCAACGTGGTGTAGGGAACACCTGGGCCTTCGAGCGACAGGAGAATATCGTTGCTACGAGCGTACCACTGTCCGAAGTTTTTGTAGTACGACAGTTCAATCGGATGATCACCCGCTGTAAAGTTCACTTTCGTTGACACGAAGCCACCGTCTTCTGTTGTAACGCCAACCACTTTTTTACCATCGATTTTCAGTTCACCCGCTCCGTTGCGAACCTTAACATTTACCTCTGCCGGAATCCAGCGCAGGTTCAGGTTGAGCAGGTAATCGCCCGTGTGTGGAATATGAAGCGTACCGGTGATTTTACCAGCAAAATTATCCCGGCTTCCGGGAGCCAAATGCGCCAGCACATCAATCGGCATTTCGCGTTTGGGCGTGAGTGCGTTTAACTCATCGACCGACTGGAATTTACCATCGTAAGCCTTTAACTGAAGATTTGTTAACGTAACGGGTTCAGTGCCATAGGCTTTGTAACGGATATTTCGAACAGATACCGGACCATGATCGCCCTGAATCATCAATGCGCCTGTAGGCTTTTCATCCTGAAAGGCAGCCGATCGGGTGGGGCCAGTTACTTCTGTATTTTGGTGAACAGTTACGCCATTCAGAATCACTTTCACGAAGCGGGCATTGGCTATTTTTTCGCCCTTTTCGTTGAAACGAGGAGCAAGGAAGCTAATTTTCAGATGCTGCCACAAACCGGGGGCCCGACTCACATTTTGTGCGGGTGGATGACCTTCGTATCCTTTCCGGCCTTCGGGTCGGTTGTCGTCCCAACGCTCGTAGATAGCTCCACAATCCAACGATCTAGGCTCTTTAACGCCCCAACTATCGAACAGCTGTATTTCATAGCGACTCTGAAGATAAATACCGGAATTAGAGCCTTTCTCCATCATGAAATCCAGCTCCAGATCAATATCGCCATGTTCCATTTTGGTGAACAAGTGGTCTTTGCTCTTACCCGATAAATCGTTGGCAAGAATACCACTACCAGCTTTCAGGCTGGCGGCACCACTTTTATTAAAATCGTAAAAAACGTCACTAACTAATTTCCAGTTAGCTCCGGTTGGCTTAAAGTCATTCAGGGTTTGAAGGTTAATTACCGTATACGGTAATTCGTTTTGCTGGGCCTTTACGCTACGTATCGTAACGAGTAAAAGCAACAGATTAAACCAAAGTTTATGCTGCATCATTACCACAGTTAATAGATTGATGTTCAAGGCTCACAGCTATATTTTCAATTAGATCAGGAGGTTTTTACTATCAGACTACTTAAACCTATAAGGTCTTGGAGACCTTATAGGTTTGTAATTATATTGAGTAGGCTTTATTTTTTTCGCTGAATAACGGCCAGTGCTTTCGCCACTATCGACGCAGCCGTCAGGCCGTATTTTTCCATCAACTGATCGGGCGTTCCGCTTTCGCCAAATGAGTCGTTGACGGCCACCATTTCCAATGGTGCCGGATGGTTCAATGCCAATACCTGCGCGACACTATCGCCAAGTCCACCATTCATTTGATGCTCTTCGGCAGTTACGGCACAACCCGTTTTGTAAACTGATTTCAGGATCGCTTCCTTGTCGAGCGGCTTAATGGTATGGATGTTGATAATTTCGGCATCAACACCCTGTTCGGCCAGAATTTTACCCGCTTCTAGGGCTTGCCAAACCAGATGTCCCGTAGCAAAAATGGATACGTGGGCGCCTTCGTTAAGCAGAATCGCTTTACCAATCTCGAAAGGCTGATCGGCGGGGGTAAAGTTGGGAACTACCGGACGGCCAAACCGCAAATAAACCGGGCCTTCGTAGTCGGCAATGGCAATGGTAGCGGCTTTGGTCTGATTGAAGTCGCAGGGATTAATTACCGTCATACCAGGCAATGATTTCATCATCCCGATATCTTCCAGAACCTGGTGAGTCGCACCATCTTCGCCCAGCGTCAATCCCGCATGCGATACGCAGATTTTGACATTCTTGTTCGAATAGGCTACCGCCTGACGAATCTGGTCATACACCCGGCTCGATCCAAAGTTGGCAAATGTGGTTGCAAACGGAATCAGGCCATTTAACGTTAAGCCAGCCGCAACGCCAATCATGTTCGCTTCGGCAATACCGCACTGAATAAACCGGTCTGGGTTTTCTTTGATAAACGTATCCAGTTTCAGCGAGGCTACTAAATCAGCGCATAAGGCTACTACGTCTGGATTCGAACGGCCCAATTCGGCCATACCCGCCCCAAAACCAGAGCGCGTATCTTTCTTTTCGGAAAATGTGTAGGTTTTCATGGTGTTTGATTTAGTAGTCGCCCAGAGTTTCGTCTAATTGCGCTAAAGCCGCTGCTAACTGTTCATTATTAGGAGCTGTTCCGTGCCATTTGTGCGTGTGCATCATAAAGTCGACGCCCTGCCCCATTTCCGTTTTCATGATGATACAAACCGGCAACCCTTTGCCACTAGCTTTTTTAGCAGCGGCTAACGTAGCCACCACCTCATCCATGTTGTTCCCATCCATATGAAGTACGGCCCAGCCAAAGGCTTCATATTTCACGCCCAAATCACGATTGTTCAAGACAACGTCCGTTGGCCCATCGATTTGCTGTCCGTTGAAATCAACAATAGCAATCAGGTTGTCGAGCTTTCGGTGAGGAATGAAAGCAGCGGCTTCCCAAATTTGCCCCTCCTGTTGTTCGCCATCGCCCATCAGGCAATACACCAGATTTGGGTCTTTCCGAATTTTTTTACCGTAGGCCGCTCCGGCAGCCGCCGAAAGCCCTTGCCCCAGCGAACCGGAAGCAATACGAATACCGGGTAGGTGTTCTGCCGTTGCCGGGTGTCCTTGCAATCGAGAATCCAGCTTACGAAACGTAGCCAGTTCACTTACGGGGAAATAGCCACGGCGAGCCAGCACCGAATACAGCACTGGCGAAATATGCCCATTCGACAGAAAGAACATATCTTCTCCGGTGCCGCTCATGTCGAACACCACCGAATCAGACTCATCCTTTTTTAGATTCATTGCCTCAAAATAAAGGCCCACCAATAAATCAGTGCAGCCCAGTGAACCGCCTGGGTGACCAGACGCCACGCCATGTACCATCCGGACAATGTCCCGCCGTACCTGTGAGGCAACTTTAGTTAATTCATTCGTTATCATGCGTTTATTTTTAATAATAATGGATAATGTAAAATGAATAATCGGGGCCGACCATGTGAATTGACAGTCAATACCTTATCATTATTCATTTTACATTATCCATTGTCTTAATACCTCTAGATATACTGATTAATAATACTTTCCAGCCACTCCTGTTTGCCACTACGAAGTTGTGGCTCCCCATTTTCCAGCGTGTAGGTACGCAAGTCTTCTAGGGTCAGTTTACCTTCCTCAAAGGCTTTACCCTGACCGCCGTCAAACGATGCATAACGATCTTTGCGGAACTTGAGATAATCGGAATCCTGCAGGATCGCATCAGCCACGATGAACGAACGGGCAAACGCATCCATACCACCAATGTGAGCCACAAACAGGTCTTCCAGATCGGTCGAGTTCCGGCGAACTTTCGCATCGAAATTGATACCACCCGGTTTAATACCACCCGCCTGATGAATCACCAAAGCTGCCTCTACTAATTCATACAGATTGATGGGAAATTGGTCAGTATCCCAACCATTTTGGTAATCGCCCCGGTTGGCATCGATGCTGCCTAACATACCTGCATCGGCAGCCACCTGCAATTCATGATCGAACGTATGTCCGGCCAGGGTAGCGTGGTTAACTTCGATGTTCAATTGGAAATCCTTATCCAGACCATACTGACGTAGGAAACCAATAACTGTAGCGGCATCGTAGTCGTACTGGTGTTTGGTAGGTTCCATTGGCTTCGGTTCAATGAAGAACGTACCTTTAAAACCTTGCTTCCGGGCGTAATCGCGGGCAATGGTCAGGAACTGAGCCAGGTGCTCAACCTCCCGCTTCATGTTGGTGTTCAGCAGCGACATATAACCTTCCCGACCACCCCAGAATACGTAGTTCTCTCCGCCTAATGCAATAGTGGCATCGATAGCATTTTTGACCTGCGTTCCGGCATAAGCCAACACTGCAAAATCTGGATTCGTCGAAGCGCCATTCATATAGCGAGGGTTCGAGAACACATTAGCGGTACCCCACAGGAGTTTCACACCACTTTCTTTCTGCTTTTGTTGACCATACTCAACAATAGCTTGCAGCCGCTTTTCGTAGTCGCTGGCCGAAGGGCCTTCATCGACCAGATCAATATCATGAAAGCAATAGTAAGGCGCTCCGATTTTCGTGATAAATTCGAAAGCCGCGTCCATTTTCAGTTTTGCCCGAACGTTGGCATCGTTGTCCTGATCCCAAGGGAAAACGCGTGTTCCGGGGCCGAAGGGGTCACCACCGGTTCCGCAGAAGGTATGCCAGTAGCTGATGGCAAAGCGGAGTTGCTCACGCAGCGTTTTTCCACCTATAACTAATTCGGGATTGTACCATTTAAACGCTAATGGATTTTTGGATTTAGGGCCTTCATAGGCGATGGCGCCAATACCTTTAAAGTATTCCTGATCGCCCAGTGTAATCGTTGACATAGTTGACTTAATTAATACGCGTTAGTAAATTCAGTTAATTGTAATTTTGAATGCCATCGGTCAAATGCTTCGGTATAGGCGGCCTGAAGTTGAGGTTGCGGCTCGGTTAGACTAACCCGTTCCAGCGAAGCAAAAGCCTCATCAAACGAACTGTACACACCAACTCCAATACCCGCGCCCCGAGCAGCCCCCTGCGCACCATCCGTATTATATAACTCCAGCGTGGCTCCTGTCGTATTGACAAATGCCTCCCGGAATACCGGACTCAGAAACATATTTGCCTGACCCGCCCGAACAACCTGAGCCGTCACTCCCACCGACTCCATGATGTGTAATCCCATCGTCAGGGCAAAAACGATACCTTCCTGTGCTGCGCGCAGGACATGCTCAATCTGATGAGTTGTCAGGCTTAAATTTTTCAGGTTAGCTCCGGGATTCTTATTGCCCAGAATGCGCTCGGCACCATTACCAAAGGGATAAAACAGAAGATTGGCCGCTCCAATCGGAGCCTGTGCTGCCAGCTGATTAAGTGCTTCATAGGGCAAATTCCCGACCAAACGACGCAACCAGCTATTGAGAATACCCGTTCCATTCACACAAGCCAGCACGCCTAAATGCGGGTCTGTTGGCTGACTATTCACGTGAACGAATGTGTTTATACGTCCCTCTCGATCAAATGACGTTTCCTGGGTAATACCATAAATGACCCCGGATGTACCAGCAGTGGCCGCAACTTCTCCAGCTCGGAGTACATTCAACGAGAAAGCATTATTCGGCTGATCGCCCGCCCGATACGTAATGGGCGTGCCTGCTTTCAGTCCCAACAGACTTGCGGCCTGGGAACTCACACTGGCCTGGAAGCCGAAGGTTGGCACCACATCCGAAACGAGTGACGCATCAATACCGAAATAATCGAGCAGATGAGTTGCCAGTTGGTTCTCTTTGAAATCCCATAAGATGCCTTCCGATAAACCCGAAGCCGTCGTTTGCGCTTCGCCCGAAAGTCGAAAGGCGATGTAGTCGCCGGGAAGCATGATCTTGTGAATTTTTGCATACACATCAGGCTCATGCTCTTTTACCCATTTGAGTTTCGACGCGGTGAAATTACCCGGTGAGTTCAGTAGATCGCCCAAACAATAAGTTTCTCCCAGATCCCGAAGTGCCTGCTGACCAATAGAAACCGCACGACTATCACACCAGATAATGGCTGGCCGCAGTACCTCAAAGTTCTTATCAACAACCACCAAACCGTGCATCTGATAAGCAATACCGATCGCTAATACGTCATCGCCCGCAAAGGGATGCGCATTTTTCAGGCGTTCCGTAGCCCGGATTACTTCCTGCCACCAATCTTCAGGATTTTGCTCTCCCCAATCAGCCTGGGGCGACAGAATTTTCATTTCCTGGTCAGGGCTAGTAGCAGAAGCCACCAATCGACCCGTTTGGGCATCTACCAGCGCTGCTTTTACGGAAGAGCTACCGATATCATACCCCAGTAAGTAAGCTGCCATTCTTTTGTGTCAATATAAATGTATGTCTTATGGTCAGCAATTGATGAAGTAGTAAGGCGTTATCAATGAGCATTTTAAAAAATCGATACGCACTGAAACATCAAGCGAAAATAGAATCAATATCCTCCCAAACCTATTAGAGTACTATTGACGCTTATTTTAATGTAAAATTGACACTTATTTTTTTAATGTCAATATGACACCAATTAATTTTCGAATAAAATTTCAGTGAACAAATCTAGTTTGTCCCTAAAGAGCCAGTTCCGAATTTGGGATGAAGTTCAGGAAGGCGTTGTTTATCTCCTGATATTTGGTGGCATCCACCTGATAAAAGTAAGCCCCTCGTTTCGAAAACCCTTTTTGCTTCTCATCGAGTTTAACCAACAAATTCGTAGACAGAATCTTACGGCTGAAATTCCGTTTATCAAACTCCGTATTGTAGATGGCATCATACAATTTCTTGAGTTGAGGAATAGTGAATTTCTCGGGGAGTAATTCGAAGCCTAAGGGATGTTGAGCCGCTTTGTAGCGAAGTCGTTTAATAGCCAGATCGACCATATCGCCATGATCGAACAGCAAGGGAGGGAGATCATAAATCGAAAACCAGCGGGCCTGAAATACTTCCGAAATTTTCGTCTCGTAGTCGGCTATTTTTACCAGTGAGAAATAAGCCACCGATATGGTTCGGACGATGGGGTCGCGGTGTGGGTCGCCAAACGCATACAATTGCTCCAGATACACGTTGGTTAAGCCAGTTAGATCAAATAAAATACGGGCAGCAGCCTGTTCTAGTCCTTCGTTGGGTTGAAGCCATCCCCCCATAAGCGACCAGGTTTTTTCTTCCACTCCTCGTTTGACAAGTAGTACTTTTAAGCTCTCGCCATCGAAACCAAATATGATTGAGTCTAAAGCTAATAGATAGGGGTTCTGCTGTTTGTATTGATCTAACATTCGCTATTGAATTAACATAACACGAAGGTAGTCAATAGTTGTTACCACTGGCCAACTACCATGGTGACGGGTTTTGTTGTTATCTGGATTGTAGGTGAATCAATGGCCAGTTGATTCAATGACTTATAAATCATTTTAACGGCTTCTTCTATTCGTCGCCAGCCATTTTCACTTCGCAGATCCAGACCAATAACTGGCCGATTAAGCTGTGCCTGTATAGTCAGGTAGGATAAAGCACCGAAAATTATAGCCGACGTAGCCTGATGATCGCCCCCTTTTATAAAGGCAAGTTGATTGACCAGATTAGTCAGCTCAGCATCTAAACTACTGCTAATCGCTTCACCCAACGAATCTGCTTCTGTCATACTGGCTTTTAGTAGTTCACGGGCAGATCGAAATTGGCGGAACTGACGAAATAGTTGTAGAGCCTGACCCGACCAGATTGGTGCAAGATCGTGCGGTTCGGCAGGTTGAATTTGTTCTATCCAGGAAGGGGCATAATGGGGTACCAACTGACCACGTCGGATGTAATAGTCTAACAGCCCTTCAATACTGCCAAAATAACGATAGATAAGTACCTTACTGACAGAGGCTTTTTCGGCAATCGCATTAATTCCAATTCCTTTAATACCCTCATTGGCCAGAATTTGCTCTACGGCATCGACTATACGCTGGGTAGTAGCCGCTCGGTTGCGTTTGAAAGTTTCCACAATTGACTTAAAAGTAGTAGTAAATTAACTAAGTAGGCCAGCTAATAGTCCTATATCAAATGGTATAGTTAACGAAACTATGCAAAAGGAAACTAAAAGGCTTCATTTATTTACGATACGGATATGAATTTAGATTTTCGTATACTTTATTTAAAATATTATAAATTAATAATATATAATTAGTACAGGTAGCTTCCTCGGTTACTTATCGACATAAAAGCCTGCCCAAATCACCCGATTCCGTTTAAGCTGGAAATGGCGAGTAGAGCAACTAGATGATATAATGGCTGAACTGTAACGGCTTTCTGGAGGATTTGGGGAATCCACTGTCTGAGCAATGATGATGGGCTATTTATCTAGGTCTATCACAAAACAAAAAGCCGCAACCAGTTGATTGCGGCTTAATTATGTGCCGAAGGCGAGACTCGAACTCGCATGTCCGTAAAGACACACGCCCCTGAAACGTGCGTGTCTACCAATTTCACCACTTCGGCAGTACGCTTCCCTTATTTGGGAGTGCAAAGATAAGACGGCCTTGCCCGTACACGCAAGATTTTTGCTTAAAATTTTCTTTATTATCGAGTAAATAATAATCGTTTTCCTACCTGCTCAGTCAGAAACTCACCATTTTGATACACCAGCTTGCCTGATACAATAGTATGCGTCACGCTGGAACCAAACGTATGTCCTTCTAATGGCGACCAGCCGCACTGATAGTGAATCGATTCCTTTGTAACAGTTGAAGGTTGGTTCATATCGACCAAAACGAGGTCAGCCCAGTAGCCTTCGCAGACATAGCCACGACGATCAATCTGAAAACAATCGGCAGGGGCATGACTCATTTTACGCACAACCGTTTCGAGCGGTAATTTCCCCTGCTTCACAAAATCAAGCATGAGCAGCAAAGGGTGCTGAACCAATGGCAAACCAGACGGAGCCTGCCAGTAGGGTTGCTGTTTTTCGGCCCAGGTATGGGGCGCATGATCAGTAGCAATAATATCCAGACGATCATCTAGTAGCGCAGCGAGTAAAGCTTCTTTATGATGAGGAGCTTTTATGGCTGGATTGCATTTTATCAAATTCCCCAACGTTGCGTAGTCTCTGCTATCGAACCAAAGATGATGCACGCAAACCTCTGCCGTAATCCGCTTTTCGGTAAGTGGAAGTTTGTTATCAAATAAAGCTAGTTCATCGGCAGTCGATATGTGCAGAATATGCAGTCGAGCATTGTGCTTCCGAGCCAATTCAACCGCCATCGACGATGACTTTAGGCAAGCTTCTTCATTCCGAATCAGTGGATGCAAATCGGCCGTAGCGCGGTCGCCGTATTCAGCCTTGTATCGCTCAGTATTGGCCCGAACGGTGGCTTCATCTTCGCAATGAGTAGCAATCAGCATAGGGCTTTTCCGGAACAAGCTATCCAATACCTGCTCATTATCGACCAGCATATTTCCAGTCGACGACCCCATGAATACCTTAATACCACAAACCGTTTTCGGATCGGTGCGGAGTACTTCATTGAGGTTATCGTTCGACGCGCCCATGAAAAACGAATAATTCGCCAGTGATGTCTGAGCAGCAATCGCGTATTTATCGGCGAGCAATTCCTGGGTTAACGCATTCGGAACCGTATTCGGCATCTCCATAAAACTGGTAACACCGCCAGCTACAGCCGCTCGTGCTTCCGATTTGATGGTGGCTTTATGCGTTAAGCCCGGCTCCCGGAAATGCACCTGATCGTCGATAACACCGGGCAATAGGTATTGTCCATTTGCCTCAATAACCTGGTCTACATAGGCATCTGACAGACCCGACTTAATTTGGGCAATGAAACCATCTTCAATCAGCACATCGGTCTCAATAATCTGACCTTCGTTCACTAATCGGGCATCACGAATCAATAGTTTACTCATAATAACCGGGCGGCTTCTTTAGCGAAATAGGTTAGAATTACGTTGGCACCAGCTCGCTTGATGGCCATAAGCGACTCCATCATAGCTCGTTCGCCATCGAGCCAGCCATTTTGAGCAGCCGCTTTAATCATGGCGTATTCACCACTAACGTTATAAGCAGCAATAGGCAAATGGAAATTGTCGTCCAAAAGTTTGATGATATCCAGATAAGCCAGCGCTGGTTTGACCATCAGAAAATCGGCCCCTTCTTCGAAATCAAGTTGAGCCTCGATCAGGGCTTCGCGACTATTGGCCGGATTCATCTGATACGTCTTTTTGTCACCAAACTTTGGAGCAGAATCAAGCGCATCGCGGAATGGACCGTAAAACGCACTGGCGTATTTGGCGGCATAGGACATAATTGCTACGTCATGAAAGCCGCCTTCATCGAGTACTTGCCGAAGATAACCTACGCGTCCATCCATCATGTCAGATGGGCCAATGATATTCGCTCCGGCTTGTGCCTGTGCCAGGGCCATTTTCCCTAAGACTTCCAGCGTTGGATCATTCAGGATTTTACCATCTTCGACAATGCCATCGTGTCCATCAGAGCTATAGGGGTCCATCGCCACATCGGTCATGACCATTACGTCGGGGAACCGATCTTTAATAGCCTGAACGGCTTGCAAATACAGGCCGTCAGGATTGTAGCTTTCGGTAGCGTATTTGTCTTTTTTGACTTCGGAAATATTAGGAAACAAATCGAATGTCTTGATACCCAGGTCAACACACTCCTGAATTTCATCCAGTAGTAAATCCAGCGATAAACGATAGATGCCGGGCATGGAAGCTACCTCCGACCGTACTTTTTGTCCTTCTACAACGAAGACGGGCAAAATAAAATCAGTTACCGACAAACGGGTCTCCTGCACCATGTCGCGGATAACGGCCGATTGG
The DNA here is from genome assembly GCF_014117325.1 of Spirosoma foliorum. Taxonomy (NCBI): domain Bacteria; kingdom Pseudomonadati; phylum Bacteroidota; class Cytophagia; order Cytophagales; family Cytophagaceae; genus Spirosoma; species Spirosoma foliorum. The sequence goes on along the minus strand of NZ_CP059732.1, from coordinate 7,553,811 downwards.
CGGTTTCGACGCGGACGACGTATTATATTTATCAAAGTTGTAAAGTTGTAAACGTTATAAAGTCCTAGAGTTGCTGAATGCATCAACCAGAGCATCAACTATATAACTCTACAACTATATGACTTTATAACTTTTTTAAACAATCAGTTTAAATCCTTCGCCGTGTACGTTTACCAGTTGAACGGCCGGGTCTTCTTTAAGATACTTCCGCAGTTTGGTTACGTACACATCCATGCTTCGGGCATTGAAATAAGAATCATCTCCCCAAACCATTTTCAGGGCAAAGCTACGACTGACTGGCTGATTGAGGTTCTGAGCCAGCAATTTTAATAATTCAGACTCTTTGCTGGTCAATTTCTGCGGCTGTGATCCGTCTGTTTTACAGGAGAGTAGCTGGTGCGGGTAATCGAATGACAGTGAGCCAATTTGATAAACCGAAGGGTCGATTGCTTCATCTGAGCGTTGGTACCGGCGCAAAATAGCCTGAATCCGCAGGAGCAGTTCTTCCATACTGAACGGCTTCGTCATATAATCGTCGGCCCCGACTTTAAAGCCTTGAATGGTATCTTCCTGCATGGATTTAGCCGTGAGGAAAATAATGGGGACATCCCGATTGCCCATGCGAACTTCTTTGGCAAGCGTGAACCCATCTTTCTTGGGCATCATCACATCAAAAATACAAAGGTCGTAGTCGCCCTCCATAAACAGTTGCAGGCCCTGATCACCATTAATGGCACGATCGGTTGTGTATCCTTTCATGGTCAGGTATTCCTGCACCAATTGACCCAGATTAGGGTCGTCTTCAACGAGGAGAATGGTTGGCATAATATAATGAATGATAGAATGATTGATTGATTGATAGAATGATTGAATAAGGCTGACGCAAGAGCCATTCACTTATTCTATCGATCAATCATTCAGAATTTTATAAGGAAGTATCACTTCAAATGAACTGCCCTTCCCAAGTTGGCTTTCAACCAGAATCTGGCCGTGGTGTTCATCGATCATTTTCTTCACGTAACTCAGTCCCAACCCGAACCCTTTCACATCGTGGCGATTGCCCGTAGGAACTCGGTAAAACTTCTCAAAAATTCGGCTCGTCTGTTCCTTCGACATGCCTAATCCCTGATCCGTAACGGTAATACTCACCCCTTCTGGAAGGCTTTTAGTACTTAACGTAATATGCGGGCTTTCGGGCGAGTATTTAAGCGCGTTATCCAGCAAATTGTACACAATGTTGGTTAGATGAAGTTCGTCCGCTTCAACCACTTCCCGGTCAGCGTCGAAGTTGAGCTCTACCTCTCCCCCGCGTTGCTCAATTTGCAAACCCAGATTATTCAATACCTTTTCGATAACGTCATGTACGTTTACGGATGATAGGTTCAGCTTAATTTCGCCCCGATCCAGCAGCGCCATTTGCAATACTTTCTCCACGTGCGACCCCAATCGCCGGGTTTCATCGCGAATAATCCCCATATAGCGGGTCAATCGGGAGTCCATTTGTTCTGGCCGCTCGGGTAAATCGTTATCGTGTCCGCCCGAAGCGACTCCTACTGGTGTGCGTCCCAGTTTCGTCTGGCTTTCTGACCGTAGCTGCTCCTGCGCCATTTCGACCGCGAGCGAAATGGTCGATATAGGCGTTTTGAACTCATGGGTCATGTTATTAATAAAGTCGTTCTTGATATCGGCTAGTTTCTTTTGTCGAACAATCGTGTTAATCGCGATATAAAAACAAGCCAGAATGACCAGGATCAGAACAGCCGAAGCGGCAAATGTGAAGCCCAGACGTTCTAAAATAAACTGCTGCTGGGTAGGAAAATAGACGTACACGTAGTTCCCCGTTTCAACGAAATTGTTCGGAAAGAGTACCGCTTTATACCCTTCTTCATCCAAATGCTGGGCTTCCATACCCAATGAAGTAAACAGAAATTTCGGCTGCTGGCGGGTACGAACGCCATAGGCAAATGGAATACTAATACCTCGCTCAACCAATGACTGACGAAGCAGCGTGTCTAGCGCAACCCGATTAATTCGGTCTTCGATAGGTCGATCAGACAAGAGTAAGCCCTTGAGGACATCCTTAATCATGTGCGATTGTTCCTCGGCCCGGTGCTGGCTCATACTAGCCGGATGTGTAGGAATGCCTGGTTTAATAGCTGCCAGATTAGTGGGCAGTGGGTCTTTACGGGGCTGTCCTGTTTGACGCTTACGCTGTTTGGCTGCCCGCTTAAGTGAATCCTCATTAACCTGTTTATTGATTTTGATTAATTCGGTACTCAATACCGTTTCGACCCAGTGGTCAAACTGCTGCTGTTGAAGCAATTGGGTTTGCCAATCACCAACGGCCATAAGCTCCTCCTGCTGCCGGAAAAACTCAACTACTACCGCCGATTGCTCGGCAGAAAGTGGCTGAACCGTTGGATGAAGCACATCGGATTGAACCACAACCGCCCCGGCAGGCGTCATACCCAGCGTCATTTGGCGTGAGTTGGGCGTTGGGCTCTGCGAGTGCTCCGCTTTTTTTAGTTCGACCAATCGGTTAGTGTGCCCTCCCGTTCCCTGGGCAATTGATTCTGAAGCGTTCGACTTCCCTTCTTTCTTCGCAATCGCTTTCAGACGATCCTGCTGTTCACGAGCCTGGATTCGCTGTTTGGTCAGGTACACAATCTCCTGCCGTTCCAGCGTTCGAACAACCTCCTGCAACGCATCGGTTACTTTATAGGCAAATTGCTCTTTCTGCAACCGCAAGGCGCTTCTAATCCAGAATACTTGCAGACATACAAGACCCAGCAAGCCTATGGCCATCAGTGCGACAATCCAGCGTATGCGTTGTTCTGACATTTTTTTACTCTTTCATGCAACCTTCGCCCAATTTCTGCATCTATTCGAAAACAGGGCGTGGTCAGTAAAAGTACGAACCGGGTAGCCTACTAATTGGCCCGTTAACAAACTTTAACACCCCCTGAATCAATTGGTTTAGCAACTTATTGTTCCTTCGTTTGCAAATAATCTGTACTATGAAAAAAACAGTTTTTGCCGTCTCCCGGTTCACACCGGCCCTGTTACTGGCAGTTACCTTCAGTGGTATGGCCGTAGCGCAAAAACCGATATCCCCATCGCCAAAATCGGATAGTAATGAGGTAAATGTCCGAATTATTGAGCGGAATGGTGATGAAGTTCGGGAAATCGAACGCACATATCGTGTGAATGGAATGAGTGATCCCGAGCGCGATAAGATGGTCATGAAATTAGTCGATTCGCTGAAGGCTACCCGTAAAGATGGCCGTAAGCGTCAGATGACAATTATCGTAGAGGACAATGATAGTGAGCGAATTGTATCACGCAAACGCATTGGTCCAGGTATGAAACGTGTTCCGGGCGATGCTTATGCTCAACGTGATCGCTTTCAGAAAGATGACTGGAATTTAAGAAACAACCAAAACTGGCAACAGGAGTTTCGGCGGGGAACGGATTCGATGGCCGATCAGCTTCGTCGGTTTAAGATGGAGTTTCCGAGAGATTTTGATCGCCAACTGGTTCGCCCATTCGAAGACTGGTCTCGTAACTTGGGTGGAAAGCCTTCTACGATTCGGGGATTAGATGCTTTCCCAAATAATCCCGACCGCGACCAATTGAATGTTCGTTTTACAGCGCCAGAAAAAGGGGATGTAAGCATCATTGTCACAAATCCGAAGGGAAAAGAAGTCGCCAAGCGTGAAATAAAAGACTTTTCGGGCGAGTTTGTGGGGCAGATCGATCTGGGCAAAAAAGCGCAGGGTATCTACTTCATTACCGTTACCCAAAATGAAGATGGTGCCGTGAAGCGGATCGTCGTTCAGGAATAGTCCGTTAATCGGGTGATTGAAAAGGGAATAACTAGCTCAATCAATCACCCGATTAGCCTATCTCAAAAAAATAATTCAAAAAATTTAGTACTATGTATTGCAAGATACCAAACAAAACATATAACTTTGTAGTGTAAATAAAGCTAGTGGTCATGAAAAAGTTAATGGTAATCGGGATTTTGTTAGTGGGCGTCAGCGGTCAAGCCTTCAGCATGGGGCACCCACACAACATGTTTGCTGCCCGGAAACAGCTACGGGCTAAAGCGTCGGCATCTGTATCTAAATCGAAGCCACTGACAACCACCTGCTGGCAGCAAGCTGTGCAGATCACAAAAACAGAAATCAGCGAACGATTGCTGGCTGCTCTCTCCAACGTACATCCAGCCCGCTCTTATTAATTTTTTCGGCTTCCAGCGCTTTCCTAAGCCGGACAGCTATTCTGTAGCCTGATTCGATTAGGCACCTTACTTCCCTTATTCTCTGGCCCTAGCGGCCATTTGTTGTTTACACAGCCCCTGACGGCTCTCCTCCTTTCGGATAATCATCCTTTTCATTTCAAAATACTTACGTTTTTTCTTAGCGTAAGCAGGCCTGCGGCCACGGCATCATTATTGCAGCTTTTTCATCATTTACACAGAAATAAATCAGTATCAGTTTATTGCGAGCTGCACAACCACATAGTCTGATTTGTCCAGCCAGCAGTAGTATATACGTCATTGAAGCTTGAAGGCACTAATTTTTGAATTTAATTTTGTATTAATCCGTTATCAACAACAATCTATCTATCTTTTTTCGTTAAAAATTTAGATAATTCAATGATTAGTAACGGTTTTCGATAGGCTTTGGCTATTTTTATGGTTTGCCACAAACTACCGTTAACTGACTTAGACTTTTTTTACCTTCAGAGTGCCCATGCGGAACATTGCTGTACGACCAATTTTACTTGTCGGCCTCCTGTTCGTCAGTTTGTTAACAGCTTACGGTCTGACAAGACCAGGCCGTAACCACTGGGCGAGGCATTCTCATTCAAGATCTCATAAAGCCAGTAATTCGAGATCGCATAAGGCAAAATCCAAAATCAAACGTCCAGCTCCGGCCCCTGCGCCAGTCGCTATTGCCGTTGCTTCTCCCTACAAATACGGAGCGGCTGCCGAAGGCGTTGAGGTGTTTACTCTTCCCGATAGCGGCCGTATATGGGTCGACAGTGTTTTCAAGTCGCTGACGCCTGAACAGAAAGTAGGACAATTTTTCATGGTAGCGGCCTTCTCGAATCGCCATGAGAGCCATTACCAGTACATCGACCATCTGATCCAAAACAATCATATTGGTGGGCTGATTTTCTTTCAGGGTGGCCCTTACCGTCAGGCAATTTTAACCAATCGATACCAGGCTGAATCGAAAGTACCCCTGCTTATTGGCATTGATGGTGAATGGGGACTTGGCATGCGATTAGATAGTGCGATGGATTTCCCCAAGCAAATGTCGCTGGGCGCTATTCGGGACAACGAGTTGATTTATCGAATGGGGGCCGAAATTGGTCGACAATGCCAGCGGTTGGGTATCCATATCAATTTTGCCCCGGTATCTGACATTAACAGCAATCCATCGAATCCTGTTATCGGCGTTCGCTCATTTGGCGAAACGAAAGAAAATGTAGCTTTGAAAGCATCGGCTTACATGCGCGGCTTGCAACAAACGCACGTGATTGCCACGGCAAAGCACTTTCCAGGCCACGGCGACACAAATGCCGATTCGCATCATACGCTTCCAATAGTTTCGCGCTCATCGGATCAAATGCGCGAAATTGATCTCTATCCATTCCGCAAACTCATCGCCGATAGTTTAATGGGCGTTGTGACCGGGCATTTGCACGTACCTGTGATGGATAACACGCCTGCATTGGCGGCAACCTTGTCGGAAAAAATTGTCACTGATCTTCTCAAAAAAGAACTCGGTTTCCGGGGGTTAATTTTTACAGATGCACTCAATATGGGTGGTATCAGCCGATCGTCCAAGACAGTAGATGTAAACATTCGGGCTCTACTCGCCGGGAATGATATTCTGCTTTATCCGGAAAATGTACGGGATGCCGCTGCCAATATTCTGAATGCCGTTCAACAGGGTGTTATTTCTCAGGAGCTTATTGACGAAAAAGTTAAAAAGATACTTCGGGCTAAATATTGGGCAGGTTTAAACCATTACAAACCTATTCAACTAGGTGGCCTATCGGCCGACCTCAACTCATCAGAAGCCCAACTCTTAAAACAGGAACTTTGTGAGCAGTCGGTCACGGTGATCGATAACCACAACAAGCTCCTTCCTTTAAATCGACTGGATACGCTACGGCTGGCGTCTATTGCTATTGGTGCCGAACCTGGCAATGTTTTCCAGAAAACATTGAACCAGTACGCGCCTTTCCAGACGCTTGCTTTCCCCGAGAAACCGCTCTCTGATGCCGATTTAACAAACATACTAGCTCAGGTTGGCGATGTAAATACCGTCGTCATTAGCTTTCATAGAATGAGCGAGTCGGCGGTTCGTCGATTCGGCATCACAAAGCCTTCTATCGATTTGATCACTCGTCTGAAACAGCGCGGGATCAAGGTAATTGTTACTTCATTTGGATCGCCCTATAGTCTACCTCACTTTGCGGGTGCCGATGCGCTTGTTTGTGCTTACCAGGAACTTGATGATATGCAACGAGTAGTGCCTCAGGTGCTATTTGGTGGATTAGGGGCAAAGGGTATGTTGCCGGTTTCTACATCAGGCGAGATGAAAGCAGGCATGGGTTTGCATACAAACCCTGAAGGAAGGTTATCGGCCGGATCGCCAGAAAGTGTCGGTATGAAATCGGCGGTGCTGAACCAAATTGACGCCATTGCCCAAAACGCGATAAAAAATCACGTTGTGCCGGGTTGCGAGATTCTGGTAGCACGCAAAGGAAAAATCGTTTATAGCAAGAACTTCGGCGCAGTAACGTATTCTGCTGGTGCCGAAAAAGTAACTGATGAGACCTTGTACGATCTGGCATCGCTCACGAAAGTACTCGCGACTTTACAATCGGTGATGGTATTGTATGACCGGAAACAGATTGATCTGACGCAAAAGGCATCTGTTTACTTGCCCGAACTTCGGAATACAAACAAGCAAAACATTACCCTTCAGGATTTGCTCTGGCACCAATCGGGTATGGTTTCGTACTACCCAACCACCTGGGATCGTACCCGCTTACCGGGCGGGGGCCTGAAAGCTCAATACTATTCGGCTACGCAGGATAGCTTACACACCCTTCAAATTGCGCCTACACTCTGGGGTGTTCCGGCGCTGAAAGATTCGGTCTGGAAATGGGTGATTCAATCGCCGATGTCACGTAAGGTCGATGAAGGGGGCAAGCCAGCCTACGTTTATAGCGACCTTAACTTTCTGACTTTACAGAAGATTGTGGAACGCGTGAGCAAGCAACCGTTAGACAAATTCGTGACGGAGAATGTCTATAAGCCGCTTGGGCTGCATCAGCTGGGTTTCACGCCTTTACAGCGTTTACCACATCCAGTATGCGCACCAACCGAACAGGATACTTACTATCGGAATCAGTTGCTTGTGGGTACCGTGCATGATCAGATGGCAGCTGTTCAGGGAGGAATTTCGGGCCATGCTGGTTTGTTTGGCAATGCACACGATATCGCGACGCTCTTGCAGATGAATCTCCAGAAAGGTGTTTACGGCGATCAGCGTGTTCTGAATCCTATGACGGTGCCTTATTTCACCCAGACTTTAAGCAACCGTAGCTTCCGGGCATTGGGTTGGGACAAACCAAATCCGGAAAACCCCAATAGTGTATACATGGCACCGAAGGCATCGGCTCGATCATTCGGGCATACCGGTTTTACAGGCAATGTGGTTTGGGTTGATCCCGATGAAGAGTTGATTTTTGTATTCCTGTCGAATCGTATCTATCCAACAGCTGGTAACAACTCGATCAACACCACGAAACTTCGCCGACGGATTCACGAAATGATCTATAGTGCTGTTGAGTAATACGTTGCTTATTAAACGGTATTCGCCCTCACTCAGGATGCGTATAAAATAGCTTTATGCCACTTCATTAATGAAGTGGCATTTTTATTGCAGCTAGTTTAAGAGCATTGTCTCTCTGGGCACAATAACGAATACAAAACACTAGCATACTACTATTAATCAATCGATTAATTATACAGTTATCCACATTTTGCTAACTGGTGTACATGGGCTACAACCTATTGTCTTCCATATATCAAGCATAAAAACATTAACTTTAGAGTCCAAAATTGATTTATTACTCAAGTTTTATGAAAGGACGTATATTTTACTCCTATTTACTGGCTTTGCTGTGTCTGATGGGGTTGGCAACTAGTGGGTTTGGGCAGACAATAACCAATGTTACTTTTTCTAAAGCTACAGTTTGTGCAGGAGAAGGACTTACTGTTTCTTTCACAACAAGTACTTCATTCGCTGTGGGAAATGTTTTCACAGCGTATTTATCTGATGTTGTTGGAGGTACTTATCCAACAATTTTAGGTACTCTGACGTCAAGAACGGGGGGAAATATTAGTGGGACCATTCCTTCGACGGCTGCAAATGGTAATTCCTATCGTATTCAAATAGCTGCCGGCAATGCAACAAAGGCTACCAGTCTATCAACCCTCACAATTAATGTCCCTACTGCTCCAGGTATACCTTCTCCTTCTCTTACTTATTGTGAAGGTAATTCCCCTCAATCACTAATTGCTACAGCTTCAGGCGGTGGTACGCTAAACTGGTATGGCCAGAATCCATCAGGCACGCCCTCTAGTACGGCAACGAAACCAAACACTAACCTTATTGGATCAACCCTCTATTACGTCAGTCAAACAGTTAACGGCTGCGAAAGTCCTAAGGCAACGATTACCGTTACCGTAAAAGACACACCTGCTGCTCCGGGCACTTCGCCCATAAGTTATTGCGTAGGGCAAACAGCCAGCTCTTTAGTGGCAACCCCAGTTGGGTCTGCAACGCTTAATTGGTATGGCACTTCTTCCAATAGTGGAACAGCATCTTCTATTTCTCCTGTTCCTTCTACAACAGCTGTAGGTCCTACTACCTATTACGTCAGCCAAACGCTGAGCGGCTGCGAAGGTCCTCGCGCCAGTCTTGTTGTTACAGTCTCCAGTCCTCCCAATCCTCCGACCGTAACGAAACCTGCTGATTATTGCGACGGTGATACTCCTCAATCGTTAAATGCGACGGCTTCGGCAGGGGGTGTACTTAACTGGTATGGTACGGCGTCATCGGGAGGGACCGCATCAACTGTGGCGACACAACCAAATACAAGCCTTATTGGCCCAACTAATTATTACGTCAGTCAGACAGTTAACGGATGCGAAAGTAGCAGGGCAACCATCACAGTTACCGTAAAAAGTAAACCGGGCTTACCAGCTACAACTCCGGCTCCTACTTATTGTCAAAGTCAACCAGCTGTCGCCTTATCGGCCACGGCTTCTACCAGTGCCGTTCTCAACTGGTATGGTACTTCTGCCAATGGAGGCATAGCATCAAACGTTGCGACAACACCTACTACCTCTCAATCAGGAGTAACAAATTATTATGTCAGCCAAACGCTAAATGGCTGCGAAAGCTCAAGGGTTGCTATTGCCGTTACGGTTAAAGCGACTCCAGCAGCCCCTACCGTAACGAGTCCGGTTATCGCCTGTCAAACGCGTAGTACAGACCCTTTATCCGCAACACCTTCATCGGGCGGGACTCTGATCTGGTATGGCACGGCTTCGGCTGGAGGGACAGCATCAAGCGTGGCCCCAACCCTATCAACGATTAATACCGGGTCAACCACTTATTATGTTAGTCAATCCGTTAACGGCTGTGAAAGTTTAAGAGCAGCCTTGACTGTAACGGTTAATGCCATCCCTCCCGCTCCCTCCGGACAATCGGTTACATATTGTGAAGGAGCTACTCCTCAAGCTCTGGTCGCAACCGGATCGCTCTTAAAATGGTATGGCACTAACTCAACAGACGGTACGGCTTCAACCAACGCTACAATCCCCAGTACAGCAGCATCTGCCATTTACTATGTAACGCAAACGATCAGTGGCTGTGAAAGCTCACGTACGGGTATTCCTGTCGTAGTCAAAAGCAAACCTGCTGCGCCCGGTACAACAAATGTTGAATTATGCCAGGGGGTAGCATCCTTAACATTAACGGCAACAGCTTCTGCAAGCGCCGTGCTTAACTGGTATGGCACTTTAGTTAACGGTGGGACTGCCTCTTCGAATCCACCTGTTGTTTCCAGTGCAACGCCGGGTAATACGCCTTACTATGTTAGCCAAACCCTAAACGGCTGTGAGAGTCCTCGTGCTGGTTTGAGTGTCCGGGTGAAATCCCTACCTCTTGCTCCTGTTGTGAGCGCTATTAGCTTCTGTAATAATGTGACTGCTCAACCATTAACAGCCACTGGTTCAAATCTGAAATGGTACGATGATACTGATAAGTTGTTAACTGGTCCGCCAACTCCTAACACAAGCTCCCTGGGTAATCAGGTTTACAAAGTTTCGCAGACCGTTGACAATTGCGAAGGTCCTAAAGCAACGCTTACGGTAACCATCAATTCGGTACCAACTCCACCAACCGGAACCTCTCCCAGTGCTTATTGTGAGGGTACCACAGCACAAGCATTAACGGCTGTAGGACAGAATTTGAAATGGTATGGTACGAATGCGACTAATGGCACTGGCTCAAGCAACGCTACGGTTCCGAGCACAGCAGCTTCGGCTATTGGCTCTGTTACCTATTACGTAACCCAGACGGTTAATGGTTGTGAAAGCGCTCGTGCCGGTATACCTGTGCAGGTAAAAGATACGCCCGCTGCTCCCGGAACTTCTGGAATTGACTTTTGCCAGAACTATACAGCCCCAGTTCTTACAGCATCTTTAGTCACCAATGCTACGGCTAACTGGTATGGCACATCTGCCAATGGTGGTACGGCATCTACTAACGCGCCTACGCCTGCAAATTCTACCGTTGGGACAACTGTTTATTATGTTAGTCAGACGTTAAGCGGTTGTGAAGGACCTCGTGCCAGCCTGAGCGTACGAGTAAAGACTACACCTGGCGCACCAAGCGTAAATCCTGTAAGTTTCTGTAATAATGCTACTGCCCAACCATTAACGGCCAACGGCACAAACTTAAAATGGTATGATGCTTCCGATAATTCGTTAGCTGGGACGCCTACTCCCAACACGGGTTCTGTAGGTAATCAAACCTATAAAGTTTCACAGACATCCAGCGAAGGTTGCGAAGGTCCCAAAGCAACAATAACCGTTGTCATTAACGCCTTACCTAGCCAGCCGACGGTGGCACCTGTTACGTATTGTCAGACGCAACAGGATCAACCTGCGCAGAACGTAACATCATTACAGTCTAACGTTAGTGGGCAAAATCTTCGTTGGTATAATACAGACGGTAATCAATTCCCCAACGCGCCTATTCCTTCCGTTGATAAAGCGGGTACGCAGACCTTTAAGGTTAGTCAAACGGTCAACAACTGCGAAAGTCCCAGAGCCGATTTAATTGTTACAATCAATACAGTAGCGGCACCTATTACCCCCAAACCCGTGGTTGTCTATTGTATTAACGACAATGCCACGCCCCTGGAAGCCGTTGGTGAATCCGGCAGCCAATTGAGATGGATTGATCCTTATGGTCGAGTAACTACCTACGCACCTACGCCTGCAACAACCAATACGAATGTTCAGCCAGGTGGCGATCCTTTTTACGTGTACCAGATTGGGGCAAATGGCTGTTATAGTCCCCGAACCCTCATCAAGGCTGTTGTTACATCACCACCTACATTAGGCTTAACAGCACCTACCACTACGGTAAATTTAGGCCAGCGGGCCCCATTGCAATTAAAGTTTACTAGCTCAGGGCCATTTACCTACACGCTTACAGGTGGTTATACGGGTACGTCGACCAAAACAGACACAACCATTTCGGTATTACCCCGTGGCAACACAATCTATCAGGTAATAACCGTTTCGAATGGTTGTGGCGTGGGGTTACCAGGGAGTCCGGCAACTGCCCAAATCAATGTTATTGTCCCAACGGTTTCAACCAGCTCCATAGCAACAACAACCTTATGCACAGGCACGTCGCTTGCGGTACCGTTTACTACATCAGGGCTGTTTAATTCGGGCAATGTATTTAGAATAGAACTGGTGAGTGCAATCGATACGACGAAAAAGTATGCTGTTTCGACAACCGCCACAAGTTCTCCCGTTACAGGAACGCTTCCCTCTACACTACCCGGAGGCCAGTATCTTGTTCGTATAAAAGCCGATAACCCAGAGATCGCCATCATCGGTAGTAACAGCCCTACTCAGCTAACCGTACGCTCTGTTGCGAGTGCAACGCTGACGGGTTCACAAACTATTTATGAAGGCACTCCCGCTAATTTAACCCTAACATTTGGGGGCGATGCACCGTGGACAACAACCTACTCGGACAGTCTTAACAATTATTCGATCACGACGTCCACGAACCCGTATATTTTTGAAGCACGACCGATTAAAACAACAAGCTATCGTTTAACCAATGTGACGAACGTTTGCGGTAGTGGGCCAATTTCAGGTACCGCGACCATTGTAGTCTCCCCACTACTGGCTACAGACGACAACCCGCTTGATCCATTAATCAAAACCTATCCAGTACCTACGCAAACCATACTTAGGGTAGAGTTAGAGCTGCCATTAACTCATACGCCTGCCACCCTATCACTCATTGATGCAGGAGGTCGGCCCGTTTTGGAGAATAGTACCCGTAAACAGATCAATGAACTTGATCTGACCACTCAGCCTAATGGCCTGTACTTTCTACGTATACAGGTTGGCGACCGACAAACCGTTCGAAAAATAGTGAAACAATAAACCATTGTTGCCCAACGACGCTCATGCCCGATGAATATTTCATGGATATCGCACTAGGACTGGCTGAGGAAGCCGCCGATAATGGCGAAATTCCGGTTGGCGCTGTCGTTGTTTGCCGAAATAGAATTATTGCCAAGGGCCGCAACCAAACCGAACAGCTTACCGATGTAACAGCCCATGCCGAACTCATGGCGATTACAGCAGCAGAACATTATTTAGGCGGCAAATACCTGACCGACTGCACCTTATACGTAACCTTAGAACCCTGTGTAATGTGCGCAGGTGCCTTATTCTGGGCGCAATTAGGTCGGTTAGTGATCGGGGCGAGTGATCCCAAACGAGGGTACAGCCGAATGCAGCCGTCCGTATTACATCCTAAAACTCGCATCGAAACAGGAGTACTAGCCGACGAAAGTCAGGCGCTATTGGCAAAGTTTTTTAATCGTCTAAGAACATAAATTGAAATAGGCTTGTTAACTGAACCGAATAATCTTACATTCTAACTAATCAATACAATGGCTTTTGTATTAGATCCGCTTCCTTACCCAAGTGATTCGCTCGAACCGAATATTGACAAACAGACAATGGAAATTCACCACGGCAAGCACCATAACGCTTACGTGACGAACTTGAATAACGCCATTGCAGGCACGGACATGGAGAATAAATCCATCGAAGATCTGCTGGCCAGTGTGAGCAAAGCACCCGTTGCTGTTCGTAATAATGGTGGTGGCCATTATAACCATACATTGTTCTGGAACACCATTTCGGGCACGGGTGGAGGACAACCTACTGGCACGTTAGCTGAAGCTATCAACCAGAAATTTGGCTCATTTGACGCTTTTAAAGAAGAATTTACGAAAGCTGCTACCACTCGTTTTGGTTCGGGTTGGGCTTGGTTGATCGTAACGCCAGAAGGTGAATTAGCGATCACGTCTTCACCAAACCAGGATAACCCATTAATGGATATTGCCGAAGTAAAAGGCTTCCCTATTATTGGCCTTGATGTTTGGGAACATGCTTATTACCTGAAATATCAGAACCGTCGTCCAGATTATATTGCGGCTTATTTCAACGTAGTTGACTGGAATGCTGCCGAAAAACGGTATCAGCAAGGCAAGCAAGCCTAATTAATTGGGTAATGAATAATGTACAATGCATAATTTATAATTAATAACTCCATTAGTCATTGTACATTATTCATTATTCATTACTTTTGCACTCTCAAAAATGGTGATTGTAGCTCAGTCGGTTAGAGCGTCGGATTGTGGTTCCGAAGGTCGCGGGTTCGAGCCCCGTCTTTCACCCTGAAAAAAAGCCCTGACTGTTCAGGGCTTTTTTTATTGCCCCTGCACTTACTAACCTAGTTAGTTAGTCAGTAACTAAGTGTTAACGTGGATAATCGATAGAATCTGAAATTATTAACTGATAATCAGTCACTTATAATGTTATTTTTGTCATCCCGACGCCAGGAGGGATCTTCGGCAACTGGTTGTCTACCGAAGATCCCTCCTGGCGTCGGGATGACAAAAAACTAGTATAATTCTATTCGTAAATCCTCCATAATTCACGTTAAGTGTTATATAGATTTGATTTATAAGTAGTAAATGCTATTTTTGTTGAACCTTTACAGAAAGAAGATTAAACAAAATTAACATCCCTCGGTTTCCGGTTTATAATTCAACAAGGGAAATATCTATACTCCGCACCAGCTTCGTTTAATTGAGTTTACGGCAGATGCCTTATAGGTTTATTCTTTGCAGTCTTGTTTTATGAGTACCTATTCCATTAGAGATTTAGAGCAGCTTTCAGGAATTAAAGCCCATACGTTGCGAATTTGGGAGCAACGGTACGCCATTATTGCCCCGCAACGAACTGATACCAACATCCGAACGTATGACGATCAGGATTTGAAGCTTGTGCTGAATATTTCCTTATTGAAGGATCACGGCTACAAAATTTCGGAAATCTCGAAGCTCTCACCCGAAGAGTTATATCGTGAAGTTGTTAGTGTTTCAGAACGACGCCTTACCTACCCTGATCAGATTCACGCGCTGACGCTCTCCATGATCGACCTGGACGAGGAAGGGTTCGAGAAAATTATTCGTGATAATTCGTTTCAATTTGGGTTCGAAAATACGATGATCAATATCATCTACCCCTTTTTGAATCGTATTGGTACACTCTGGACAACAGGCTCTATTGGGCCTGCTCAGGAGCATTTTATTTCGAACTTAATCCGACAGAAGCTTATTGTTGCCA